>NZ_JCAKNB010000006.1:0-181802 GCF_059515905.1 Acinetobacter sp. FY731 | reverse complement strand
GATTTGAGATTTGAGATTTGAGATTTGAGATTTGAGATTTGAGATTTGAGATTTGAGATTTGAGATTTGAGATTTGAGATTTGAGATTTGAGATTTGAGAAGAATATTATTTTTATAAAATTTTAAGCAAAAAAAAAGAAGATAAAGCTTAAGCTTGATCTTCTTGCTGACCGTAGAACCACGTTGCTGCGATAAACATAGAAAAACCAACGACTGAAACAACTGCTGTAATCATAATTTCATACTCTAACTTTGATATGAACATTATCTTAAAGTTTTATGACAGTTATATGACAAATATGAAACATTCAAATAAACCATTATTATAGCAATGTAATTCAATAACTTACCACCAAAATCCACATTAAACTCTGTCATATATGACAAATACCGCATGAAATATGGCAATCAATGCATCAAAAAACCATCAAATATGACAGCGAAAATCACAATTATGACAACACATTAAACTTTCGCCCAAAGCTTGATCAAAACACCCACAAAACCTGCTTTTTATCTTATAATTTAGCCCGCTAGCTAACAGCCCGCTCAAGAGATTTTTGTATGACTACTATTATCAAGCAAGATGACTTGATCACATCGGTTAAAGATGCGCTTCAGTTCATTTCATACTATCACCCACAAGACTTCATCCAAGCGATGAGCCGTGCGTATGACCGTGAAGAAAACAAAGCTGCAAAAGATGCGATCGCACAAATCTTAATTAACTCTCGTATGTGTGCAGAAGGACATCGTCCAATCTGCCAAGATACTGGTATTGTAAACGTATTCGTTGAAGTGGGCATGGACGTTAAATTCGATTTAACGATGAGCTTAGACGACGCGATTAACGAAGGTGTACGCCAAGGTTACTTAGAAAATTCTAACGTACTTCGTGCATCTGTACTTGCTGACCCTGCATTTGGTCGTAAGAATACGAAAGACAACACCCCTGCAGTGATCTACCACAAACTTGTTCCTGGTAACAAAGTGGATATCACTGTTGCAGCAAAAGGTGGCGGTTCAGAAAACAAATCTAAACTTGCAATGCTTAACCCATCTGACTCAATTGTAGATTGGGTACTTAAAACTGTTCCAACAATGGGTGCAGGTTGGTGTCCACCAGGCATGTTAGGTATTGGTATTGGCGGTACTGCTGAAAAAGCCATGATGCTTGCAAAAGAAGCATTGATGGAAGAAATCAATATGGACGAATTACTTCGTCGTGGACCGCAAAGCAAACTTGAAGAACTTCGTATCGAAATCTTCGAGAAAGTAAATGCTTTAGGTATTGGTGCTCAAGGTCTTGGTGGTTTAACAACTGTTCTAGATATTAAAATTAAAGATTACCCATGTCACGCTGCGGGCAAACCAGTAGGTATGATTCCTAACTGTGCTGCAACTCGTCATGCACACTTCACATTAGATGGTTCAGGTGTTGCAAATATTATTGCACCTAAACTTGAAGATTATCCTGAAGTAACTTGGGATTCATCTACTTCTAAACGTGTTGATTTAGACAACATTACTCAAGAAGAGATGAATGCTTGGCAACCAGGCGATACATTACTTCTTAACGGTACCATCTATACAGGTCGTGACGCTGCGCACAAACGTATGGTTGATATGTTGAATAATGGTGAAGAACTTCCTGTAGATCTTAAAGGTAAGTTTATCTACTACGTTGGTCCTGTAGATCCTGTTGGTGATGAAGTAGTTGGTCCTGCTGGCCCAACAACTGCAACACGTATGGATAAATTTACTCGCCAAGTTTTAGAAGCGACTGGTCTTTACGGCATGATTGGTAAAGCTGAGCGTGGTCCTTCTGCAATTGAAGCAATTAAAGATACTCAAACAACTTATTTAATGGCTGTTGGCGGTGCTGCATACTTAGTGTCTAAAGCAATCCGTGAAGCAGAAGTTGTTGCATTTGCTGACCTTGGTATGGAAGCAATCTACAAGTTTGTTGTGAAAGACATGCCTGTATCTGTTGCTGTAGACGTAAACGGTACATCTGTTCACGCAACTGCACCAAAAATTTGGCAAGCAAAAATTGGAAAAATTCCAGTAACGGATGCTGCTAAATAAGTTTTAGCTCCGTAATACTAATGCTACCTTTCTTCGGATCGGTAGCATTTTTTTTGATTAAAGACATAAAATGACATTCGCTTTACTTACCCAAAACGCTACTATTCAACTAATAAGAATGAAAGATGAGCAATGATAAATGACATATTCAACAATTTTAAAATCAACTTTATTCAGCTTATGCTTTTTGGGCTCAATAAACATTTATGCCGCTACAGCAACAGATTCAACCATTAATAAATTTATTCAACTGAGTGAGTTAAATAGCACGTTGAATAAATTTATTAATGAACTACAACCCTACTTTGACAGTCAAGCTGAATAAATTATTCAAAGTATTTCTCCAAATAATGAATTAGATGCAAATGAAATAACCATTTCACTTAAGCTCAGTCAAAAAATGTTTGATATGACAAAAAAAACTATTACGAGCCCTCAAGCAATAGCAACTGTAAAAAAAATTATTAAAAACATTTATACAGAAGAAGAAATTCAGGCTTATAACAAGTTTTTATCAACACCTGAAGGTAAATCAATTAACGAAAAAAGTACTCAAGCCATGATGGAAATTCAAACAGCAATTGAAGATCTTGCAACACAAACTATGAAAAACTCAGATTATGAAAAAGAAATTATTAAAATTATTGAACCCTTAGCACAACAATAAATAAGAGCTAAAATAAAAAAACGCGCCTTCAGGCGCGTTTTTTAATACAAAAACTCAATTAAGCCGATTTATTGACTAACTTAAGGTCAGCTTTTACATCTTCTTTAACTTCATCTTGCTTAGGTTGACGCTCAGCTTTAAGTTCTGGCTGAGCATTGTCATTAATAACCGCTTCATTCACCACAACAGTGCCAACATCTTCACGACTTGGTAAGTCGTACATCGTTTCAAGCAAAGAGTTTTCTAAAATTGAACGCAAACCACGCGCACCTGTATTACGCTCAAGAGCTTTTTTCGCCACCGCACGTAAAGCAGACTCTTCAAATACTAAATCTACATTTTCCATGTCGAATAAGTATTTATATTGACGCGTTAAAGCATTTTTTGGCTCAGTCAAAATTTGCAATAAAGCATCTTCATCAAGCTCATCGAGTGTTGCAATAACAGGTAAACGACCAATAAATTCTGGAATTAAACCAAACTTCACAAGGTCTGTTGCTTCAACTTGACGGAACAAATCAGACAGCTTTTTAGTTTCATCTTTTTTACGCACTTCTGCTGTAAAACCAATGCCACCCTTTTCTTGACGCTGTTGCACAATTTTCTCAAGACCTGAAAATGCACCGCCGCAAATAAACAAGATGTTTGAAGTATCAACTTGAATCAATTCTTGTTGAGGATGCTTACGACCACCTTGAGGCGGAATTGCAGCAACTGTACCTTCAATCATTTTAAGTAAAGCTTGTTGAACACCTTCACCAGACACATCACGTGTAATTGATGGGTTTTCAGATTTGCGTGTAATTTTGTCAATTTCATCGATATAGATAATGCCCTTCTGTGCTTTTTCTACATCGTAATCAGCTTTCTGAAGAAGCTTTTGAACAATATTTTCAACATCTTCACCTACATAACCAGCTTCAGTTAACGTAGTTGCATCTGCCATTGCAAAAGGCACATCAAGCAAACGAGCAAGCGTTTGTGCAAGTAATGTTTTACCTGAGCCCGTTGGGCCTACAAGCATGATGTTACTTTTCGAAATTTCAACACCATCTTCTGCTTTTTGACCGCTATTTTGCACTTTTAAACGCTTATAATGGTTATATACAGCAACAGATAAAGTCTTCTTCGCAACATCTTGACCAATAACATATTGATCTAACGCAGCACGAATTTCATGCGGTTTTGGTAAAGGCTTAGTCGCCCAATCACTTGATTCCACTTGCTGACTGGTTTGAACTAAATCTAGGCATACGTCCACACATTCATTACAGATATATGCGTCCTCGCCTGCAATCAGTTTCCCGACTTCAGACTGCGTTTTACCGCAAAATGAACAATGCTTTTGTCCTTGAGGATGTTCGGACATATTTACTCCAATAACTAATCTTTTTTAAATTGATGGACGTTTAGATAAAACTTCGTCCACTAAACCATATTCTTTTGCTTGCTGTGCAGTCATGAAGTTGTCACGATCTGTATCTTTAGCAAGACGTTCATAATCTTGACCGCTGTGTTCAGCCATTAAACGGTTTAAACGTTCTTTAATAAATAAAATTTCACGTGCGTGAATTTCAATATCAGATGCTTGACCACGGAAACCACCTAGTGGTTGATGAATCATTACACGTGCATTTTCAAGGCAATAACGCTTACCTTTTGCACCAGCATTTAATAGGAATGCACCCATTGATGCCGCTTGACCCATACAATAAGTCACAACATCAGGTTTAATAAATTGCATAGTATCGTAAATTGCCATACCTGCAGTTACAGAACCACCTGGTGAATTGATATATAAATGGATATCTTTATCTGGGTTTTCAGCTTCTAAAAACAACATTTGTGCAACAATTAAGTTCGCCATATTGTCTTCAACTTCACCTGTTAAAAAGATGACGCGTTCACGTAAAAGACGTGAATAAATATCAAAAGAACGCTCGCCACGAGATGACTGCTCTACCACCATTGGAACTAAAGCGTTTTCAATTGTTGGAACATACATACGTTTATTTATTCCTAAATTTTTTGTGAGTTAACCCATAGCGACAATATGAGGGATATTTATCAAAATTGCAAAATATTCGAGCTTAAATAGTAGATTTTTTACATCAGACATATTAAATAAAAATGATTTCGATTATTCATTTTCATAAAAAAAGGCGCCTAAAGCGCCTTTTTTCTTTCAGCTAGAAATTAGCCTTGTTGACGAGCTTGTTGCTCTTTCAATAAGTCTTCATAGCTTACTTTTGTATCAGTTACTTTAGCAGATGCTAAAATATGATCTACAACTTGATCTTCTAATACAACAGCTTCAATTTGTTGACGTTGTTGCGCATCGTTTTTGAAGAATTCAATTACTTCGTTTGGATCTTCGTAAGAAGAAGCCATGTCAGCAATGTAAGCTTCAACGCGAGCAGCATCTACTTCAATTTTAGCTTCAGCTAAAACGCGGCTTACTAATACGCCAAGTTTAACTGATTTTTCAGCTTGTTCTTTGAACAAGTCATCTGGAAGCATGCTGCTGTCAAATGCTTTAGCGCCTTGAGCACCAAACTGTTGAGTGAATTGTTGAATCATTTGTTGACGTTGACGGTCAATTTCTTGAGACAACATAGACTCTGGAATTTCTACTTCGTTAGCAGCTACAAGCGCATCAAAAGTTGCACCTTTAACTTGGTTGCGAAGACCGTTTTTAACTTCACGTTCCATGTTTTTACGAACGTCAGCTTTAAGTTTTTCAACGCCTTCTTCTTCAGTTAAACCAAATACTTTTAAGAATTCAGCATCAATTTCTGGAAGCTTTTGTTTTTCAACAAGCTTAACCGTAATTTTGAATTGAGCAGCTTTACCAGCAAGGTTTTCAGCTTGGTAGTCTTCAGGAAAAGTTACATCAATAACTTTCTCTTCGCCTTTCTTCATACCAACGATACCGTCTTCGAAGCCAGGGATCATACGACCAGAACCTAATACTAGTTTGAAGTCTTCAGAAGAACCACCTTCAAACTTCTCGCCATCAACAGAACCTTCGAAATCAAAAGTTACTTGCATGTCTTTTTTAGCCATGCCTTTTGTTTCAGTCCAAGAAGCGCGTTGCTTTTGAAGATTTTCGATCATTTGATCTACATCTTTATCATTTACTTCAGTTGCTTTACGTTCAACTTCTAAACCGTCAAATTTAACATCAACTTCAGGATAAACTTCTACAGTTGCTTGATAAACTAAAGCATCATCTTTCATTTCAGTTTTATCAATGTTTGGCATACCAACAGCGTTAATTTTCTCTTGTTGGATTGCTTCAAAAACTGTGTCACGAATAATGTCGTTAACAACTTCTTGATAAATACCAGCACCGTATTCACGGCGAACAACGTTCACAGGTACTTTACCCGCACGGAAGCCGTTAATCTTTACAGTTTTGGCAGTGCGTTTCAAACGAGCTTCAAATTGCTCATTAATACGGCTCGTCGGTACAGATACGTTTAAACGACGGGCAACGCCCGAAACCGCTTCAGAAGTTACTTGCATGGCTTCCTCGATATAATTGGAAATAACAGTTTTTTAAAAAGTGCCACATTATATGACAACATTTAAAGATATACAAAAAAAAGGATTATAGCACTTTTAGTTAAAGTCTTTGTACAAAGCACTAGCTCATATTTCTTATGAAAGAAATCAAGATACGTTTGTATACATTTCATTGCAAATGATAATATTTATCGTTAATATTGCGAACAATTATTATTCAAGTCTTTTTTCTCGTCCATTTTTGGAATTCTTTTATGAGTAAGTTCAACCTACACCCTTTATCTATCGCGTTGCTTGGGGCAATGACAACTTCAGTTTTTGCAGAAACATCTACAGAAACACAAAATCATCAACTATCTACAATCGTAGTTTCTGCATCTGGTTTTGAACAACAAATTAAAGATGCACCTGCTTCAATCAGTGTAGTCACAAGAGAAGATATTGAACGTAAAAATGCCACTAGCATTGCAGATTTATTAGTAGATATTCCTGGGGTAGATGTTCGTAATGGTGTAGGAAAAACAGGTGGCCTAAATGTTAGCATCCGCGGTATGGCGGCAGATGATACATTAATTCTCATCGATGGTCGTCGTCAAACAACATCAACAGATGTAACACCAAATGGTTTTGGAGAAACTTCTACCAGTTTTATGCCCCCTCTGTCCGCTATTGAGCGAATTGAAGTCATCCGTGGCCCTATGTCAACTCTTTATGGCTCAGATGCTATGGGAGGTGTCATTAATATCATCACTAAGAAAATATCTGATGAATGGAATGGAAATATCACTGTTAGTGGCAATGCTATGGAAAGTGGAGCAGAAGCAGATTCGTGGAAAACTAGCTTTTTACTTAATGGCCCACTAATTAACGATAAACTAGGCTTACAACTACGCGGTAGTTATTTTGATCGTAGCGGTTCTGATCGTGTCGTTGAGAATTCTACAAGTCGAGATCCGCGCCCGAATACAGCACACAATTATGATGTTGGTGGTAAACTCACATTTCAAGCCGATGATAAAAACTCACTTTGGATAGATACATTCCATACAAGTCAAAGCTACGATAACAAAGATAGTAGATTAGGCGACTTAGATTGGGTCAAGGAACTCAATAAAGCTGCTGGTTATAAAAACGAATTAAAATTTAATCGCTCTCAAATTTCACTTGGCCATGATGGTAATTATGATTTTGGTGTTTGGAAGTCTTATATTAGTCTTTCTGAGACTGAAACAAAGGGACGTACAATCCCAACAGAAGCATTCCTTCCAGCTCAACAAATTAACAACCCATTAATTGGTACAGATCGAGTTTTGAAAAATGAAGACTTGATTGCTAATACCCATTTAATTTCAAGACTCGATAGCCATAAAATCACAACAGGTGCTGAGTATAAAAAATTAATTATCAAAGATAATCTTACAGCTCATGATCCAAAAGGAAATGAAAAATTTGATAAAGACTCTTGGTCTATTTATGCAGAAGATGAGTGGACTCTCTTAGAAAATCTCATGTTTACTTATGGCACTCGCTATGAAAAGCATTCGGGTTTTGGTGGAAAGTTTAGCCCTCGAGCATATTTGGTCTGGAACACTAATGACATCCTGACTATAAAAGGCGGTGTTAGTACCGGCTACAAAGCTCCTTCAGCTAAAGATTTATTTGATGGTCTTATTAATCTACGCTCACAAGGGCGTACTCACATTTTTGGAAATCCAGACTTAAAGCCTGAAACTTCAACAAACTACGAGCTAGGCTTTAACTTTCAGCCTACAGATAAATTAAACCTTTCTGCGACAGGTTTTTATAATCAAATTAAAGATGTGATTACATCTGAATCTATAACTAACAATTGTACTGCTTCACGCGGTTGCTCTCGTAGTATCAATGCTAATAAAGCTAAAGTATATGGCACTGAAGTTACCTTGCAATACAACATTATTCCAGAATGGGATATTAAAGCTGCTTATACATACACAAAAAGTAAGATTACCGATAGTAACAATCCTGAAACTGTAGGTAACTATTACAACAATAACCCTCGCAATGCATTCAACTTAACTTCCACATGGCACATAAATCCAGCCGTTGATTTATGGTTGCAACATGAATATAAATCAAGTCGTGTTCGCTATACAGAAACTCCTGACACGGCTGATGCAGAAACTTTAGCTATCTACAATGCCTCTGGTAATAAATATTCAGGCTATAATTTGTTTAACTTAGGTGTAAGCTATACTGTCACAGACCAGTTGCGCTTAAACATGGCTGTTAATAATTTACTTGATAAAGATTTTACAGAAAACAAAACCATTACTTACAACACTAGTGATGAAACTCAAGTATACAAATATCTATCTAGTACTGAAGGAACTTATATTCCTAGTCGTAACTACTGGCTATCTGTTTCATACGATTTCTAACTCTCTTACTTAAAATCCTAAAAAACCTGCTTCGGCAGGTTTTTTTATTAAAGCTTCTACTACATTCATATTCTCAATAATTAATCAAACTTAAAAAGAAAATTCCTATTTCCTTAAAAAACATAAATTTAAATACAATTTGTTACATTATTTCATTCAAACTTCCATATTATCTCCATTTGAGAATCGCTATTACCAATTCAAATTAAAAGACTTTATAAATAGGAATCATTACTATTTGCACTCAATAATCATCACATCCTTTGGGTTTGAAATGGCTTTCATCAAAACGCGTAAAAAAATCGTATCTTCTGCGATTGCTTCGTCTCTAAGTATTATGGCTGGACACGCAATTGCCCAAGATCAAGCAACTCAACTAGAAACAATTCATTCAGAAGCATCTTTAGAACAAAAACAAAGCTTAAAAGTAGATAAGTCTGCAAATACTAAATTTGTTGCTCCCCTACTAGATACACCAAAATCAGTATCTGTAATTTCACAACAATTAATTCAAGACACACAAGTTACAACACTAAGTGATGCTCTTCGTACAGTTCCTGGTATTACACTAGGTGCTGGTGAAGGTGGTAACCCAAATGGTGACCGCCCTATTATTCGTGGTTTTAGCTCTGAAAGCTCAATTTATGTTGATGGTATTCGTAACTCAACATCTCAAAACCGTGACATGTTTGCAGTTGAACAAGTTGAAGTTGTAAAAGGCTCTGGTTCATCTTTAGGCGGTGCGGGCTCTGTTGGTGGTAGCATCAACATGGTTACTAAAGAAGCGAAAAAAGGTAACTTCTTACAAGGTTCAGTTGAACAAGGTACAGATGATTACCGTCGTATTACATTAGATGGTAACAAAGATTTTGGTAATGGTATTGCCGCACGTGTTGCTGTATTAGGTCATGAAAATAACAAACCTGGTCAAAGTAATGGTGCTGAATACAAACGTGCTGGTATTGCACCAAGTATTACTTTTGGTTTAGATACAGATACACGTGCTACATTAAGTTATTACTACCTAAAATCTAATGACACTCCAGATTCAGGTGTGCCTTATTGGAATGGCTCTAAAGCTGAAGGCACACCACTAGATGTAAAACAAGGTGTTTACTATGGTTGGAAAGATCGTGATTTCCAAAAACAAGAAAATCAAATTGGTACAATAAAACTCGAGCACGACCTTACCGATAATTTAACAATTAAAAATATTGCTCAATATTCAAAAGCAAAAAATGATTATATTTGGACACAGCCAGATGATTCAAAACTAAACATTGCAAATGGTAGCGTTGCAAGACGTGCAAATACACGTATTACTGATACGAGTACATTTACAGATCAACTGTCTTTGGCTGGTAAATTTAACACTGGAGCATTTAAGCACTCATTTAATACAGGTGTTGAATATAGCCATCAAAAATCTGATAAAGGAAGCTATAATCTTACAAGCTTAGGTGTTACAACATCTACCCTTCCTAACGGAACACCAAACTTAAATGGCCCTGGTGCATGTAGCGGACTTATTGGTTCTGCATCAGACTATTGGTGTACTGATGCGTATAATCCAAATCCAAGTGATCCATGGTTAGGTTCAATTACAGCAAACCGTGGTATCACCACAACTACAACTAAAAATACATCTATCTATTTCTTAGATAATATTGAAATTAACCCACAGTGGTTATTAGATCTTGGCGTACGTTGGGATAAATTTGATACAGAATTACTTTACAACAAAGATTCTGGCTCTGGCACGTCTTTAGTTAAAGCTGGTACTAAAATTAGTTCAGATACTGACTTTTTCTCTTACCAAGCTGGCTTAACATTTAAACCAACTGAAAATGGCGCTATTTATGCAAGCTTTGCAACCTCTGCAAACCCTGTTGGTGTAGATGCTGGTGATGGCTCAGAAAGCATCGGAAATCTATATAGTAATTTAGACCCTGAAAAAGCACGTACTTATGAAATTGGTACAAAATGGGATTTATTTAATAACAAACTAAATTTAACAGCCGCCATTTTCCGTACTGAAAAACAAAATGCTCGAGTACAAATAACAACTGACAGCTATGCTAACGTAGGTAAAAGTACTGTTGATGGTTTAGAGCTCGGGTTAAACGGTAATATTACAGATAAGTGGGCTGTTTCTGCTGGCTATACTTATCTAGACAGCGAAGCTGTGGATAACGGTAAAAAATGTAGTGGCAGACCAACTGTATGTACTAATGACGATAGCCCATATAATGGTAACAAACTACCTAACGTCCCTAAAAACTCTGCAACACTTTGGACAACTTACCAAGTATTACCACAACTTATGATTGGTGGTGGTGCAGTTGCGATGGATAAAGTCTATGGTGATTTAGCCAATACTAAATGGGTTCCAGGCTATGTCCGTTACGATTTAATGGCGCGTTATGACGTAACTAAAAATGTTAATTTACAAGTAAATGTAAATAACTTAACAGACAAACGTTACTTCACTAAAGCATACGGTTCACACTATGCAACAGAGGCAGATGGTCGTAATGCAGTATTATCTTTAAACTTTAAATACTAAGTTTTAAACATTAAATCCCATATTAAACCTATGGGATTTAAGCTAAAATAGCCTCTAACAATAGGGGCTATTTTTATATAGAACTGTTATAAATAATTTAATTATATTTTCAGAAGGTATTGCCGTGATTCATCATATTCCCAATGTCTTAACAAAAGAACAAGTTCAATATTTCCGCTCAGAAATGGATAAAGTCAATTGGGTTGATGGTAAAATTTCGACGGGATCACTTTCTGCAAATGTAAAACAAAATCAACAATTACCAGAAGATCATCCTTTAACACATCATTTGGGCGATATCATTTTAGATGTGCTCTCAAAGCACCCTCTTTTTGTATCAGCAGCCTTACCACTCAATATTTTGCCACCTTATTTCAATCGCTATGAAAATGGTGAAACTTTTGGCTTTCATGTTGATAATTCAATTCGTTGGATTAAAGGCACACAGCAAAAAATACGTACAGATTTGTCTTGCACTATTTTCTTGAGTGAACCTGAAGAATATGAAGGTGGCGAGCTTGTTGTTGAAGATACTTATGGCTATCACGAAGTTAAACTCCCTGCGGGAGATTTAATTTTGTATCCATCTACAAGTGTTCATGAAGTTACACCTGTCACATCAGGATGTCGTGTAGGTTCTTTCTTTTGGCTACAAAGTATGATTCGTGATGATGCCGATCGACACATGTTATTTAATTTAGATCAAACCATTCAAAACTTAAGAATGCAATTGGGCGATGCCCATGAGGAAGTGGTTAAACTCACAAGTTTGTACCATAACCTCATGCGTAAATGGGCTGAAATTTAATTCACTATAACCGTCCCTGCTCCAAGGATTCCTCATGAAAAATAAAACTATTTTAGAACCGCTAACTCAAATTCCAGCGTATCTTCAAACTATTCATGATTATGAAATTGAAGCAGAGAAACACCTTTCAGAAATGGTATGGAGCTACTTACAAGGTGGCTCAATGGAAGAACATAGTGCTCAAGAAAATCTGACACTATTTAAATATATTCAGCTTTTACCACGTGTATTAAAAGATCTTACACATGGCAACACAGAATGTGACATTTTAGGTCAGCACTACCCTCACCCTATTTTTTTAGCACCTATTGGACATCAGCAACAGTTTCATCCTGAGGCAGAAGCCGCATCTGCTTTAGCCGCTGAAGTGATGGGCAGCAACATCATATTAAGCACCTTTACTAATACAGATATGCGTAGCCTTAAACAAGAAAATCCATACAAATGGTTCCAATTGTATTGGCAAGGTGATCGTGAAAAATCTTTAGCTTTGGTCAAAATGGCAGAAGCCCATCACTATAAAGCCATTGTGATTACAGTAGATTCTCCACATACAGGTATTAGAGATCGAGAACGTAAAGCTTTTTTCCATTTACCTGATAACATGCAACATCCACATACACCTACACATATTCCTCTACCTGAGTTAAACAAAGGTGAACACCCAGTTTTTAATGGGCTAATGCGAATTGCACCCACATGGGAAGATATTGCCTACATTGTCAAAAATACTGAGTTGCCCGTCCTTTTAAAAGGAATAACACACCCACAAGATGCTTTATTGGCTATTCAACATGGCGTTAAAGGTTTAATTATTTCCAACCACGGTGGACGTGTTTTAGATACGTGTATTTCACCACTTTTAGCCTTGCAAATGATTAAAAAAGTCGTACCTAGTAATTTCCCACTTCTTTATGATGGTGGTATTCGACGAGGTTCTGATATTTTTAAAGCGATTGCATTAGGTGCTTCTGCTGTATGTATTGGTCGTCCACAAATTTATGGATTGGCAAGTGCTGGAGCTTTAGGTGTTGCTCATGTCCTTAAAATTCTAAAAGAAGAATTTGAAATTACTATGGCACTTATGGGAACAGCTACCGTATCAGATATTAATAGTGAATATATTTTTCAATATTAATTAAATTATGAAAATTTTTGTCATATATTTTTCATTTAATGCAAAATACGGAATTTTTTCTCGGAATCAATCTATTAAAATTAAGTTATAGATTTACAAGATACATGGTAAAGCTAAGCGCTAAAAATACAAAAAGATTTTTTACGACTTTCGCCTAACTCCATCATTATCACACTTGTAAATTGTTAAAATAGACACAATCTATATTCATAGTACCTCGCGTTATCCACGACAATTATTCAGGTGCTATAAAGGAGTTTTCACATGATGTTGGCAGATCCAAGCAAAAAATACCGTCGTATGTATCAACGTGTTGACTTACCAGACCGTCAATGGCCGAATAATGAAATCAATAAAGCGCCTATCTGGATGAGTACCGACCTACGTGACGGTAACCAAGCGATCTTTGAGCCAATGAACATTGAACAAAAATTCAAAATGTTCCAAATGCTTGTGAAAATTGGTTTTAAGCACATTGAAATTGGCTTTCCTTCGGCATCTCAAATTGATTTTGACTTCACACGTAAATTAATTGAAGAAGGTCATATTCCAGATGATGTTTATATCGAAGTTTTAGTACAAGCACGTGATCACTTAATCCAACGTACTTTTGAATCTTTACAAGGTGCAAAACGTGCAATTGTGCATATATACAACTCAAACTCTCCAACATTCCGTACTAAGGTGTTGAATGTAGATGTTGCTGGTGCAAAAAGTTTAGCAATCAATGCCGCAACAAAAGTAAAAGAATATGCAGCGAAACAACCTGAAACTGAATTTATTTTCCAATATAGCCCTGAATGTTTTACAGCAACAGAATTAGAAGTTGCTAAAGATGTTTGTGATGCTGTGACTGAAATTTGGGAAGCATCTCCAACCAACAAAGTAATTTTGAACTTGCCTGCAACTGTTGAAGTTTCAGGACCACACGTTTATGCAGACCAAATCGAATGGATGCATCGTAACTTAGCACGTCGTGATGGTGTTATTATTTCTGTTCATTGCCACAACGACCGTGGCTGTGGTATTGCTGCTTCTGAACTTGCAATTATGGCAGGTGCAGACCGTGTCGAAGGCTGTGTCTTTGGTAATGGTGAACGTACAGGTAACGTAGACGTAGCAGCAATTGCTTTAAATATGTATACCCAAGGTGTTGCACCAGAATTAGATTTTTCAAACATTAATGAAATTATTGCAACCGTTGAAGAATGCACAGGCTTACCTGTACATCCTCGCCATCCATATGCAGGCGACTTGGTGTTTACAGCATTCTCAGGTTCTCACCAAGATGCCATTAAGAAAGGTTTTGAATTCCAAAAGAACGAAGAAATTTGGGACATGCCTTACTTACCAATCGATCCTAAAGACTTAGGGCGCGATTACGATGCTGTGATTCGTGTGAACTCTCAATCAGGTAAAGGTGGTATTGCTTACTTGTTAGAATCAAATTACAACGTGGTATTACCTCGTCGTATTCAAATTGAATTCTCACAAATTGTTCAGCAAAAAACAGATGAAGATGGTACTGAAATTTCAGCACAAGCAATTTGGACATTATTCAAAGACACTTATGTTGCAGCTAAAGATACTCACTATTCAACTAAAAACTACAAATTGTCAGATGAAAATGGCAACCAAGTGATTGAACTAGACATTGAAGTTAATGGTCAAGTACAGCACTTACGTGGTGAAGGTAATGGTCCAATTTCTGCAATTTTAGATGCATTACAACTTCCAATTGACGTATTAAGTTATGAAGAACGCAGCATTAGTTCTGGTGCACATGCAAAAGCATTGGCATTAATTGAACTTCAAGTAAAAGGCAGCGGTAAATCTGCATTTGGTGCGGGCGTACATGACAACATTGTTACCTCCTCAATTGATGCAATTATTGCATGTACCAACAGATTAATTGATCAAGGTGTTCTTAGCACAGATCAAGTGATTGCTGCTGCAGTTTAAGCGATAAAACTGTTTTAAAAAGGATACCCCAAGTGGTATCCTTTTCTTTATTGATCCCAAAGATTTAAGGCGAATTATTCCTGTGTCTTTTCCAGCCGACTCAGTGGGTTTAGTTACCCCGCAAAAGTTCATTTTCGAAGAGCCTTTAGCCCTCGAATGCGATCGAATTCTTCCACGTTTTGAACTAATGGTTGAAACTTACGGCGAACTTAATGCCGATAAGTCCAATGCTATTCTTATTTGTCATGCGCTTTCTGGTCATCATCATGCTGCTGGCTATCATCATGAAGATGACAAAAAACCAGGTTGGTGGGATTCTTGCATTGGTCCAGGTAAAGCAATTGATACATCAAAATTCTTTGTTGTTGCCTTAAACAATATTGGCGGATGTAGTGGCTCTACAGGCCCAACATCACCAAATCCTGAAAATGAAAATCGTCCTTATGGTCCAGACTTTCCACTAGTCACCGTTCGTGATTGGGTAAAAACTCAAGCACTATTATCAGATCGTTTAGGTATTGATGTTTGGTATGCTGTCATTGGTGGCTCTTTAGGCGGTATGCAAGCTTTACAATGGTCTGTGGATTATCCTGACCGTTTACAAAAATGCGTTATTATTGCAAGCGCACCAAAGCTATCTGCACAGAATATTGCCTTTAACGAAGTTGCACGCCAATCTATTTTGTCTGACCCAGATTTTCATAATGGTCGCTATTTAGAAAACGATAGTTATCCAAAACGCGGACTGATTTTGGCACGTATGGTTGGTCATATCACGTATCTGTCTGAAGAGGCAATGAAACAAAAATTTGGTCGTGACTTAAAGTCTGGCAAATTCATGTATGGTTTCGATGTCGAATTCCAAGTTGAAAGCTATTTACGCTATCAAGGTGAACAATTTAGTCGTAATTTTGATGCCAACACTTATTTAATTATGACCAAAGCTTTGGATTATTTTGACCCTGCACGTGAATATGAACTTTCACTCAAAAAAGCAATGGCAAATACTAAATGTAAATTTTTAGTGGTTTCATTTACCACAGATTGGCGTTTTACCCCTGCTCGTTCACAAGAAATTGTAGATGCATTAATTAGCAATTTTAAACCTGTTAGTTATTTAGATATTGATGCAGAACAAGGTCATGACTCTTTCTTATTTCCTATTCCATTGTATGTAAAATCTTTACGTGCATTCTTAGGTGGTGAAGAACACCTCCAATCGACCAAGGAGGCTGTGTAATGCGTATTGATCATCAACTTGCAGAAAAATGGATTAAGCCCGATTCTAGCGTACTCGATTTAGGTTGTGGCGATGGTGAACTTCTTGCTCATATGAGTAAAAAGCACAATATCCGTGCATACGGACTAGAAATTGATCAAGAAAAGATTGCAATTGCTGTCAGTAGAGGGTTAAATATTGTTCAGCAGGACTTAAATTTAGGTTTAAGTCGTTTTGCCGACCAGTCTTTTGACTATGTTGTTATGGCACAAGCTTTGCAAGCTGTAGATGCACCAGACGTATTATTACGAGATATGGTGCGCGTGGGGAAACAAGCAATTATCACATTCCCTAATTTTGCACATTGGAAGACCCGCTCTTTCCTTGCGCTGAAAGGAATGATGCCTGTTTCAGATGCTTTACCCTATATGTGGTATAACACACCCAATATTCATTTATGTACTTTCCGTGACTTTGAAGCACTTTGTGCAGAAAACAATATACGGATTATTAATCGACTTTCGGTCAATGAAAACCAAGAAGATAGCTTGTTAAGCAAGCGTTTTCCTAATTTGTTTGGTGAAGTCGCTATTTATCGAGTGAGCGCTCTATGAAAAAACTATTATTAAGCACGACGCTTCTTGTTGGACTTTATAGCATACAAGCCCATGCAGATTATGTTGCTCCAAAGCCAACTATTTCAAGTCAAGCAGCTCAATATTCAGTTATGGATATGAATAATTTAATTAAAGCTGCAAAATCAGGACAACCTGGGGCACAATTTTACCTTGCAACCAAATATCAACAAGGTAAAGATGTAAAACAAAATGATGCTCAAGCATTCGCTTGGTACAAAGCAGCTGCAGATCAAGGTCTATCGCCTGCTCAACTGAATGTAGGTCGCATGCTTGCAGATGGTATTGGCGTACGTAAAGATGAGTCTTTAGCGCGTAAATACTTTGAAAAAGCAGCAAGCCATGGTGACAATCGTGCAAGTTTCAACCTTGCAATGATGGAAGAGCAAAAGAAAAATTACGTAGGTGCATACCAGTGGTATGAGCTGTCTACTCGTGATGGCATGCTCGACAATAAAGTAATTACGCTTTCTGAAGGTAAGAAAACTGCTTTAGCAGCGAACTTAACTCAAGATCAAATCCGTCAAGCACGTGATCGTGCGGATCAATGGATTCAAGCGCAATAAGCATATACTGCATGTAAAAAGCACCGTAAGGTGCTTTTTTATTACCATGAACTCCTTTCAAATTTGTTAAAATCCTCTTTTCATTTTCAATTTAAGAGCGAAATTATATGTCTTCTCAAGATTGGCTATCTCAAGGAACACTCGTACTTGCGAGTAATAACAAAGGAAAAATCGCTGAATTTGAAAAATTATTTGCTGAACTTCAACTTCCTGTAACAATTGTTCCTCAAGGTCAATTGAATATTGAAGATGCAATCGAAGATGGTTTAAGCTTCATTGAAAATGCCATTATAAAAGCTCGTCATGCATCTAAAATTTCAGGAAAACCTGCTATTGCAGATGATTCCGGTATTTGCGTTCCAATATTAGGAGGCGCACCTGGTATTTATTCTGCTCGTTATGCAGGTGATCATGGTAATGATGCTGCGAACAATGAAAAACTTTTAGCAGACCTCAAACCATTCCGTAAAAATGGTGAAATCATCGAAGGAATGTTTGTATGCGTATTAGCACTTGTTCAACATGCAGATGATCCATTACCCCAAATTTTCCAAGGTATTTGGAAAGGCGAAGTTTTAGAACACGCACGCGGTGAAAATGGCTTTGGCTATGACCCTTTATTTTGGTTGCCTGAATTAAATATTTCTAGTGCTGAAATGAGCAAAGAAGAAAAGAATAAAATTAGCCATCGTGGTCAAGCAATGAAATTATTTAAGCAAAGCATTACTCTGTAATTTTTAGATTCTTAGATAGTTTAAAGCCTCCGAAATGGAGGCTTTTTATTTCATAATTTTTTAAATGAAATGTAAAATTAAGCCATAACAAGAAACCAGCACACAGCTCATAATTGTTCCTGCAGCAATATAACGTGTCGATTCACCAGTGCCTAAATAATAAGTTTCCAAAGCGACAATATTCACGGCTGGCGGCAATAAGAAAATCAGGAACATCCCCCCTATTACCGTTTCCATATTTGGAATTGGCAAAAAGTAATAACTCAGCCCACATACAACCAAGCCAATCACTATTCGCATTGCATACAATTTTGTACTACGTAGTAAATCGGCTATACCCACACGTGTATGTCTCAGCCAAACGCCCAATACACACATGCCTGTAAAAGTCATTCCTACTTTTGCAATCCAATATAATCCATCTAATATTTGATGATTTTCTAAATCCTGAATACCAATAATACGACAAATGGCAGCTATAAATAACGCAATAACTGGAGGAGATAGCGCAACTTTTTTAATTAATTTTCTATAGTCCTGAGTATTGGAATCAAAAGCTAAAACAGCCCAAATATTGCCAAATATAGACCCACCAATATACATAGCAACCATTGCTGCACTAATTGACGGACCAAATAAAGCTAAGGCAAATGGGAAACCTAACCATGCTAAATTTAAATAACTGACACATAATGCTCGAAGTTGATCTTTCAACAAATAGCGAAAGAAATAGAACATAAAAATTGCAGTACAAAAACTAAATAACATCAGGCTTAAACTTCCCGCCTGATAAAAAACCATATTATAAATAATTACATAGGGGATAAATGCACGTGATAAAACACTTGCGAATATTGTTTTAAGTTGTTGAGAAATAGAAAAAGAAGCGAGTCCTAAACCACACACAAAACCAAAAAGTGGTAGCAACAAAGCCACATGTTATTCCTCATATTTGAATAACATCATGCTATCACTTTTACCCAGAAACACTGTAAATAAAGATAAATTTTCCATCTTTATTTGTTCATTGGAATAGTGAAATGAACAACATTTCTCTGTACGTTATCTTGTTGTTTTTCCTGCCAATACCACACATTACTGTTCAATCTTAAAAAATTTGAACATCTCGTTCCATAATTTGGACTCTGAATAAAAGTTGAAGATAATAATTTCTCTAATTCGATTGGAATACCTGTGTCGGGCAATAAATCCTCATCAATCTTACGTTCATCTTCAAGAATATCCCAAACAGCAAAATTTAAATCGGTTACTAAAGTTTCAGATTGTTGCAATAAGGGTAAAAGCTCCTGAGTAAATCGTTTTCTTAAGTGCCAGGTTTTTTCCCAATGCTCCGTCATTAAACCATTAGAAAGGACATATACTCCCTTTGGTAAAACTTGAGGTGCTTCACCACGGTTACTCATATAAACGGCTTGTTCGACATTACCCACTATTAAATTAAAACCAGCATAATCACATTGATTTTTCTCAAGTTGTTGTGAAAATCGAATAGGTGTCAAATCTGATTCTAAAAAACTTTGAATGATGTGCCCACGCGAAGTCGGATACGTATTTTTATCTCTTGCATCTCGATAATTTGTAAGTACAGCCCATCTACCCGATGCTGTAATTCCCATCCATGTTCCACCCGACTGTAAATCTTGCCCTGCAATAATGGGGCTATTTTCCCATACAAATAATTTTTCAGATGAACGGTTATAAAACTCGTCTCTATTCGAAATTAAACACATAGGCGTACTTTCAAGAACATGCCAAGCAAGAGCAACAATACACATTTTTCATACTCAAATTCTTTACACATTGAATGTACAACATTTTTCATATTATTCAGCTAAAATCTAGGCAAAACATAATGACAAGGAGCAGCAATGCTGACCTATCCAAATATCGATCCCATTGCAGTAGCATTGGGACCGCTACAAGTTCATTGGTATGGACTGATGTATTTATTGGCATTTTTATTTGCCTGGGGGCTTGCTACATACCGCTCAAAACAACGTGGATGGACACCAGATATGGTGTCAGATCTCATATTTTATGGGGCACTAGGTGTTGTTATTGGTGGTCGTGTTGGTTATGTCTTTTTCTACGGATTTGACCAATTCCTAGCAAACCCGCTTTGGTTGTTCCAAGTATGGACGGGTGGAATGAGTTTCCATGGTGGCTTCCTCGGCGTTATGATTGCCATGCTATTTTGGTGTAAAAAATACAGCATGACATGGTTCCAAACCCTAGACTTTATTGCACCTTGCGTACCAACTGGTTTAATGTTTGGTCGCTTTGGTAACTTTATTGGTGGCGAACTATATGGTCGTGCAGTAACAGATCCAAACTTCGCTTTAGGCATGATTTTCCCGACAGACCCTCTACAAATTATTCGTCATCCATCTCAGTTATATCAAGCATTCTGTGAAGGTTTATTGCTATTTATTGTGTTGTGGTGGTTTAGCTTTAAACCTCGTCCACGTTATGCCGTTTCTGCTGTATTTTTAATTGGATATGGACTAGCACGTTTTGTAGTTGAGTTCTTCCGAGAACCTGATAATGGTCAACTATTTATTGGTTGGATGAGTAAAGGACAGTTCCTGACTGTACCTATGATTCTTATTGGATTATGGATGCTTTGGTATGCTTACCAGAAAAAAATATACGACTGGGGTCCATTAAAAAATTCATAAAATATGCGAGGCAATTGCCTCGCTTTTTTTATTCCCGTTTATGATAAAGTGATCTCAATCCAATAAAACTCTCCAGTCAACATGCTCGAATTTTGGTTTAATCCTCAAATTTCTGTACTCAAAAAATTAGCGTTATTCATTACCATTGCTGTCGCAACAATTGTTCTTTATCGCATACAGCCTTTGAGTTTAGATTCCATTATAATGTTCTTAGGTACAGGTATTATTTTTCTAATTTGTCGTTATTGTAAAATCCATTTTGCAAGCAAAAAACCAGCAGGCTTGCTTTACCGCATTCTTACATGGATTCCAATTGCACTCGTTCTAGGATTAGTATTTGTGAATATGAAAAATGGAGATATTCTCATTCCAGGTGCTCAAGGGATCTGCTTTATGATTCTAGCCATTTGTATTTTCTCTCCCCTTTCTCTGTTGAATCAGAAAGAATCTTCTTAATGCTTAAGTTTTGGTATTCCGAAAAATGTACGCGTGAAATTAAACTGATGGTATGTATTATCACATGTATCATCATTTATTTTTGTTCTACCATTGCCCCACTCAAGCCTTTAGAGATCGTGCTCTGTTTAGTTGTAGGTATTTTATTTCATATCATTTATCAGGCAAAAAACAAGCTCAGTCCAAGCAATAAATATGCTAATGGCTTTCAAATTCTTTTCTTTGTCTTACCTATTCTTTTGATTAATTTTCTAATTGTATCAACCCCCAAAATAGATAAAATTTGGCTGATAATACAAAGCCTAGGTTTTATTTGCCTAGGCTTGTTTATTGTTTCTATTCATGTAAATCGTGCGAAACGTTTCAAATAAAAATTACTTAGGTAATCGATAGTACTCATACGTTACTTTTTTATCTTTATAGACATCATAAGTACGCTGTTTAAAATCAGAAACCCAGTCTGAACCTGAATAGCCCGCAATATGACCATATGAGTGTTGTGATGTTGCCTTGATAATATAAATATCGCCTTTTTGAGGACGATCAAACTGAGGCATAATTTTTGTAAAACCTAATTTTTGCAGCGTGTTTCCCCAATCTGATGCTGCTATAGGATGTTTTTCAATTTTAGCTCCTGAATCTTGTAAGGCTACGCGAATACTTCTTGCACATTTTTGTGTGCTGGTCGTTCGCGTAATATTAGCCAATAGCTGACCAAATTTACTAATATCAAGTTGAGTAAAATTACGTGGTTTTTCTGCAGCTTTTTTAGCAGCTTGAGATTTTTTTAAATATGCTTCGTAATCTGTATTTCTATTCGTATAAGCACTATCAGCGCCTAAGTTGTATTGTACAGCAGGAGCATCCATATCCTGTTGATTAATATAACTTACATCCCCAACCATAACGTCCTCTAAGCCCCTAAATTTAAACAAATTTATATTTAAACCAATGAAATATAATACTATTTCAAAATCCTTGGGCTCAAATACTAACGTGTATTGTGGCTTTTTTTAAGAAAATAAATGTAACTTTATACCATTTACTCAAAAAATGACTAATCGCAAGAAAAATAGAAAAATAATACATATAAAATTCATGTGATTATGCTTTTCACAGTAATCAGGTTCATTTCAATTTTATTAAAACTAAGGTTGTAACAATTTATTTAAGTCTTTTTAAGAGAAATCTAATTCTTCAATCATCTTAATTAAAATAACCTTATTTACAACACAAATAAGAATGATTATTATTTATATAAATTAATGAACACCTATTGGAGTATTATCATGGTTCATATTCAAAAATTTGTAGACCGTAATCAGCGAACGCTAAAGAAAACTTTAAGCTACTATTTCATGCACATTACAGTAGCAATGTTAGTTGGCTATTTCGTAACTGGTAGTATTTGGATGGCGCTTACTTTAAGTTTACTAGAACCTACCGTACAAGCTGTTGCATTCTTTTTCCACGAAAAAATTTGGGATAAAAAGTCACAGAAAAACGTTACAACCTAATTTAAATTTTCGTTAATACTCCAATAAAAAAAGATCACAATTTCTGTGATCTTTTTTTATTCCCTTTAAAATAATTTCCAATTCGCTTTTAATATAAATTTATTTTATAATTTAAGGATAATTTAATAACTTGAATTTCTTATGAATCTTGCAGCATTTGAAGCCTTTGTTAAGGTTATGGAAACTGGCTCTATCTCCCTAGCTGCCGACCATTTATTTATTACTCAACCCGCTGTAACAAAGCGTATTCATAGCTTAGAAGACTATTTTGGCGTGAAACTATTTGAATCTGCTGGTCGTGGTGTTCAAGCCACTCATGCAGCACATTCACTATTACCTAAAGTAAAAAATTGGCTGAATGAATTAGGTGATATTCACCATACGCTCAGTCATGAACAAGATCAGGTACAAGGTAAACTTAAAATTGGAACAAGCCATCATTTAGGCTTACACCACCTCCCTCATCATTTAAAAGAATATGTTCAACAATTTC
Source organism: Acinetobacter sp. FY731 (assembly GCF_059515905.1). Taxonomy (NCBI): domain Bacteria; kingdom Pseudomonadati; phylum Pseudomonadota; class Gammaproteobacteria; order Moraxellales; family Moraxellaceae; genus Acinetobacter; species Acinetobacter sp. FY731. Next base: position 158,306 of record NZ_JCAKNB010000006.1, on the reverse strand, counting down.
CAAATGTAAAACTAGATGTGCATTTTGTTGATTCAGAACAAGCACATGAACAAGTATTAGCAGGTGATTTAGAATTGGCTTTCTTAACACTGCCACCTGAAGGTGATGACCGTCTTAACTATGTCACTATTTGGAATGATCCTTTAGTTTTTGTTGCTGCACCATTTCATCCATTAGCAAATAAACAAAACTTACAACTCGAAGATTTAATTCAATACCCAAGTTTATTACCTGCAGCTCAAACTTATACAAGCCAAATCACTTTAGCTGAGTTTGAAAAACAAGGGCTAAAACCTAAAATTACCATGAGTAATAACCCACTTGAATCAATTCGTATGTTGGCTTCTATTGGTTTAGGCTGGTCTGTTTTACCAAAAACACTCGTCAATAATGATTTAAAACAGCTCAATATTAAACTTGAGATGAATCGTCAACTTGGTATGGTTTGGCACCCTGGTCGAACTCAATCAAAAGCAGTAAAAGAACTCATTGAAATGATGAAATAATAAAAGCCACCGATAAGGTGGCTTTTTAAAATCTACTTAAAAGTTACATACTGATGTAAATTAAAATCACTATAAGAATGAGTAAACTCCATGCTGCAATTGAGTTTGTTCCACCTTTTTCAGCTAAGACTTCATTAAAATCAGCTGGATGATTTTCCGTAATGGTCTTAATTCGTCTTTCTACAAAGTATTTATAAAGACCATTGCCACCCAATCCCATTGTAATAGATAAGCCAATTGAAATAGCACGATCAATAGATTCTGGCATTTCAAAAATGCTAATCACCATACCTGATGCAAAAACAAAAGCGATGTATATGGCTCCATATACATACATTTTTCGATAAAAGAGCCAAATAGGTCCTAAAAAAAATGCAGCTATATGAAAACCTGCCATTTGCTTTTTAGGTGTTATTTGGTCAAATTTTTCTTTGTAATATCCAGCATATTTTTCCCCAACAAATCGTGCTTTTTTATCATCATCATTCAACTCATTATTCGATAATGGTAATGACGGTGGCAAATGACTATCCTCTTCAAATGACATATTTTTTCCTTTTTATTCAGTCAAGTATAAAAAACCAACGTTACTTAGATATTTCTTAATTTTTTAATCCAAATAAAAAGTTATTGAGATTTGATAAGCGAGTCTTCATGTAAAGATTCATTTAATTGATCAACAACTAATGCCCATGAACCATCCGATTTGATTTTTTCTGCTAAAAACTGACGCTGACTTTCACTCCAATAATCAGCTTCAGTAATTTTTGTTTGAGCATTTAGTTGATGTGTCACAATAAATAATGCGATTGCTTCTTCGCTTGAGTCTAAGCCAAGTTGTTCAAACAAATTTGTCATTCTTGGTTGCACGGTCATGGTCTTTTTCCTCTCAAATTATTTTCATTCTTAAAATAAACATAACATTTTCATTTAAAAATTAAATCATATTTTTGTGCCAAATTTTCTACACAAAAAAAAGAGCAGTACATTTGTACTGCTCTTATTCAATCTAACACGCTTAGATTGACCAATCTTGAATATCCCACCCCTGCTCAATGGCAAGCGCCTCTAAACGATCATCTGGATTAACTGCAATCGAATGATCTGCATATTCAAGTAAAAAACGGTCATTAATAGAGTCTGAATAAGCCCAAGACTCACCAACCTCACGCCCTTCTAACCATTGATCTAAACGGGCTAATTTACCTTTTTGATAGCATGGAATATTGGTTACTTTTCCTGTGTATTTTCCACTTACTACTTCGGCATTTGTCGCAATAATTTCAGTAATACCAAATTCACGAAAAATAGGTGCTGTAATAAAATCTGAAGTTGCGGTAATACCTACAAGTTGGTGACCTGCATCTTTATGACGCTGAATCGCTTTATAACCTTCAGGACGCATTTGTGGACGAATTACTTTTTGCATAAACAACTGATGTAATTCAGTTAAATATTCATTGTCGTGCTGAATTAAAAACTCAAATACAAATTCATTATACGCAATAGGATCGAGTTGCCCTGCTTTATAATCTTCATAGAATTTATTATTCATTTCACGATGACGAATAGGGTCAACCAAGCCCTCATTGACCAAAAACTCACCCCAAGAATGGTCTGAATCTGTATTAAGTAAGGTGTGATCTAGATCAAATAGCGCCAATTTCATGAAAATACTCGTAAAAACTGAAATTTAAGAAAAAAATTGTAAATCTATCTCCGCTAGTCGATAGAAATTCGTTAAGATCATAGCAATTTTAACATTTTTAAACTTTGCTTTTTTTGAGTTGGATGAAAGAAATAACAATCCCCAATGGCAAAGGTATAAATTAAACATTATTTAGGTAGCCAAATGATCGACTCCGAAGGTTTCCGACCCAATGTCGGGATCATTTTGGCAAATGAGTTTGGACAGGTTTTATGGGCAAAACGCATTGGACACAATGCTTGGCAATTTCCACAAGGAGGAATCCAACTTGGAGAGTCTCCCGAACAGGCACTTTATCGTGAGCTGAGAGAAGAAGTTGGCTTACTGCCCGAACATGTCGAAATTTTAGCGCAAACTTCAGATTGGTTGCGTTATCGTTTGCCAAATCGATTTATTCGTACAGACTCTGACCCTGTATGTATTGGTCAAAAACAAAAGTGGTTTTTACTGAAACTCACTGCTTCGGCACAGAATATTCAGTTAAATTTATCGGATCCACCCGAATTTGATCAATGGCAATGGGTAAGCTATTGGTATCCATTGGGTCAGGTTGTTAATTTTAAGCGCGATGTTTATCGTAAGGCCATGGTGGAGTTGTGCACACAGCTCCCCTTACAAAAACCTTAAAAAATCGCATATTTATGCAGATTTTTCAGCCAAGTATTGTTATAAATAGACTGAAACTAGAATTCTAAATGGAGCAGGCTCAATGTCGAATATGCAACTGGATACATTAAGACGTATAGTCCAAGAGATCAATGCGTCAACCAGCTTGCATGAATCTTTAGACATTATGGTCAACCAAGTGGCTGAAGCCATGCATGTTGATGTCTGCTCTATTTATTTACTCGATGAACGTAATCAACGCTACTTACTTATGGCTTCTAAGGGTTTAAACCCTGAAGCTGTTGGTCATGTTTCATTGCAAACAAGTGAAGGTCTTATTGGCTTAGTTGGACAACGTGAAGAAATTGTCAATCTAGACAATGCTCCAAAACACGAGCGCTTCCTTTATCTTCCCGAAACAGGCGAAGAAATTTACAACTCATTCCTTGGCGTACCTGTCATGTATCGCCGTAAAGTAATGGGGGTATTGGTTGTTCAAAATAGAGAAACTCAAGACTTTAGTGAAGCAGCTGAATCATTCCTTGTTACCTTATGTGCACAACTTTCAGGTGTAATTGCGCATACACATGCAGTTAGCACCATTGATATTTTCCGCAAACCAAGTAATTTACCTGCTTATAAGACATTCCAAGGTGTTTCAGGCTCTGGTGGTATTGCACTCGGTCGAGCTGTGGTTTTATATCCACCTGCAGACTTAGGTGCGGTTCCTGACCGTGAAGCTGAAGATATTAGTGAAGAACTTGAATTGCTCGATCAGGCATTAGAATCTGTTCGTAATGAAATTCAATCGCTTGATGACAAAATGCAAGATGCCTTAATGGCAGAAGAACGTGCATTATTCAGCGTATTCTTACGTATGTTAGATGAAAATGCCCTGCCTGCTGAAATTAAAGAAATTATTCGAGATGGTAATTGGGCACAAGGTGCTGTACGTATTGTCATTGAAAACCATATTGCGCTGTTTGCTCAAATGGAAGATGACTATTTACGTGAACGCGTTTCTGACCTTAAAGATTTAGGTCGACGTATTCTTGCTTGCTTGCAAGAAGCAGATTCGAGCCATCGTGAACTGACTGATGAAAGCATTCTCATTGGCGAAGAAATTTCAACAGCGGCATTGGTTGAGCTTCCTGTCGATAAAATTGCAGCCATTGTGACCACAGAAGGCGCAATGAATTCACACATGGTTATTGTTGCACGTGCGTTAGGTATTCCAACCGTTGTGGGTGTAACCGAATTACCAATTAACACGCTTGATGATGTTGAAATGATTGTGGATGCTCATCAAGGACGTGTCTTTACCAATCCACCAAGACGTTTACGAACTCGCTATAAAGACATTCAAAAAGAAGAAGAGTTAATAGCAAAAGATTTAAAACAATATGAAACCAAGGATGCCATTACACCTGATGGCGTAGCAGTTAAGCTATTTGTAAATACTGGCTTAATGATTGATGTTGTACGTGGTGTACAGCGTGGTGCGAAAGGTGTTGGTCTATATCGCTCTGAAATTCCATTCATGCTTCGTGACCGCTTCCCTGGGGAAGAAGAACAACGAGCAATCTATCGTCAACAATTGAGCCACTTTGCGAATAAACCTGTCGTTATGCGTACCTTAGATATTGGTGCAGATAAAGACTTGCCTTATTTTTCGATTGAAGAAGAAAACTCAGCATTAGGATGGCGTGGAATTCGCTTCACACTAGATCATCCTGAAATTTTTTCTTCGCAAATTCGCGCTATGCTTAAAGCAAGCATTGGGCTCAATAATTTACATATTTTGCTTCCAATGATCACCAGTGTAAGTGAAGTCGAAGAAGCTTTGTATTTATTAAACCGAGACTGGATTGCTGTTCAAGAAGAAGAACAGGTTAAAATTAACAAACCTAAAATTGGTATTATGGTTGAAGTGCCAAGTGTACTTTTACAAATTGAAGAGTTTGCAGAACTTGTAGATTTCTTCTCTGTAGGCTCAAACGATTTAACACAATATTTATTAGCTGTTGACCGTAATAATCCACGTGTTGCAAACGTCTACTCCAATTATCACCCTGCTGTTTTACGCGCTTTAACTCGCTTAGTTAAAGAATGCCATAAATATGAAAAACCCGTGAGCTTATGCGGTGAAATGGCTGGTGATCCTTTATCTGCGACATTACTCATGGCAATGGGCTTTAATACGCTTTCTATGAGTTCAAGTAATATTTTACGTGTGCGTAAAGCCATTTGTCATATTCCAATGACGGATGCTCAAGAGCTATTAGCACGTGCTTTGAAAATGGATAATCCGCTTATTGTAAAAAGTATGATGGAATATTATTTTAAAACGCATGGTTTGGAAGATATGGTTAAGCCTTCTACACGTATTGTGAGTGCTTAATTTTAAATTATTGTAAAACTATAAAAAGTAAAAGGGAGATAATCATTTGAGTATCTCCCTTTTTTGTGTTTTGAATAACCACGTTTTGCATCTTTTTTCCGATCTACAAAAGTTTGGCTTTTGTTGAAATCATTCATGTGTTTTGCCACAAAGTTTCGCAGTTCAACTTCAGGCTGTAGCTTTTTCTTTGCCATTTGAATACCTTTTAAGTAAAACATCCTCATGATGTTGTCTGTATATTGCGCCATTTTATGAAAATTTCAAGTTGAATATAAAACTGTGAGTTATAGAAAATAAAAAACCGCCCCTTAGGGCGGTTTCTATAATGATCTTTCTGTGAAACTTATTTCACATCAAAACGGTCTGCATTCATGACTTTAGTCCATGCAGCAATAAAGTCTTTAACAAATTTTTCTTTGTTATCATCTTGCGCATAAACTTCTGCATAGGCGCGAAGAATCGAGTTAGAACCAAATACTAAGTCAACACGTGTTGCAGTGTATTTTTCAGTACCTGTTGCACGCTCAACAATGCTGTATGAGTTCTTTCCTGTAGGTTTCCAGTTATAAGCCATATCAGTTAATGTTACGAAGAAGTCATTGCTTAACACGCCAACTTGATCTGTGAATACACCGTGTTTAGACTCACCGAAGTTTGCACCTAGTACACGTAAACCACCTACTAAAACAGTCATTTCTGGAGCGGTTAAACCAAGTAATTGTGCACGGTCAAGAAGTTGCTCTTCTGGTTGAACAGCATATTCTTTTTTCACAAAGTTACGGAAACCATCTGCTTTAGGCTCAAAATCTTCGAATGAGTAAGCATCTGTTTGTTCTTGAGTTGCATCACCACGACCAGCAAGGAATGGAACTGTAACATTCACGCCCGCAGCTTGTGCCGCTTTCTCAACTGCTGCTGTACCACCCAATACGATTAAGTCTGCAATGCTCACTTTCTTCGCAAGGCCTAATTGAATTTCTTCAAGTTTAGCCAATACTTTTGCCAAACGAGTCGGCTCATTACCTTCCCAATCTTTTTGCGGAGCAAGACGGATACGACCACCATTTGCACCACCACGGTAATCTGAACCACGGAAAGTACGTGCGCTATCCCATGCAGTTGCAATCAGCTCAGCTGAAGTTAAACCACTGTTTAACAATTTTGCTTTAAGATCTGCAACTTCTGCATCTGACAAGGTGTAATCTGCTGTAGGAATTGGATCTTGCCAAATTAAATCTTCAGCAGGAACATCTGCACCTAAATAACGCGTCTTAGGACCCATATCACGGTGAGTTAATTTAAACCATGCACGAGCAAATGCATCGTCCAACTTCGCTGGATTATGGTAGAAATCTTCAGCAATTTTGCGATATGCAGGGTCAAATTTAAGTGCCATATCGGCATCTGTCATCATTGGATTACGGCGTACATTCGGATTATGTGCATCAACAGGTTTATCTTCCTCTTTGATGTTCACAGGTTCCCATTGTTTTGCACCCGCTGGGCTTACTGTTTTTTCCCATTCATAAGTGAATAGTAAATACAGAAATTCGTTATCCCATTTATCAGGATGCGTTGTCCAAGCACCTTCTAGACCACTAACAACAGTATTTGCACCATTACCAGTGCCTTCAGGATTGTGCCAACCTAAGCCTTGGAATTCAACATCTGCACCTTCAACATCTGCACCAAGTTTAGAGGCATCACCATTACCATGTGCTTTACCAACAGTATGACCACCCACTGTAAGCGCTACAGTTTCTTCGTCATCCATACCCATACGGTCAAAGGTTACACGCATATCTTGTGCAGTACGTAATGGATCTTGAACACCATCAACACCTTCAGGATTCACATAGATAAGACCCATTTGCACAGCAGCAAGCGGATTTTCTAAGCTTGCACGATCGGCATCACTGCTATAACGTTCTTTTGTAGGTGCAAGCCATTCACGCTCTTCACCCCAATAAATGTCTTTTTCAGGTGCCCAAATATCTTCACGACCACCACCAAAACCAAATGTTTTTAAGCCTGCCACATCATAAGCAACTGTACCTGCAAGGACGATTAAATCGCCCCAAGATAGTTTGTTACCATATTTTTTCTTAATTGGCCAAAGTAAACGACGACCTTTGTCTGTATTTACGTTATCAGGCCAACTATTTAAAGGCGCAAATCGCTGGTTACCTGTATTTGCACCACCGCGACCGTCTTGTTTACGATAAGAACCTGCCAAGTGCCAAGCAGTACGTACGAACATACCAATATAGCTACCATAGTCTGATGGCCACCAATCTTGGCTACTATTAATTAATGCGCGAAGATCAGCCTTAACTTCTTCTAAATTCAGAGAATTAAATGCTGCTTGATAATCAAAATCTGGATCTAAAGGATTTGTTTTTGTGTCATGTTGAGAAAGAATATCTAAATTAAGTGCATTCGGCCACCAATCTGCATTGTTAGTGCTGGCTACACTTGTTTGACCGCCTTCCAATTTATGAAAAGGACAACCTGTCGCTTGCGTATTTTGTGTCATTTTAAGCTCCAAATTAATAAACAATGATTATTTTGATGAACCATTAAAAATAGATTAACTACACTATTAACATAACTGTTTTAGTCACTAACCTAAAGTTGTTTTTACGAATAAACACAATCGAAAATTCTTATCATTTCAAAATATATAAAAACAAAATATTAATTTAAATAATAACTTACAATATCTTAAAAAATAATTCAGTTGATTGCTTTCATCTTTAAGATGCTTTAAACACCTTCACTCTCGCACCAATTCATCATCTTTAAAAAACGGCATAAATAGATTATTTTTTATACCTAAACCACCAACTTTTTTCCTTCACGAATACAATAAAATGGATTTACTAATATTGAAGAATGCCGCATGGCTTTGTGTAAGTCTTCCTCGGGTTGTTCTCGACTTTCATCAGTTAGCTGAAAAGTACGGTAATGAATTGCTAAAGAGCATTTTGCATGTAAATCTTGGTGTGCTTGAAAGGCATCTTCAGGATTCATATGTACATAACGCAAAACTGCTCTAGGCTCATAAGCACCAATTGGTAAAAGTGCAATTCTTGGAGCACCTAACTTTTGCTTAATTTCTTTAAAGTGCCCTGCATAACCAGTATCACCCGCGAAATAACAATGATCCGTTCCATTTGACACAGAAAAACCGCCCCATAAAGCCCGATTTTGATCACGAAATCCACGTCCTGAACCGTGTTGTGCTGGTGTATATGTAATTTTTAAATCATCTAAATAAATAGATTCCCACCAATCTAACTCAGTAATGTGAAATTCATTTGGTAAGTAAAAAGAGTTTCCTAATCCTGTATAAATCATCATGCCAAACTTTTCATGCAACCATTTTAAAGTTGCAATATCCATGTGATCATAATGATTATGACTAAGCAAAATACCATCAATATGAGGTAAGTCTTCCAAATGAATGCCCGGAGGACAAACGCGACGTGGTCCCATTCCCTGCTTCGGGCTCACATAGTCAGACCAAACAGGATCGGTCAAAAAATTATATGGTCCTATTTGTATCAATGCTGTTGCATGCCCGATAAACCATACATTCCAATCATTTAAATTCGCATGCGGTCTTGCTTCAGGAATATTCTGAGAATGATGATCTATATTTTCATATTCTTTTTGAATATCTACATCCCATGTATAAGATTTCCGTGTAATAAGCCATTTATACAAATCTACTTTTGATGCTTTTTCTAATGAACTAGCTGCATTGAAAAAACATTCACCATCAAAATGTTTTGAATGGAGATACTCAAATTTAGGTTGTACCCATAAATGGCTTAGACTACTTTCCGTCGTTAAAGGTGTATGAATATTTTTTTCTGTCATAATTATTGGCAACTAAAATATTTATATATTGGATCTCCCTCCAGATGCACTTCAACAACGCTTTATCAAGGAGGAAAGCTTCAATCCATCATACTCAATTCAACAGCATTGTTTCTTGTGAGTTTTTGTTCATTTTTAGTACTTTAAGTTAACTTTCATATAATTAATTAAAATTTGAAATACTGTTGTTTCCATTCTGTCCAAAAGTACATAACAATACCAAACATCACAACTGTTACGCCTAAAAATGCATGTGAACTAATATTCTCATGATTTAAAGTTGCACCTAAAATTAATGCAATTACAGGCGTCATCACATTGCTTAAAGATACTGTTGAAGCGCTTAATCGTTTAATTAGCCAAAAATAGCAAAGCATAGCAACAATAGATGACATGATCATCGTGAACAAAAAGCCCATCATGGCATGAGAGCTAGGTATCGTATTTGGAAACTCTTGCCAAATAAAAGGAATAATGAACATAGAACCCAAAGCAGAAACTATTAGGGAACCTGTTGCTTGAGACATAGGTTTTAGTGGGGCATTAATTTGTTTTACCCAAAAAATCGAACTGATATAAGACACCATACTAATAAGCATAAGCACAATACCAATAGGATTAACTTTCTCATCTGCCGAATCTGCAAAAACAAAACTCAAACCTGCCACAGCAACTGCCATACCCATCCACTGCAAGGTAACAAGCTTTTGTGTTTTTAATATGACATGTCCAATTAAACCCGCAATTAATGGCGAAAAACCAAAAATTAGAGCCATTAAACCCGATGTTAAATAATTCGCTGCAATATAAATAAATAACTGAGCACCAATTAAATTTAAGCTTCCTGCCACATAACTTTTTAATGATATTTGATCAAAAGGCAATGGATTTCGCATGATTAGCAAGAGTGCTATAGCAATGACACATGCACCAAAATAACGAATAATTAATACCCACATTGGGTGATATTCAGCAATGCTCCATACAATTGCTAAAGGCGTTGTTGCCCAAATTAAAACAAGCAATACATAAATACTTGCTGTAAAAATTAATGGTGATGTATTTGAATTCATAAATATCTCAATAAAATTTCTTTAAGAATTGAACTTATTCACTGTTCAAATCCACAACCGAATAGGCATAAAAAAGCAGCCCTAGGTTACCCAAGGACTGCCCTATTTCAAACGAAGATTACTTCACAAGCTTACGAAGATCTTGGCTTAAATCTAAATATTTATCGGCTTCAAATGGCGCATTTTTAGCAATCAATTTTTTCAAATGACGCATTTCTTTCGCAGCATTTACAGTAATACCACCAACAATCACACCATCCGTTATACCAAATAATACAAATGATGACTCTGCACGAAGTTCAGGATTAATTTCACCACGAACTTGCCATTCGCTTGCCGCCATATCACCTACAAATTGGTAGTTGATATTCAGTTGATCTGTCCAAAACCATGCAGGGTTTGGTGTAGGATGCTCAACATCCATCACGTGACGTGCAAAAATACCAGCTTGAAGATTAGCATTTTCCCAAGTTTCCACTCGACGGAACTCACCATCTGTACGAAGTTGAGTTGCGACATCACCTGCTGCATAAATATCAGGATGTGAAGTTTGGCAGTTTTCATTCACTTTAATCGCGAAATCAACATCTAGACCTGCATCAACTGCAAGCTGAGCATTTGGCACAATACCAATACCATAAACCACAGCATCAGCACGTAGTTCTTCACCATCAGCCAAAGTTACAACAATTTCTTCGCCATCAAGCTTACAATCTGCAATTGATGTTGAAAGACGAACATCTACACCTGCTAATTTTTGCTGTTCAAGCAAGAATTCGCTCAAAATGCGTGGCGATGAACGACCCATCACCATTGGACCCATTTCGATTACAGTCACGTCACAATCTTTATAACGTGCGCTTGATGCAAGCTCTAATCCAATCACCCCACCGCCAATTAAAACGATACGTTGACCCGCCTGTAATACAGGAACCAATGCTTGTGAATCTTCAAGGTTGCGAAGCGTATAAACGTGTTTACCCAAAGCATCAAAATTTGGTAAACGACGTGCAGCACCACCAGTTGCAAGTAATAGCTTATCAAATGCAACGACATCACCTTTTTCAAGTTCAATCGTTTTCGCTTCACTATTGAGTTTCACAACACCGTTACCACGAATGACTTCGACACCTAAGTCTGCAAGTTTTTCTTCAGATAAAATTTCAATTTTGGTTTCATCTGGTTTCAAAATTACATCTTTAGATAAAGGCGGACGCTCATAAGGAAGATGCGTTTCATCACCTACAAGAATGATTTTGCCTTCATATTTATTTGCACGAAGTTCTAGAATTGCACTTGCACCTGCTTGACCAGCACCTACAATTACAACAGTTTCGATGTTGCTCATGCTTTCAACCTTAAAATTATTTCAATTCTGCGGATACGATACCGAAGCCGGCAATCCACTCACTAATATCTTCGTAACAATGAGTCGTCATTTCGTACTCACCCACTTCATGCAAGGCAGCAAATGCAGCCATCCATGAACGAACCTCTTGACCACCACGGCCGCCATCACGACGGATTTCCGCTTCTGTCATTGCTTCCATAGTTGCGAAATCAGCTTTCTTGAATGTTTCAAGTAAAGCACGATCCCACTCTGGATTTAATGGCACAGCAACTGATTTGTCACCTGCAGCCAATTTTTGACCCACAGCAATGATTTTACCTTGACGTGCATTACGTGCCTCGATAGTTGGGTTACGGCCTGCAATGAGGAATTCTTCAACTTCAGGAGGCACAGAACCCATTTGCGGTGTTGGTGGATCATGTGACAGACCACCAGTACCTAAAACAAGTACACGTTCATTTTCAAGGTTTAAAGACTTGATGAATTGACCAACAGCACGACCTAACGCAATCGTACGTTTTGTCGTTGGCATTGGTGCTGCTGCACCATTAATGAAAATAGGCACAGTTGGGTAACGATCTAAATGACCACCACATAAGAAATGTAATGGTTGTGTTACACCATGATCCGCTTGCATACGATATGAATAAGCAACATCTACGCCTTCATCAAGTACACGGCGTACTAAATTAAGTGCAGTTTCTTCAGGAACATTAATATGGTCATTGTCTTTACCATAGTCCCAATCGCCTGCAGCTGTAGCACGAATACCGACACAGAAACTTGGCATAAGGTCATAGAAGAAACCATTGAAATGGTCTGGACCAAACGTAACGATAAGAGTTGGATCGTAAGCTTCTACTTCAGCAGCAAGCTTATCGAATGCTTGACGTACTGCTTGTTCTTTATGTTGTTCTTGTGGAGTAGCAAATTCCATAAGAGGACTGTGCGATGCACAAATGAGTTTAACGGCCATGTGTGACTCCTAAACGGAAGGTAGCCAAAAAGGCTACCGAATGAGTCCATATTATTTTAAGGCTTAAATTTCGTCGAAGAACCCAGCACGTGGTTGGCGTAAACCACGAATACCCAAACCACACTCAGCATTAATTAAAACACCTGTAAGTGGACGGTTATTTTGACGAGATGCCAATAAAACGTATGAACCTGTCATATCTTCGGGTTCTGGCAAGAAGCCAAGTGGCATACCGCGTCCAATTTTTTCAGGATCACGGGCATCAAGTAAACCAAGATTTTCTTGACCTAAAGATGCAGCGCCTTTGATGTTGACATTCATACCTGATGGGGCAACGGCATTCACTCGTACTTTAGGCGCAAGTTCATAGGCTAATTCTTTCATCACACCAACACCAGCATGCTTAGAAGCCGTATAAATCGGGCCTCCACCTGCTGAATACAATGCTGAATTAGACAAAGTAAATATGATAGAACCTTCAGAAGCTATCAATGCATCAAGTGCAGCTTTCGCACCTAAGATGAGAGATTTGGTATTAATGCCCATAATCTCATCAAAGGCTTTTTCAAGCTGTTCACCCGATGTATTCACGATATCTGCATAATGGTCCCAAATACCTGCATTACCTACGAAGCAATCGAGCTTACCGAAACGCTCTACAGTTGCTTGAACTGCACGAACGTTATCCGCATAGTTGGCTACATCACCTTCGATCGCAAGAACTTTTCCACTGAAGTGTTCATTTAAAGCTGCGACTTTTTCTTTTGAGCGCTGAAGAACTGCAACTTGTGCACCTTCTTCTAAAAAGCGTTCAACCAAAGCCCAGCCTAAACCTGAACCACCACCAGTAATTAATGCAACTTCGCCTTGTAGCCAACCCATGCTTACTCTCCTGCCATCTCTACGAACAATTGACCATCCTCAACAATCACAGGGAATGTTTGGATTGGATCAGTTGCAGGCAGACATAATGCTTCACCTGTTTTTAAACAAAAACGCGCTGAATGAAGTGGGCACTCTACAGTACCATCATCTTCTAAATAGCCTTCCGACATAGAAGCGTTACCGTGACTGCATTTATCATTCATCGCGAAGAACTCTCCGCCATTGTTAAATACAGCAAGCGCTTCGATACCATTTACGCCACAATCTACTTTTAGCGCTTCGCCTTCGTCTAGTTCATCAATTTGGCAAACAAAAATCTTATTCATTAGAAGAACACACTCAGGTTATGGGAGTTATAGGTAACTTGATCAAGCGTGATCTTACGGTTGAAGATTTGGAAGCCTAAGCCACCTTCAACTTTACGGAGCTTGTCATGACGTTTACCGCAATAAATGACAACGTCTTTCTCTTTTTGCGTACGATATAAGAGATAAGTTACGTACACATCGTATTCGCCTTCAACTTCAGTAGGTTCTACAATTACGTTAGACACCATGTGTGTTGTACGTGATGGAGGCTCTTCAGCCCAAGCCATACCCGTTTCAAGACGTGCTACACGACGCTCTAAAAGATCTTTCGAGTCGTTGAACACCCAAGTTGTAGGTGGTTCAACTGAACGACGACGGTCACGTGTTTGTGCATTTGGTGTAGTACGTAGCGTATAAGAAATATCTTCCGCTAACGTATCCAACCAATCACGGAATTTCCAATCGTCTAGCAATTTTGCTTCACGATAAAGAAACTGACTAATTTGATGATGAAGTTCTAAGCTGATTTGACTCATTTCATAAGCTCCTTCTCATATTCGTCAGCTGCTTTTTCCACGTCTTCCCATTTTTCATGGATCAATAAGTCTGCCCAACGGCGGTACATACCACGTGCTGCAGTTTCAGAAAAAATATAGTTGGTAATACCAGGAATACCATCTTCACGGATTTTCTCGTTACCTTTACCCATTTCCATAATGAGTTTGTTTTTACGTGCTTTATAACCACGTAAAACTTTTTGGATCTCAATCCAGTTTTCAGAGTCATCTTGCTCTAAGAAACCAGCAGGACCAAATGCACGTGTTGCAGAGCGTTCAAATGCTTCTTTCACTTCTTGAGATGCTTCAGCATCTGCAATACAGAATGCCCAAACTTCAGTTTTGTTTGGACCACGTGGGTGCCATACGCGAAGTGTTGCAGTACCATTCAACCAAGACAATGTTGGGAACATGGTGTTATGACCTGCAAGACGAAGCGCACGTGTTTCACCTAAACGCTCTTTAACTTCGTCAAACGTTTCGCGGAAATAGTTTGCAACTTCACCATCAACCCATACGTTTGCATCTGGTTTTTCAGTGAAGAAGAAGCCTGAACCATGACCACGTGAACCATATTGGATCGCATCTTTTGCAGTTTCCCAAACTGGGCGAGCTGTTTGTGCAGCACCAAGTTTCTTCGAAGATTCATCGTCTGGTTTTGCACCAAGAACTTGAATTGCAGATGCGTGAGAGAACAATGCGTGGTATTGGTCAGATGCGAACTGTTCAGCTGCAAATTTCCAGTTACACTCGATTTCCCACTTGTGTACACCACCAATAATTTCTGTACCACCCGGACGACGGTCAACAACACCATCTAAGTACCAAGCGATATCACCCATGTATTCTTCTAAGTCAGGCGTTGTTTCATCCCAACAAGCGAAAATTAAACCTTTGTAAGATTTAACACGGTTAACTTCAACAAGACCCCATTTCTCTTTGCATGCACCATGCGGATAAGCACGATCTTCAAGAGGAATATCTTTTAAAGAACCATCAACACCGTAAGACCAGCCATGATATGGACAAGTAAATGCACGTGTATTACCACAATCTGCAAAGCTCACACGCATTGAACGGTGACGGCATTGGTTTAAAAATGCTTTGATTGAGCCATCTTTTTGACGTGCCACAATAATTGGATCTTCACCCATATAGGTATTGAAGAAATCACCAGCTTTAGGAATTTGGCTCTCATGGCAAAGGAATAACCAAGTACGACCAAAAACACGTTCGAGCTCTAGCTCGTAAATGTCTGGATCAGTATAAATAGATGGCGTGATACGTCCATTTTGTGCATCGACTAAAGCGTCGATTTCGCGCACATCAATTTTTCCACTCATGAAAATCTCCTGTGACCAGTTCAATGGCACAAAGTCATAGACTCAAACTTTTCGTCGATGATGGATTTTCAAAGTATTTTGTGGAAATATTTATTTTGTTTTAATTAATATATTTTATAACTAAATTTAAATACCCTTCTTTATATTTAAAGACAATTATTAGCTCATAATCATTTAGTATCTAAATAATCGAATAACTTCACTCTATCGTTATTTGTAGATTATACTCGATGAGATATATAAGACTTTTTTTGGATTAATCTTTAGGATGGTTATATGGAATTACGTCATCTTCGGTACTTCATTACTGTTGCAGAAGAACTCAACTTCAGTAAAGCCGCACTCAAGCTTTACACTGCACAACCATCCCTAAGCCAACAAATTAAAGACTTAGAAGAAGATGTTGGAGTAAGACTTTTAAACCGAACTAAACGTAAAGTTGAGCT
This sequence comes from Acinetobacter sp. FY731, assembly GCF_059515905.1. Taxonomy (NCBI): domain Bacteria; kingdom Pseudomonadati; phylum Pseudomonadota; class Gammaproteobacteria; order Moraxellales; family Moraxellaceae; genus Acinetobacter; species Acinetobacter sp. FY731. Next base: position 142,261 of record NZ_JCAKNB010000006.1, on the reverse strand, counting down.
TACAGAAGAAGGCGCTGTTTTCCTCGAACAAGCTCGATTAACACTCGCACAAGCAGACAAAGCTGTAGCTATGGCACGTCAAGTGTCACAAGCAAAACAACAAATGCTTCGCATTGGTTTTGTACCTGTAGCGGAAATGAAAATATTCCCTTATGTTTTACCCAACTTACGCGTGCAAAGCCCTGATTTAAAAATTGATTTACTCAGCTTAAACAATAGCGAGCAAATGAAATTATTAAAGAAAGGCGACCTAGATATTACGTTTACTCGCCATAATTTCAATAGCGAAGAAATCGAAAGCTTATTCGTTTTACGTGAACCGTTAATGTTCATTTTACCTAAAGATCATCCTTTAGCTAAATACGACAGAATTCCAGTTAAAGCATTGAATGGTATAGACTTCATTATCCCTTCTGCTGACGAATCTCATACGCTTCACCATGCTATTTTAGACTTCGCTAAAGCCAATGATATTGAGTTTAATATTGTTCAAACAGCAGATAATATTTTATTTAATATTAACTCTATTGGCATGGGCTTAGGTTGTACAATCTTACCTGGCTACATCACCCCACTTTCTATGAACAACTCTGTTATTCGACCATTAAGTGTTGAATTACCACAAATTGATTTGTACGTGAGTTACCGTAAAAATAGTACTTCAATTGCGGTACAGAAGTTTATGGATCTACTTACTAAAGTTTTTTACCTCGATTTTGATCGAAAATAATCATTAAGCGTTCTTTTTTTCAGTATTTGAAAGCACCATTATTTTATTTAGAAATATTGGTGCTTTTTTTGTGTAAAAAATTAATAAATCATTTTTAAAAGATTAGACTTTTGTATTAGAAAGAAAATAAATTAATACATAAAAAATATTAAATAACTTTGTTAGATTTTAGTTTTAAACTACTTTTAAAAAATAAACATCGTCATTAATTACAACTTAAGTCTAATAAGATTCATTCATTTTAAAATATATTTTTTAACATACTTTAAATATAAAACAGATTCATTATATTCAAAGAACATTTAAATGATAATAATAACCAATTACAACTTTAATTCAAATAATAAAAAGGGAGATTAGAAATCCCCCCTTTATTCAAAAATATACTTATTTAACGCCATGAACAGCTAAGTAATTTTTAATAACAGTGTTGAATTCATCTGATTTCTCAACTTGAGACCAGTGACCACATTGACTGAAAATGTGTGCATCAGCATTTGGAACAATATTTAAAATATCCCAAGTACGTGAAACAGGAATCACCACATCTTGTGTACCGTGAATAAGAAGTACAGGCACAGTAATCTCTTTCATTTTTTCGAAGTCGAGCGGGAATTCGAAACGGTCACGGTCACGTGCGCCAACAACATCCATCAAACGGTTCGATGCATAGTCATTTGCAGCTGATTCATAACGAACTTTTACAAGTTCATCTGTAATCAAATCTTTGTTTACGACAAACATAGAAAGTGTCTTTTTAACACCTTCAACAGTCAATACTGGGTTTGCATGAGCTTTAAGCGCAGCAGTTTGTACTGCACCGCCTGTACCCATAGAAACAATACCTAAAATACGCTCAGGATAATCAAGCGCCATTTGGAACGCTAACCAACCACCCAATGAGTTACCTACTAACCAAGTTTTTTCAATACCAAGTGCATCTAAAGTACGAACAGCATGATCAACCCAAGCACGAATACCATAAGCAGTATTTGGTGCAACAACTGTTTGACCATAGCCAATCGTATCAATAGCGATACAACGTGCTTGCTCACCAATTGATGGAAGGTTTAACCACCAGTTTGCTGCCGCAGATACACCCGTACCAGAACCATGTAAAAATAGAATTGGAGTACCTTCACCAATTTCATGATAATGCGTTAATTCACCTTCAGCAGTTTCAATCCATTTATCTTCTAAACCGAAGAATGCATCAGTGGTGTATTCAGGGATTTGAACAGTACTCATACCAATTCCTTATCTGGGCTTTAACCCCTAGCCTAGCGACTTTGAAGGTTAAAGTTCATTTATTAAAAATACTTTTTTACTGCCTTATATTACCGTTTTGATAGATTCAAACTCATACAAATTTCCAATCACAATCTATAAAAAAACGATTATCCAACACCCTGTTTTTTAAACATATTTAAAAAAACATCATCCACATAACTTTAAAATAAAAAAGAGCGCCTCCGAAGAGGCACTCTCATACTGAAATCACGAAATTAAAACTTATATGTATATGTTGTTGCGATTCGATGCTCTTGCAGATCTACAAAGTTTGGTACATTGTGATAGTTCACATCAATATACATGTATTGGAAACTAAGACCTTTTAAAGCACCCTGAGAAACGGTGTAATTTAAAATGAAATTGTTTTCATCTTCTTTACCACGCACTTTCCCTGCACCATTATCAATATTCCAACCATCGTAATGACGAACAGTCGCAGTTAAACCCTGAAGTCCTACATTCTTAAAGTCGTAGGTATAACCTAAACTCCATGATTTTTCATCTTTACGAACAAAACTTGCAACAGACCAGTTTGCTAAATAAGGCTGTGGTACCCAACCCGCTAATGTTGGGAAAAATGCTGCATTATTACCATGATCTCCAAACATTTGTTGATAACCAACATCAACCGTATGAACATCGTAGGTCCAAGCACCTTTTAAAGACAAAGCTTGGTTGTCGATTTCACCATACAACGCATCGCCTGATTCACGATTATCAAAATAACGAACATGCGTAGCAAACTTATTTTTGTCGTCTAATTTTTTGTTATAAGCCACACCAAAATAATTTTGACGATAGATATTCGTCACATCACCATAAAAATAACTGAGTGATAATTCTTTATTAAGTTGATAGTCGATACCAGCAACATACATACCATCGCTGTCGCCTGATTTAATCTGACCCTTTTCAGTACCTAATTCATTTGGCCAAAGCTTGAAATCATGTACCTGATTTTCATAGCGTGCATTAATACCATCTAAATAACCTAAAGTCAGTTTGGTATTTTTAAGATCTTTAGATTCTAACCACACACCTTCATAAGTCGTAAGTAACTGACGAGATGGGTCAAAATACACAACTGGTGTTGCAGGTAAAATTTCGCCTACACGTAATTCTGTTTCACTAATTTTAGCTTTTAAAGTGACACCTACTTTTCCAAAATCACGCGCTTGTTCTTTTGTATTGTAGTTATAAGGCATGATGAAATCATTATCGTGTCGGTCATGACTTAAACGCACTGCATATTGTGCAAGTAAATCTACACCTACTTTTACAGGACCAATATCCATATAACCCGATTTGGCATCTAAAGTAATACCTTGTGACCAACTACCAAAATCTTGTACTTTTGTTCGATTAGGCTGATCGTACTGACGATCCAAATAAAAGTTTCTAAGCTTTAATTGAACATTACTATCATCAACAAAATTTGCATTTGTTGTCGTTGTACCGAATGCAGCAGTTGCTACACACATTGCTATCCATAGTGATTGGAGACGCATGACTAATTCCTATAATCATCAAACTTCGCTATGGCGCCATCATGCTGAACTATGGTTGAACATTAAATCAGACCACAGTAGTAAGATTTTTATTTTTAAAAACTAACAATTGAGTTTTCAATTCATTTATATTTTTTTTAATTTGTTTTAAATCTAACTGAAATTCACCATTTTTTTCATATTTGTAATGGAACACGGTGTTATTCAGTTTGTTTTATACCGTATTTTAAATTTTCTAAAAAAAACTACTTTCCACTTATTCATATTAAGTTTTAATCAGACAATAAGACGTTGTTTATATAAATATTATTTATAAATATTTACTATTGATTCATAGCTAATAACTTTATAAAAGTAAAACAATAACCATAAAAAAGCACCCTTATGGGTGCTTTTTCCGTGCTTAAAATAAATTAAGCATTTGCTACTTTTGCTTTAGACATAGTTAATGCCAAATCTTCGATCATATCTTCTTGACCACCAACCGTACCACGGCGACCAAGTTCCATTAAGATTTCACGTGCAGATACGCCATATTTCGCTTCAGCACGTTTAGCAAATAACAAGAATGATGAATAAACACCTGCATAACCTAATGTCGCAGCATCACGGTCAGCACGGATTGGGTTTAACATCATTGGAATCACTAAGTCTTCCGCAACATCTTGCACTTTGAACAAATCAACGCCAGTGTCCATACCCATACGGTTTGCAACAGCAATGAATAATTCAAGCGGAGTATTACCCGCACCTGCACCAAGACCCGCAGATGCTAAGTCAACACGAATTGCACCAGCTTCAACAGCAGCTACAGTGTTCGCAACACCCATACCTAAGTTGTGGTGACCGTGGAAACCAAGCTCAATGCTTGAATCTAAGTGCTGACGTAAATGACCAACACGATCAAGTACATCTTGCGGCAACATATAACCGGCAGAATCTGTTACATAGATACAGTTTGCACCGTAAGACACCATCTTTTTCGCTTCTTCAAGCAATTTTTCAGGAGATGCCATGTGAGCTAACATTAAGAAGCCCACTGTATCCATTTCTAACTTACGTGCAGCAGTGATGTGCTGTTCTGAGCAATCTGCTTCTGTACAGTGTGTTGCAACACGAATAGTAGAAACACCAATTTCATGCGCCATTTTTAAATGATCGACCGTACCGATCCCAGGTAGAAGTAATGCAGAAATTTTTGCATTTTTCATACGTGGCACAACAGCTGTCAAATATTCTTCGTCAGTTGCAGCAGCAAAACCGTAGTTTACAGATGAACCACCAAGGCCGTCACCGTGAGTTACTTCAATTAAAGGTACGCCTGCATCATCAAGTGCTGTTGAAATTGCAATCATTTGCTCAACAGTGGTTTGATGGCGCTGTGGATGCATACCATCACGTAAAGTCATATCATGAACAATAATCTTAGACATGTGGTTGCTCCTTAAGCTTCTTTATTGAAAACGTGTTCTGCAAACATTTCTGCAGTACGTGCAGCTGCTGCTGTCATGATATCTAGGTTACCTGCATATTTCGGCAAGAAATCACCTAAACCTTCAACTTCTAAGTAAATCGATACACGGTTGCCATCAAAAACCGGACCATTCACAAGTTTGTAACCTGGTACATATTTTTGAACTTCTTTAATCATCGCATGTACAGATTCTGTGATCGCAGCTTGGTCAGGCTCACCCTCAACTAAACAATGTACTGTGTCACGCATCATTAATGGTGGCTCAGCAGGGTTGATAATGATGATCGCTTTACCTTGTTTCGCACCGCCAACTTTCTCAATTGCGCCCGCAGTTGTACGTGTAAATTCATCAATGTTTTTACGCGTACCAGGACCAACTGATTTAGTCGATACAGTTGCAATGATTTCGCCGTATTCAACTGGTTGAACACGAGATACAGCAGCAACCATAGGAATCGTTGCTTGACCGCCACATGTCACCATGTTTACGTTTGGAACTTCACCAGCAGTAAGCAATGCTTCAAGATTTACAGGTGGTACGCAGAACGGACCAATTGCAGCAGGTGTTAAGTCAATCATAAGCACGTCAAGTTCATTTAACTTGCGGCTGTTTTCAGCATGTACGTATGCAGAAGTTGCATCAAATGCAATTTTAATATCATCTGCAAGAACATGAGGAAGAAGACCATCAACGCCTTCAGCAGTGGTTTTTAAACCCATTTTCGCAGCACGAGCCAAACCTTCAGAAGTAGGATCAATACCCACCATCCACACAGGCTCTAACCATTCGCTACGTTGTAATTTATAAAGCAAATCTGTACCGATATTACCCGGACCGATCATTGCACATTTAATTTTTTTCATGAATGTACTCTCTTAAATTCCGATTTATCTAACAATCTTATTCAGCAGCGAATGCAGCAGTAACCGAACCAAAACCTTCGATCTCAACCACAAACTCATCACCTGGTTGTGCAACAACCATTGGACCAAGCGCACCTGTCAAAATAATGTCACCCGCCAACAATGGACGACCACGACGAACCATTTCATCTGCCAACCAAACAGCTGCATTTAAAGGGTTAGATAAACAAGCTTTACCGACACCTTGAGAAACGACTTCATCACCACGCTTCATGGTCATTTTGCAGTTTGCAAGATCTAAGTTTTCAAGCTTTACAGGACGTGAACCCAATACATAAGCAGCTGAAGATGCATTATCGGCAACGGTATCAATTAAACTGATTTTCCAGTTTTCGATACGGCTATCTACAACTTCAACAGCAGGAAGTGCATACTCAGTTGCGCTGATAATATCTGCGTAAGTATGTTTTTCTTGAGTCAAATCTTTATTAATAATTAATGCGATTTCTGCTTCTACTTTTGGCTGAATCAATAAACCAGCAGGAATTGCCTCGCCATCGCCATATGCCATGTCTGCAAACAACATACCAAAGTCAGGAGAATCAACACCCAATTGCTTTTGTACAGCAACTGAAGTTAAGCCAATTTTACGACCAGTTAAACGACGACCTTCGTTAAGCGCACGTACAGTATTTGCTTCTTGAACTGCATACGCGATATCTACATCGGCACCTTCACCACCAAGTTGTGGGCGGATTGGAGCAATCGCAGTTTTTGATAATTCAGCATCACGTAATGCTTGCGCAACCGATTCAACAACAGCAGAATTCGACATCAATGTTTCCTTAAACTGCAAATTTTTGAGGATGAATAACGTTGTTAAATTTTGAGGTTCAACCGTTGGCAAACAGCAATTTATTAAAAAAATTACTGTTAAAAGCTCTCAGTTAAAACCGCCTTAACAAACGCATATATCTATGAATAGCTCTAGAATCGGGATTTTACGGATAGATTGCCAATACTTATTTTATTTTTAGCAATATTCAAAACCTATAATAAAATTTAAATTTATACATTTAAAAACAGCTATTTATTTAACTCGTTTTACTATTGTTATTCTTTTTTACCACGCTTTATACATACGTTTTTTTTAAGTTAATTTTATTCTACGACTAAAATACTAGACAAAAATAATGCCCAGTTAAAACTGAGCATACCTATTTCAACTTTAAATCAGCCTTAGGCTTTTACTTGTGTTAACAAAAATTGATGAAGTTCAGAGACATTTTGAGCAAGGTATAACGGAGAATATTGATTTAATACATCAGGCGTATGTACACCATAAGTTACACCCACACGAGGCATTTCAATATTACGCGCCATCTCTAAATCGTAAGATGTATCCCCCACCATAATTGCATGTTCAGCTGAAATATTCGTTTCCCGCAAAATCTCTGCAAGCATTAGTGGATCAGGTTTGGACTTTGTTTCAGATGCCGCACGTGTTGCACTAAAAATTTCTAAACTTTGCGTTTGCCCAAGTACACGATCTAAACCACGACGGCTTTTCCCTGTTGCAACTGCAAGTTCAACACCTTGCACTTTTAAATCATGCAACATTTCAGACACGCCATCAAACCACTCATCACTTTTTGAATGTGCCACATAATGGTCTGCATAGCTTTGCAAAATATCTTTATGGAGTTCAGGTACTTGAGGAAATAACACTTGTGCAACTTCAGGTAAACCCAAACCAATAATACTTTTTGCATCATCATCCGTTAAAGGTTGCTGAAACTGCTCAGCTGCATATTTTAAACTTGCAACAATTTGCCCAACCGAATCAAATAAAGTGCCATCCCAATCAAAAATAATAAGTTTTACCGCAGATTTCATAAAATTTCCTATATTTGATTCAAAGAAAGAAGCGTTATCACCTCTCTTGCATAGCAGTGCTACTCATCTCCTATAAGGAGAGGGAAAACATTAATGCCTAACCTTTTAATCAATCAAAATAATAAACATATAACTTAAGTATGTGACGGAATATTTTAGATGACATCCTCTCTCCTGAACGAGTTTAAAACACTGTTTTAAACAACGTACAAGAAAAGAGACTTGTATAGCAGTGCTACTAAGAGAGAGGATTCTTTATAAGAATCACTCATCATCCTTCACAGACGTAGTAACCTTATCTGCTTTTTGTGCGCGTAATTGAGCCACCACACTCTGCATATCTTCAGGCAAAGGTGCTTCAATCGTTGGATAGCCTGGAATCTCTAAACGCATAGCATGCAAACATAAACGACGCGGCTTAGGACCTTTATATTCAGCCTCATGACCATATTTATCATCACCGATTAATGGGTGACCTATACTTAAACCATGGACACGAATTTGATGCGTACGACCTGAAAGTGGCGATGCGTACACTAAAGTTGCATGCATAAAACGTTCTGCAACATTCCATTGCGTCTTAGATTCTTTACCCTCTTTAGACACACGTACACGACGCTCACCATTTGACAACTCATAACGATGCAAAGGCGCATCGATCAGCTGTTTATCTAATGCAACCTTGCCTTTTACGACAGCTGCATAAGTCTTTTGGATTTTGTGTTCACGAAGCATATCTTGCAAAGATTTTAAGGTGCTGCGTTTTTTAGAAATCATCACTAGACCCGACGTATCACGGTCAATACGGTGAATCAATTCAAGATATTTTTTACCTGTTGCAGCACGTAATGCTTCGATTAAACCGTAAGCAACGCCACTACCACCATGAACTGCGATTCCTGATGGTTTATTCACCACCATTAAACCTTCATCTTCATATACCACACGGTTCAATAAACCTTGTGCAACTTTATCTGATACAGGTGCAGCAGATTCATCTTTTTGTTCATAACGTATTGGTGCAACACGAATTTGATCACCAATTGCGAGCTTAGTCTCTGCTTTTACACGCTTTTTATTTACGCGTACTTGACTCTCACGAATCAAACGATAAATACGACTTTTGGGCACGCCTTTTAATCGAGTAAATAAAAAATTATCGATGCGCTGACCCGCTTGATGTTCATCCACTTCAAACCAAGTGACATTTTGCCATTGTTGCGTAGAATTCATACAGTTACTGTGACCTAAAAAAATACTAAAATTGATTAAAAACTGATCATTCGAGCTATACTTTTCACAAGAAACATAAGCTTAGCCCATAGGCAGATGATACAAGGTTTGGTATAGTCAGCGTACGGAAACCATCGTTTGTGAGTTTGGTCTAATTTTTTCAGATTCATCTGAACTTAATTATTCACTTTAATACTCACATAATACGGAAAGGTCCCAAAAGAATTATGCCGACGCCGAAGGCTTATTATATCGGCAAAAACACAAACTGTTGCGTTTAATTGTACCTCAGGTACATAAATCAGTTTGTCTTAAAAAATATGTCGCCAACATAAGTTGGTTTTTAAACGTAAACTGATACACATCAGATGAGTCGCTCCCCTGATGCTAAATTCAGGCTACAGCGTTGATGTATTGGATCTGCACAGTTTGCAAAGGTACGATGATAATTCCGTACCAAGACACCTTGAACAAAGGAATGCGCTTCGAGCAATGTGACAGTGAAAGTTACAGACATCCAATACACCGCTAGTCCGCCAGTGAATTGCACAGGTGACTTTAATCGTTTACAGATTGAAGCCGTATTGTCATCATCAGTGCGTAAATCATAAACCGAAGCCCACCTAACAAAGGCCGGTAAAAAAGAGCTCAAATCACAATGTGTTTATTTGAGATTTGAGCAGTTGATTCGTAGTTTTTGATGTTCGCTGCGTGACCTAGCGATGCTTTGCTGTGTATCACTATAAGGTGTTACACCCATGAAACGTATGTTGATTAATGCAACACATGCCGAAGAAATTCGCGTTGCACTTGTCACTGGACAACGTCTTTACGATTTCGATTTAGAAAATCGTACCCGTGAACAAAAAAAATCGAATATCTATAAAGGTCACGTAACTCGCGTTGAACCTTCTTTAGAAGCTGTATTTGTAGAATATGGCGCAGGCCGTCAAGGCTTCTTGTCTATGCGAGAAATCGCAAACTCATATTACAAAGCAGACCCTCGCCAAACTTCTAATATTCGTGAACTTATCACGGAAGGTACTGAACTTTTAGTTCAAGTCGAAAAAGAAGAACGTGGCAATAAAGGTGCTGCTCTTTCTACATTTATCTCACTTGCTGGTCGTTATTTGGTACTTATGCCAAACAATCCAAAAGGTGGCGGTATTAGTCGTCAAATTTCTGGTTCAGTTCGTGAAGAACTCAAAGAAATGCTAGCGTCACTCAATACTCCACGTGGTATGAGCGTGATTGTTCGTACAGCGGGTATTGGTCGATCTAAAGAAGAATTACAACTTGACCTTCAACATTTGTTAGATCTTTGGGCTCAAATCCAAACGACTGCAAATTCAGGTCCATCTCCAATGTTGGTTCACCAAGAAGCAGGCGTTGTGACTCGTGCTATTCGTGACTACTTACGTGATGATGTTGCTGAAATTCTAATTGATTCTGAGCAAGCGTATAACGAAGCGTATAACTTCGTGAAAGCTGTAATGCCACGCCAATTAGACAAGCTAAAAACATATACATTAAATGAGCCTTTATTTGCTCATTTTGGTATCGAGAGCCAAATTCAAACTGCTTATGAACGTGAAGTAAAACTTCCTTCAGGCGGTTCTATCGTAATCGATCAAACTGAAGCTTTAGTATCTATCGATATTAACTCTGCAAAATCGACTCGTGGTCACGATGTTGAAGAAACAGCACTAAATACAAACTTAGAAGCTGCTGAAGAAATTGCACGTCAATTACGCTTACGTGATATTGGCGGTTTAGTTGTGATCGATTTCATCGACATGACGAAAGACCGCAACCAACGTATGGTTGAAGCCAAATTACGTGAAGCAACTCAAAGCGACCGTGCTCGTATTCAATTCGGTCAATTATCTCGCTTTGGTTTGATGGAAATGAGCCGTCAACGCTTACGTCCATCGTTAGAAGAAGCAACAGGTTATGTATGCCCTCGCTGTCATGGTACAGGCATGGTTCGTGACCTTCGTTCTCTTTCGCTTTCTATTATGCGTAAAGTAGAAGAAATTGCTCTTCGTGAACGCCAAGGCGAAGTTCAAGTTCAAGTTCCTGTTGAAATTGCAGCATTCATGCTCAATGAAAAACGTCACAGCCTTGTTTACTTAGAACAAACTTCAAATGTACGTGTGACTGTATTACCTCACCCGCATTTAGAAACGCCACACTATGAAATTTCATTTAACCCTGAGGGTTTTGCGCCAACAAGCTACGAACGCACTGAAGCGACTCGTAACAGCGAAAAAGAATTGGGTTATGAATCTTCTGAGTGGCATTTAGAAGAAGAGCAACACGCTCACGCTGCAGCACCTGCTCCTGCACAGCAAAATGGTCATAAAAACCAAAACAACAAACGTCGTCCGCAACATGCGAACCAACAACAAGCTCAACAACAGCAAGTAAAAGCCGCTCCTGCTCAAGCATCGGCTAGCCCTTGTGCTTGGTTAGAGAACTTGTTTGTTCAAAAGCAAGCGGCAACTATTGATCAATCTCGCACAGCAAACAATGCTGCATCTGCAATTGAGCAAATGGTAAATGGTGGTGCTGTAAGTCGTGGTCAATTTGGTCAAGTAAATAGCCAAGTTCCAGCTCAGCAACAACGCACCCCTGCTGTACAAGCAAATAATGCTTATTTAGCACCTTCAAGTGTTGCGAATAAATCTGAACAGCGCGATCTAATGGATAAACCTTTAGAGCGTGAAGAGAAGACTCAACGTCCAAACAACAAGAAGCCACGCAACAACAAGCACAAAGAAGTACGTGAACAAACACAACAAGATAATGTACAACACCATGTACATGAAGAAGTTGTACAAGTTTCACGTCAAGAGCAACGCCAAGAAGCACGTGAAAACAAACGTAATTCTCGTCGTCAACACAGCAATAACGATCAACAACAGCATCAAGATGTTCTAAGCAATGAACAACAAAATGCTGTACCACGTCGTGACCGCAATAATCAGCAACGTCCAAACCGCCCAAATCGTCATCGCGATCCAAGCGTATTGAATGAGCAGACTGTTGCGCCTGCTGCTCCTGTTGTAGAAGCTGTAATCGATCAAAATCAAGTTAAAGTTGAAATGATTGATACACCTCAACAAGAAGTTATGCCAACTGCTTTAGTTGTAAACATTGATCAAGCGCAAAGTGAAATTATTGCGATAGGTCAAGCTCAAGCAACTCCTGCACCTGTAGACACTGTTATTGTTGAAGAAACAAAACAAGTGCCTGCACAAAAAGAAGTTGCTGAGAAGAAACCTCATGCACACAAAAAAGCTGATCATGCGAACAAACAAGCGCAACAACCAGCAAAACGTGCAAGCAATGACCCACGTCAGAACCGTCGTCAACGCAATGAGCAAGCCCAAGTTCCTGAGTTAAAACCAACTCAAGTTCCTACACTTTCTCTTTACACTGTGGATTCATTAATCCGCCATGTATACGGCAATGACTGCTCTGTCTTAATTGAACAATTTGGTTTAATTCCAACGTTCAATCGTGCTTTGGTAAAATTCACAAGTGAATATGCTGCAAGCTTAGCTTCTCAAAATACAGCGCCTGCTGCCGAGAAAAAGCCTGTAACACGTGATGTAGTTGTTACAAAAGCAACACCTGAAGCAGAACCTGCTCCAGTGCTTGACTTAACACCACCAAAGCCTGTTTCGGATAATCGTGTTGCAAATGATCCGCGTGAGCGTCGTCGTTTAGCAAAACTTGCTGCCGAACAAGCACATGAGCAAGCAAAACAAGCTCATATTGAAGCAGACAAAGCTCAACAAGCTGAAGTAACTCCTGCGGTTGATGTTGTTGCAACACCTGTGGCAGAAGAAACTACAGCTCAAGCAGTAGAATCAGTTGAAGCGACTGTCGCAACCCCAACAGAAGCAACTGTAGAACCAGTTACCGAAGTTGAAACTGCAGTAAGTGAAGTTGCTCAAACAACTGAAGTTACGGAAGAACAATCTGCTGAAGATGCCGCAACACCAACTAAAGACAAACCAGCAAGACCGCGTCGTCCTCGTGGTCGTCCACCGAAAAAAGTAGACACCGCAACAGAGTCTTAATTTGCTTTTTTGCAGGTGATAAAAAACTCCAGTCATTCCGATGACTGGATTTTTTTTTGAAAGTTTTTGTCAATTTAGGTTGATTGCACTAGTTAGAAGCGATTAAAAGACAAGTGTATCAACTCATTGAAATAAACCGTAAATAAATAAACACGATACTGATTTACGAAAATAATAGGATTCTTATGAGCCATAATCCAAAAAGCGACCTCATTGGTTTTGCAGAAGTTGCTGCCAAAATCCCTAAATTCATGAGCAAGCTACCTCATTTAATGACCGGTCTTAAGCAAGCTTATTTACGTACATCAAACTCTCCCACAGGCTTAGGTATTGCATTTGAAAATGCGGTTAAACGAAATCCTCATGGTTGTGCTTTAAAGTATCAAGACCAAGCTTTTTCATACAAAGAACTCAATGATTGGGCAAATCAGATTGGACATTTCTATCTTTCTATAGGCGCAAATAAAGGCGATGTTATTGCGTTAATGATGGAAAATCGCCCAGAAATGTTGGCAACTGTTTTAGGTTTAGCAAAAATTGGCGTCACAATTGCGCTTGTAAACACCTCTCAAACTGGCAAAGTGCTTGCACATAGCATTAATCTTGTGAAGCCTATTGCGGTTATTACTGGTGAAGAATGCTGTTCTTCCGTAGATGAAATTCGCAATGACTTAAATATCTCTGAAGATCACTTTCATTGGTTTGCAGATCAAGAAACATTAAAAAATGCAGGTGAAGCACCAACAGGTTTTATCAACCTTGCAAGTACAATTGTAAATTTTCCAACCTTCAACACACCAACAACACGTACAGTTCAAGGTAAAAACGGATTATTTTATATTTATACCTCGGGCACCACCGGCTTACCTAAAGCGGTTATTTTTAGCAACAGTCGTTGGACATTAGCTTATGGTACATACGGTCATGTTATAGACCTTAAACAAGATGATGTTATGTATTGCACCCTACCGCTTTATCACGCAACAGGCATTGTTGTATGCTGGTGTGGCGTTATTGCAGGTAGTGCGACTCTTGCAATTAGACGTAAATACTCAACCTCATCTTTTTGGAAAGATGTACAAAAATTCGATGCTTCAGCCATTGGATACGTAGGTGAACTTTGCCGCTACCTTATGGATGCACCCGAATCAGAACTCGAAAAAGGTCATCGTGTTAAAAAGATGATCGGTAACGGAATGCGTCCTAATATTTGGGATAAATTCAAATCCCGTTTTGGAATTGAAGAAGTTTTAGAACTTTACGCATCCAGCGAAGGTAATGTCGGTTTTAGTAATGTTTTCAACTTTGACAACACCGTAGGATTTTCCCCAACACCGTATGCAGTTATTCAATACGACAAAGAGAAAAATGAACCTGTTCGTGACAAAAATGGCTGGTGTATTCGTGTTAAAAAAGGTGAAGTTGGCTTATTGATTGGAAAAATCACACGTCGCTCACCTTTCGATGGCTATACAGATCCTGAAAAAAATAAGGCTGTTGTCATGACCAACGTATTAAAAAAAGGCGATGCTTATTTCAATACAGGCGATTTAGTTCGTGATATTGGCTTTAGACATGCTCAATTTGTAGATCGCTTAGGTGATACATTCCGCTGGAAAGGCGAAAATGTGTCAACAACACAAGTTGAAAATATTGTTTCTGAATACGAAAAAATTACAGAAGCAGTCGTATATGGTGTAGAAATCCCAAATACCAATGGTCGTGCGGGTATGGCTGCCATTACCTTACAGGATGATATACAGCTTACTCCTCAAGATTTATGTGATATGTACGCTGAATTTAAAAAATCTTTACCTGCTTATGCCATTCCTATATTTCTACGCATTCAACATGCTGTCGAAACAACAGGAACATTTAAGTATCAAAAGAGTAAATTAAAAGCACAAGCCTTCAATATTCATGAAACTGATGAGAAAATTTTAGTACTTTTACCAGGATGTGATGCCTATTGCGAACTTACACCTGAAATTTACAACAACATTGAAAGCTATAAATATCGCTTTTAATGGCAAAAGTTGTCTGTTTTTTGATTATATGATGTATTTTTGTTTTATTTATAATCAATCACAGACAACTTTCTAATTTTTTACTTGCGCTCGTTTCATATCTTGCTACAATACGCTCCATCAAATGATATGGGTCGTTAGCTCAGTTGGTAGAGCAGTAGACTTTTAATCTATTGGTCCCGCGTTCGAGTCGCGGACGACCCACCATTTCATTTGACACTCCTTGATGGGTCGTTAGCTCAGTTGGTAGAGCAGTAGACTTTTAATCTATTGGTCCCGCGTTCGAGTCGCGGACGACCCACCATCATTCTAAAACGTCTGTTTTAGAAACCATCAAATTTTATTTGATACCAAACCTTAGAATGGGTCGTTAGCTCAGTTGGTAGAGCAGTAGACTTTTAATCTATTGGTCCCGCGTTCGAGTCGCGGACGACCCACCATTCTTTCTTAGGGCTTCTTTCTTCCAGCTTGCGAAGATAACGAAACATGCATATTCCGACCAAGACAATAAACCATTCGGTTTTACTTGCCATTTCTCGAAATTTTGCTTATCGATATTGCAAACTAAGTGCTTAACACACTTTTTAAAATCTTAGATTTTAATTTGCATTCGAGTGAAATACTTTTTTCACTAATCCTTACTTAGGGTTGTTAGCTCAGTCGGTAGAGCAGTAGACTCTTAATCTATTGGTCGTGGGTTCGAACCCCACACAGCCCACCAACTTTTTTATTTAAATTAATTACTTAAAAATATTTTTAGACTAAAAGTTACTTTTCTGATTTTAACACGTAAGCTTCGTGCGGAAATGCATTCCCCTCTTGGAAAAATTTACGATTCACATCACTTCCATTCGCAATTTTATTTAGATTCATCGTTAAGTTTTTATTTTTATCAATATCGTAAAAAAATTCGACACCATTACTTCGCTGTAAAATAATTTGATGATTTATTTCATCATATTTCCAGTGATCTTGACGGTATTGTTGTGCTGTTGCAAAAGTAATTGTCCCCGAATGAATAATTGTTCTATGTGCGGTTCCATCTGCCAATAAATTCATAACGAAATCTGCAGTACCATCTTTGCAAAATACAACAGGGTCTTTACAACTCACAACAACATGATACCGCCCCACGTAAGGTAGTGCATTATCAGTTACCACTTGACCAATACTCTCTTCACTTCCCACTGGAATAGCAGCTTGTCCTGCAACATCGGTCAGCTTTCTACCTGTTACAGGCTCATAATCATCTTTACTCGCCCCTTGAAACGTTTCCTTCGTATTATTCACCATACTCTCTGAATGATCTTGATCACATGCGGTAATTCCCACTATCAAAAAAGGAACCATGCAAATTTGATATATCGTATGCCTCAACATTCATTCATCCTTTTATATAATACTGAGCCAGAATTCATTCATAAAATAAACCACAAATCACTTAATAGTGAAATATTTATAATCAAATTATTAAAGGTTAATTGCATTCTAAGATGATATAAAAAACACAGATAGATACAGTTACACATTTTTACGATTTTATGTATTTCATAACTTTAAATCTAACAAAACATCTCCATATTTATTATACAGCCTACTGATTTATTTGATTTTAAGGAGAACTCAATGACCAATGTTGGTTTATATCGCTCAAATCGCTCAAGCATGATTGCAGGTGTAATGGGGGGTATTGCTGAACGTTTTGGTTGGAATGCAAACTTGCTTCGTATTATTTTTATTGTGGTTTCTTTAATGAGCGCAGCATTTCCCGGTATTTTGGTCTATCTCATTCTTTGGTTTGTAATGCCTAAAAAGCAAGTTGAATTACAGCACTCACCTACTCATGAATCGCCAATGCGTACAGTAGGTAACGACCAACCCTAATCTTTTGACCTCATGGTCGCTACGGTATTTTCCCCAAGATATCGTAGTTTTTTTATAATTTTATAAAATATCTAAATAACTTAAGTAAAATAATCTATTTATTGATGATCGATATTTTACTATATCAACCACACACTAAGCATCACAAAAATCTCCTTTAAGTTAAACAACTTACATTCAAATATAATGCTTCAACTTTAGTTAATAAAAGCAATATGACGCTCGTATTACCTTCAATGTTTAGACTTTTGTTCCATTTTTTGCATATTAAAATAGTCTATCCTCATCTTCCCTGTCATTATCCATCTCAACTTTGTAGCAGGTATCTCTACTAATACCCTTCTGTTCACAACTTGCCATTTTTTCTTCAAATAATGGAAACATGGCACAAGAGGTCACGACTAATGAAGCAGCGGCGATCAGAATTAAATTTTTCATTTCAATAAGGTTTCAAATTAAATTTTACCAAACCACAAAAACCATAAATATATCCACCTGATTTCATTTAAATTATTATAATTTACCCACATTTATCTTCAAAATAAAAACATTCCAGAGCCATACTTATTGCCAGAGCATGACGTTATATCCATAAAAATTATAAAAATGTGCTCCGCTCTGCTATTCAGTTTTATTATTTAATGCATGAATCACCATCTTAAAACTTAAAAAATATGCTGTTCCCACCACAACGTGAATTTTTAAATAAGCACTTTATGCCAATTCAACTTTTTACGATTTAAAGATATCGATTAAACCTTCACCATTTCATTCATAACCTTTGCCACACCTCCTTAAAATCCTTATAATTGAGGGTAATTTTTCTCTAATTTTAAGTGGATGACCATGAGTCGCGCCATATCGCATATTGATACCTTCCAAGGCTTAATTCTTGCCTTACAAAACTACTGGGCTGAACAAGGCTGTGTAATTTTACAACCTTACGATATGGAAATGGGCGCAGGCACATTCCACACAGCTACATTCTTACGTGCTTTAGGCCCTGAAACTTGGAATGCTGCTTATGTTCAGCCTTCTCGTCGCCCTAAAGATGGTCGTTATGGTGAAAACCCAAACCGTCTACAGCACTACTACCAATTCCAAGTTGTGCTTAAACCAAACCCAGACAACATCCAACAGCTTTATTTAGATTCTTTAAAAGCGATTGGTATTGATACGCTTGTACACGACATTCGTTTTGTAGAAGACAACTGGGAATCTCCAACACTAGGTGCTTGGGGCTTAGGTTGGGAAGTTTGGTTAAATGGTATGGAAGTGACTCAGTTTACTTACTTCCAACAAGTCGGTGGTGTTGAATGCTACCCTGTAACTGGTGAAATCACTTACGGTCTTGAGCGTTTAGCCATGTACCTTCAAGGTGTAGATTCAGTTTACGACTTGGTTTGGACTAAAGGTCAATTTGGTACAGTTACTTACGGCGATGTATTCCATCAAAATGAAGTTGAACAATCGACTTATAACTTCGAATACGCAAACGTAGAAAAAATGTTTGAATTGTTCGACTTCTATGAAGCTGAAGCAACTCGCTTAATGGAAGCGGAACTTCCACTTCCTGCATACGAACAAGTAATCAAAGCATCTCATAGCTTTAACTTGCTTGATGCTCGTGGTGCAATTTCGGTGACTGAACGTCAGCGTTATATTTTACGTGTACGTACATTGGCTCGTGCTATTGCACAAAGTTATGTTGCTGCTCGTGCGAAACTTGGTTTCCCAATGGCAGAACCTGAACTTCGTGATGAAGTACTTGCACAGTTAAAGGCACAAGTTGAAGCGGAAGCAAAAGTTGAATCTAAGGAGAGCAAATAATGTCTAAACATACAGTATTGTTCGAATTAGGCTGTGAAGAACTTCCACCAAAAAGCTTAAAAAAATTACGTGATGCATTACAAGCTGAAACTGTAAAAGGCTTAAAAGATGCAGGTCTTGCATTCGATTCTATCGAAGCTTATGCAGCACCACGTCGTCTTGCACTTAAAATTGTAAATGTAGATGCTGCTCAAGCAGACACACAAAAACGTTTTGACGGTCCTGCAAAACAAGCAGCCTTTGATGCTGAAGGCAACCCAACTAAAGCTTTAGAAGGCTTTATGCGTGGTCAAGGCATTACTGTAGATCAAGTAACAACATTCCAAGCAGGTAAAGTTGAAAAAGTTTGCTACTTAAAAGATGTGAAAGGTCAAAGCCTTGATGTTTTACTTCCGCAAATTTTACAAGCTGCTTTAGATAACCTTCCAATTGCAAAACGTATGCGTTCTGCGGCTAGCCGTACTGAATTTGTACGTCCTGTAAAATGGGTTGTGTTGTTAAAAGATAACGATGTGATTGATGCTACGATTCAAGATCACAAAGCGGGTAACGTGACTTATGGTCACCGTTTCCATGCACCTGAAGCAATCACACTTGCAAATGCAGATGCTTACTTAGATGCTCTTCGTACAGCTTACGTTGTGGCTTCTTTTGAAGAACGCCAAGCAATCATTGACGGTCAAGTAAAAGCATTGGCGGATGAAGTAAATGCCATTGCGATTGTGCCAAGTGATTTACGTGACGAAGTGACTGCATTGGTTGAATGGCCTGTTGCGCTTCGTGCAAGCTTTGAAGAACGCTTCCTCGCAGTTCCTCAAGAAGCATTGATTACAACTATGCAGGACAACCAAAAGTACTTCTGCTTAGTGAATAGCGACAATAAGCTTCAACCGTACTTCATTACTGTGTCAAACATTGAGTCGAAAGATCCTGCTCAAATTATTGAAGGTAATGAGAAAGTTGTTCGTCCACGTTTGTCGGATGCTGAATTCTTCTTTTTACAAGACCAAAAGCAACCGCTTGCTTCTCGTAAAGAGAAACTTGCAAATATGGTTTTCCAAGCAGAATTGGGTACGCTTTGGAATAAATCTGAACGTATTGCAAAATTGGCTGTAGCGTTATCGCCTATTACTGGTGCTAACCCTGCCGATGCTGAAAAAGCTGCGCTTCTTGCGAAATGTGACTTAACATCTGAACTTGTGGGTGAATTCCCTGAACTTCAAGGTATTGCGGGTACTTACTACGCACGTATTGAAGGCGAAAATGATGAAGTTGCAGAAGCTTTAGGCGAGCAATATTTACCTAAATTTGCGGGTGATGTTTTACCTCAAACTAAAACAGGTACAACCATTGCCCTTGCTGACCGTTTAGATACGCTCACAGGTATTTTTGGTATTGGTCAAGCGCCTACAGGTTCTAAAGACCCGTTTGCGCTTCGTCGTTCTGCGATTGGTATTTTGCGTTTAGTGACTGAAAACAACCTTGATGTGTCTATTGAAGATTTAATCAAGCTTGCTTTAGCTGCTTATGGCGATGTATTGAAAGATCACGATAAGACTTTAAATGATGCTGTGGCATTCTTAGAAGGTCGTTACCGTGCGAAATACGAAGACCAAGGCGTTGCGGTTGATGTAATTCAAGCGGTTCAAGCGTTGTCACCAAAATCTCCGCTTGATTTTGATAAGCGTGTAAATGCAGTAAATCACTTCCGTGCATTGCCTGAGGCTGCTGCTCTTGCTGCTGCTAACAAGCGTGTTGCAAACATTCTTGCAAAAGAAGCTGCACCTGCAGGTGAAGTTATTGAAGCAAACTTGGTTGAAGATGCTGAAAAAGCATTATTCGCTGAACTTGCGAAAATTACGCCTGTAGTTGAGCCGTTATTTGCTGCCAAAGACTACACTGCTGCGTTGTCTGCACTTGCTGCACTTCGTGTGCCTGTAGATGCGTTCTTTGATGGTGTAATGGTTATGGCGGATGATGCTAACTTGAAGTCAAACCGTTTATTGATGCTTGCACAATTACGTGACTTGTTTACGAAAGTGGCTGATATTTCGGTGTTACAGCATTAAGCTATAATTTCTTGAAATTTAAAGAAAACCCCGCTATAAATTAGCGGGGTTTTTTTATATAGATAAATTATGAAAATAGAAAAGAGAAAGCTAACTTACATAATTAATGGCATTAAATTTATCGATTTAGATTGTCTGGAATATGCAGTTCAAAAAAAACTTTTTAATGCTTCATCTTATCAATATTTATTAAAATCACACAAAAAGAAAGGGGATAAAGATAACTTAATCTCTTTTACATTTTTTCAAGAGATTTTAAGAAAGCTTCCAAAGAAGCAGCCATGTTGGTGTTTATCTAATTTAAATTTCATAGATTGTCATTTTCATAAAGAAAGAATGCAGCAAAAGACAGAAAATGAAATTAATAAAATATTCAAAAATAATTTTTCTTATAAAGCATGCCTTCACCAAGGTGTTTCTAATTGTGATGGCTCAATTATAAAGGCTCATTCAATCTCAAAAAAAGGTTCACTACAATATATTAGTGATAATCAGCATGTTTATGGGATGAAATTTGAAATTAATGGTTGGAAGTTCAAAAAAATAGGCATTCGAAATGCCTCAACATTTACTGGCTTTTGTAAGTGGCATGATGAAATTCTATTTTCTTCTTTTGAAAAAAATAATTTTGAAAAAACGTCTAAGCAATTATTTGATCTTTGCTATCGAGCAATTTGCATTGAATATAATGCTATGCAATCAGTTAGCAACTTATTAACACTGATTAAAAAAAGTACTGATAATTCAAAGGATACTTTGTCCCAAATAACATCTCAAATAGAAATTAATAGCCAAATAGCTTTTTATAACCTTGGCTTAAAATATAGTAATTACTACAAACGTAAAATGGAAAATTGTTTCAAAAAAGACAATTATGATAATTTACTAGAACACTACATTTTTGAGTTATGTGAGGGATACCCTCGATTTCATAGTAGTAGCTGTTTTAACTTAGAATTTGACTTAAATGGTAAACCGCTACAAGATTTGAACAATGCTGAAGAACCATCAAAGAATCTTTACATTAATTGTATAAATTTAGATAAACAAGGGTATTTCATCATTAGCTGGTTTAAAGAAAATCATGAATATGGAAACAGAATCATCCAATCCATTATAAATCAACCTTCAAAAATAGAAGATAAACTTTTTTCATTAGTTTTTTTATACATACATAATACTTATGTGTCCCCATCATGGTTCGAAAGTTTATCTGAAGATGAAAAACTTAATATTAAATCACTGCAAAATTTTTGGAATGAAACTAGCACTTTCAATACTGAACTAATTCAAGAAAATTTAGACTCAATAAAAGTTAAAACACATTATTTTTTACAATAGCGTGAATCATTTTGGATACTAATCAGCTATATGCAACCATCTTCGAATTCCCTATACTGAAATGAATTACACTCAACAAGAAAATGGAACTTATGAAACTTAACGCTATCATTCTTACAGTTATCGCTGGTTTCGCACTTACTGCGTGTTCAACTACACCTACAATTCCACACATCAAAGCAGGCGCTTTACAGGAAGTAGAAAACCTAAAAGTACACCCAGAAACCACAAACAATAAAGCCCAACTCAACAAATTCGCAGACAAATGCGTTATTGAGTTCACAGGACAACTTGAGTCTGGAAAAATTGTAGAACAATGGTCATTTAAAGGCTTAACTCTTATTTCAGCAGGTACAGCAACCTTCGAAAAAGATGGAACAAGTACAGCATCAAATTTTGACTTATACTCTCCAGAAGTACAAAAGAACTTCCTATCGCTACGCAACAACTTTGCAAAAGAAGCATTAGCACAATGTGAATAACTCACAATCTGCTCAAAAGCCTTTGTTATTAATCACTAATCGAATTAAAACAAAGGCTTTTTTACATGTAAAATAAAAGCATAATGTAAAACTCGTGTAACTAAGCTGTATGGTTTTAATCTCAAACTAACATCATGCAAAAAAAAGCCGATAAGATTATTTTGTTAATAAAACCCAATATAGAAAAAGAGGATCCATCTAAGTGATCAATCCATCCAAAGCAGCACTATTTGTTTCAGCAATTCTTGCAACTACTCCTTTATTCGCCCAAACCAACACCACTCAAACAGCACAACCTGTAAAGCACTCTCCTGCTTATGGAGATAATCCAAATATTTTTGTCGTTTTGGGGCATAAAACCAAAGAAAAAGTTGAAACTACATTTTCAAGAATTGGCAATGCCACCGAACGTGGTGTAAACAAAATTAAACCGACAGCCCAAAAAACTGCAGACATAGCAGAATACTCTGCAGAAAAAACAGTTGATAAAACCATAGATAAAACAACGGTTTTTGCTGAAAAAACCAAAGACTTTGCCGAACAAACAGTAGAAAAAACCTCAACTGGTATTGAAAACACCACGAACAAAGCAAAAGAAGCTATTTTTGGCAACCCAGAAGACAAAGCACCAATTATTCAACATTCACTCAGTCAGTCATCTACAGACAATCCACCAAAAACATTTTTAGACATTATTCCTGCGCCACAACCAAAAATTATTGAACCTACGCAAACCGCAACACCTCAGCCTGAAGTTCAAACACCTACAAGCGCAGATACACCATCCAATACAACACAAAATATCAGCTCAAATAACGAAGACTCAGATTCATCTCTTCCCCGATAAATTTAACGTATACATACAAAAGAAAGCCCATCTTCTGATGGGCTTTTTTTATTCTTTCAATTAAGCATTCACTTGTCGTATTGGCTGACCTTTTTTAAAGGCTTCTACATTTTCAACCATCTGTTGAACAATACGCTGACGTGCATCTACACTCCCCCACGCACTATGCGGTGTAATTAATAAATTGGGAATTTCGGGGTTTAACAACACATTGCCATCTTTCGGGGGTTCAACCAAAAGCACATCTGTTGCTGCACCTGCAATTTTTCCTGTAATCAAAGCATCTGCCAAATCTTGTTCATTCACAATACCGCCACGCGCACAGTTAATTAAAAATGCACTCGATTTCATGACATCAAAGGCTTTAGCATCTATTAAATTTTGCGTATCTGCACTCAATGGGCAATGCAAAGTTAGAAAATCAACCTGAGCTAACAATTCATTAAATGGAATACGATTTTCACCAGTCGGGCGATTTGGCAAAGCTCCCACTAAAACTTTCATACCAAAGGCTTGCGCTAATTTCGCAACAGCTTTGCCCAATTCGCCATAACCTAAAATACCTAACGTTTTGCCTTCAAGTTCTACAATTGGATAATCAAGCAAACAAAATTGTGATGCTTTATTCCACTCACCCTTTTGTACAGCATGATCATATTGTCTAAAAGATGTTGCCAAGTTAAGCATGAGCATAAGCGTATGTTGCGCCACGGCAGATGTACCATAAGCCTGACAATTACACACCACAATGCCCTGTCTTTTGGCTTGTGCTAAATCAATATTATTGGTGCCTGTCGCTGAAATTAGAATGAGTTTAAGCTTTGGACATTGTTGGATTGCTTCTGCATTCACCACAACTTTATTGCTAATAATGATATCAACATTTTGAATTCTTTCTAATAATTGTGCTGAAGATGTACTTGGATAAACATCCCATTCATCGAAGATATTTTCTAAATTTTTAAAATTTAAGTCATTTTGATCTAAAGATGCGTAATCTAAAAATACGGCTTTCATGCTGCATTCCTTGCTTCATTCATGGAATTTTAAGGGATAAAAACTCCCTGTTCATTGCAAACAGTTTAAGCATATTTGAAATATTTAATAGAGCTGTTTTCACACATATCGATTTTTTATTTCTCATATACATTAAGCAATAAAGCATCAATAAGATATTGAAAGTCTTTTAAATATTCATTCTAAGAATATAAAAAAGCCTGCTATTTTACAGGCTTTTTATCGCAGTGATTTCGAATAGATAGAATGCTTTGTTTCACAACATAAATTGCGAGTCCCAACACCACCAAAATACCACTACCAAAAAAAACATAAGCAGGATACATGGTCGCCTGAGCAAAGGCAGGATTTGAAACAGTTAAACAAAATAGCGTGAACAATGAAATATTCAGAACATTTTTTGTCATAACACGACTCTTATCTTCCAATGATATTTTTATCGTTAAATTCATCTTAGATCGAATTAAAAATAAAGCAATAGTACAAAACTAGACCAAAGCCGTATTTAAAATTGCGATCTGTGATAGAGATTACATACTCAAAAAATATATTTGTAACTTAAGCTTCGCTTTCTAATTCCAATACAAATTTTGCAATTTCAGGAACATCTTCCACAAAGTCGTTACCGCCAAACTCATCACTCGCAAGGTTTAAGTTTTTATAGCTAACAACAAAGTAATCTTCATATTTTTTAATAATAAGTGGGCTCATCCCCACACCTAAGGCATCTTGTTCCTTAAATAACTTCATGACCAAACGATCATTCATTGCCACAATGTAGCGCTCATCATTCAAATGAATTTGTACTAAGCCTGTGCCCTTTGCATAAATTGGAATAAGCAATTTATGATTCAATGCAATCGCTTTTTCTGCGTAACTCTCAATTTTCTGGCTAATGACATTAAACACTAAGCCATGACCATAATTGTCGAGTAACAAACTTCGGCTTTCTTGCGGTATGTTAATTTGTACACCAAGCTTACTTAAATCACGCTCATCCACTTGTTTATTGCTGAGTAACGAGCGAATAAGTTGTTGTTTTTGCTTAGCATCAAAGAAATTACTATCGAGCTGTAAATCATTATTTTTTAGAATTTTCCCTAAAGATGCGCGGTGCTCTCTCAGTGATTTTTCAATCACTTTACGATAATAAAATTTACTGTTCTTTTTCACCTGACGAATTTTTTTATAGAAATAAGTTTCATCAAATTCTTGGGTTAAAAAGTCATTTAAAAGTTCTGAGCTTGCCAAAATTGCAACAGCATCATGCCCTGTAAATGGCAAATGTAAGGTATGAACTTGAGGCAATACTTCTTGAAGTTTAACGTAATGCGCGCGGTCTTCATCATAATAAGGATCGTACACCACAATATATTCACGATCGGCGGATACATCTTTAGCTTGCACTTTCATGTCTTGGTTTACATCTGCATGAAAGAACATGTTGTAGCGTAAATCGGTGACATCTTCAGGATTAATTGAAAATTGTGGCACAAGCGCAATCACACGTTTTAAATTCAAAAGGTTTGAATATTTAATTGCAGCATAGCCCCCCATTGAACCGCCATAACCTAGGCGTGTTTCAAATGGCGCAATCAGATCTGAAATAGCCTCTAGCATGTTGCGAATAGAGCTTTCTGGAAACCATGATTTTTCTTTTGGCATCACGCCAATCACATTGTATTGAAACTTTTCTAAAGATTTTTCGGCATTAATAGACAGACCCTTAGCACGAGTAATTAAATCGCCAAAGGAAAAAACCAGTTCTTTTGATGAACCTTTTAGAAAAATAGCGCGAATATGTCCGTCTTCAAAAATTATCTGTTTGTCCATTCTCACACCAAGCAATAAGTTCGTTCTATTGCATATTAAGTTTACAATTCAATGCTATTGCGATTGATCAAAAGTGAATATGTTATTTTATAGATGCACGAAAGATAAAGAATCGCAAAATATGACACAATCTTTACATTCTTCCGCACAAAAAGGCTTCAGCTCGGCTGCTGAGCTTTATCAGCAAGTTCGTCCAAGTTATCCACAAAGTATAGCACTTTGGTTGCAAGATCGACTCCAACTTAGTACAGAAAGCAAGCTCTTAGACCTTGGTTCTGGGACTGGCAAATTCTTACCTTATTTACAACAAATAACACAGCAGATTACTGCTATAGAGCCAATTGCTGAAATGTTGGCACAATTAAAACAGACTTATCCAAATGTGCAAACTTTGCAGGCATTTAGCCATAAAATCCCGATTCAACCACAAACGATAGATGTTGTGACATGTGCTCAATCATTTCATTGGTTTGCCAATCTAGAAACCTTAACAGAGATTCATCGTATATTAAAACCCAACGGCTATTTGGCTCTCATTTGGAATCAGCGAGATATTAATGTTCATTGGGTGAAAACACTGGCAGATTTAATTTCACCTTTTGAAGGTGACACGCCGCGTTACCACAGCAACCAATGGAAAAATGTTTTTCAAGAACAGGAATTATTCAAACTTTTCCAAGAAACTACAATTCAACATTTGCATCATGGTACAGTGGAACACGTTGTTTCAAAACGCTTACTTTCAACCAGTTTTATTGCGGCAATGCCCCAATCAAAACAACTTGAGTTTAAAGCACAATTTGAAAAAATCGTACATGAACATACCGGGAAATCTGCACAAGATAATATCGATTTTCCATATACCACACATGTATATGTCTTTAAAAAAATAGCGACAGAATAGGATAATCTTCTCATGAATATTTTACTGAAACGTATGGCTTTTCCTGCACTTATTTGCTCTACATTATTTTTAAGTGCTTGTAATAATAAAAATGCTGAACACTCAGATGAAATAACTCCAGAAGATAAAGTCATGCAAGAACTATCCTCTGAAGCTGTTCGTCATTTTGATAAAACACCAAATGATCAACACGATATTCGTTTACTTGTGGACTATGACAACCGTTACACACAAGTCAGCGATGAAATGGAAGATGAACTTACCAAGCTCGCTAAGGCTGGAAACTTAACAGCTGAATTTTCATATACACGTAAAAAAGATAATTTAACCTCTGCTTCTGAAATGCTCAAAGCTTTAGATTTAAAAACCGAACAAGGTCGTTATATTCAAGGTCTGATCGCCAGTTATTGGGATAAGCAGCTTCAACTTTTAGAACAACATAAAGATAAGGCACTCGACGATAAAAGCCTCTCTGATGATAAATTAAAAGACTTAGGTTCTTATTTACATGCACAAGATCAACTTGAAAATTGGCGCTCTCAATATCCTGAAATGGAATCTCAACTTGATCAATAAATCAGGTTAAAGAGGAAATAAAAAAGGAATCACATTCGATTCCTTTTTTATTTCCTAGATTCGCATTTGAACGACATTTTCTATTTACTTAAATAAGAATGTACGCCTTCACCCGCTGCTCTACCTGTAGCAAAACAAGCGGTGAGTAAATATCCGCCTGTAGGCGCATCCCAATCGAGCATTTCACCACATAAGAATAATGTAGGATTTGATTTCAACTGCAAGTGTTCAGTTAATGCTTCTTGCTTCACGCCACCTGCACAGCTAATCGCTTCTTCAATGGGTCTAAAACCTGTTAATGGAATAACTAAGTTTTTTACTTTTTGCGCCAATGCATGTGCATCTGTCCAAATATCTTTCGCAACAAGTTCTCGAACTAAATTTGCTTTTGCTGTATCTAAACCTGCTTTACGCCAAATATTGCTTAACGATTGTTTTTTACTTGGCTGTAATTTTTTTGCAAGTTGCTCAATACTTTGATCTGGCAATAAATCCAAAGTTAATGCCATAGATTGACCACATTTCACTTGCTCACGTAAAGCTCGACCTTGTTTATATACTAGTCCACTTTCTAAACCGTAATGGCTAATAACAATATCACCACTCGCTTTATCGCCACTATTTACCCATGCTTCAACGCGCTTTAATGGTTCGCCAAATACAGGTTGCATAAACTTAGACCACGCAATTTCTACGCCTGCATTACTTGCCTGGAAGCTTTCAATATCAGATATATTCAACCATTTTTGCCATGCTCCATCACTTCCTAGCTTTGACCAAGACACTGCACCACAAGCCAAAACAATCGCATCGAACTTTTCTTCTAAAGTTTGCCTCAATACAAGATTCTGAATGCTTAATGTTGCATCAGTTAAATCTGAAACTTGGTGTCTATAATGAAATTTAACACCATCTTCCATAAGGCGTTTTAACCACGCCCGAAGTAAAGGCGCAGCTTTCATTTCAATTGGAAATACGCGCCCCGATGTACCAACATAAGATTCAATTCCCAAGCTTTTCATCCAAGCTTGAATCCAATGGGCATCCCATTTTTTTACCCAAGGACTTAGCCATTCCACCCGATCATAGCGCTGTACAAATAGATCTACAGGTTCTGCATGTGAAATATTTAAACCTGTTTTTCCAGCCATTAAAAATTTACGTGCAGCAGATGGCTTTTGCTCATACACATGAATATCGTAGTTATACTGACTGAGCACTTCAGCAGCCATAAGCCCCGCAGGGCCCGCACCAATAATTGCAACACGCTTTTTCATGACTAAATTAATCCACTTTCTCTGCTGTAGCATTTACCCCTTGTAGAGGCTGAAAGTCATCAAAACGGGTGTTGTAATCGGCAGGTTTGGTCATCACAAGTTGTTGGCACAATTCACCGCGTTCTAAATATTTAATTTCAAAATGGGTACGTGCCGATGTTGCAGGAATAACTTCTTTTACAAAAGGCAATTTCCATACATCTACAAGTTGCTTTTGAGCTTCTTCAATATATTCAAGAATATTACTAGCTAAAGTAATTGTACCGCCCACTTGTAAGCGAGAAATTAAAAACTCAAAGAACGGCATATTTAACCAACGCTGTGCAGGATTATGCGGCTCTGGGTTTGGGTACAAAATAAAAAATTGCTCAATTTGTGCAGGAAACAATGCATGCACTACCCAAGGTAAAGCATCTGCATGAACAGGCTGAAAATTGCTTTGACCTTCAATGCCATGTTGTTTTTGCATAGCTAAAAACTTTTCGCGTGTACGCTCAACCGCAATTAATTTTTTATTTGGGTTTTGTCCACTAAAAAGTAGCGCGTGCTTTCCTTTACCTGCACCAATTTCTACGCAAATAGGTTCATTGACAATGGTTTGAAAATCTCGGGGAGCATGCATACGATGTGCTTGAAATTGACGAATTGGCATAATCAGATCAAACTAATAAAATTCTGCACAAGTCTAACAAGTGCAATCGATTTTGCCTAATTGAATCATCCATTTTCGTTTGGAGCTTATACATGACGACTTTAAATTGCCCACGCTGTGGGGAACTCACCCCTTGGGAAAATAATGAATATCGTCCTTTTTGTTCTGAAAGATGCAAACTGATTGACTTTGGTGCATGGGCAAACGAAGGCTATAAACTCCCAACTCAAGATGCGCCACAAGCCGATGGCGGACGTGAAGAAGATCAGTATTAATTTAAAAACTGCAAATAAAAAAAGGTCTGAATATTCAGACCTTTTTTAATGCAGATATAAAATTAGCCAGCTTTACTTGCTACAAATGGATTGTGCTGTTTTTCAAAACCAATGGTACTCAATGGTCCATGACCTGAAATAAACTGAGTTTCATCTGGCAAGCTAAAACATTCACGCTGAATAGAATCCAACAATTGTTGATGGTTTCCACGTGGAAAATCTGTACGTCCTATCGAGCCTTTAAAAAGCACATCACCTGTCCACAACAAACTGTAGTTTTTGTTATAGAACATGACATGACCTGGGGTATGTCCTGGTGCAAAGCGAACTTCAAATTCTTCCTCGCCTATTTTCAACACTTCCCCACCTTCAAGCCACTGGTCAACCTCAACCTTTTCAGGAATTGGAAAGCCATAACGTGCCGAAACTTCTTGAATTTGATCTAACCAAAAAGCATCTTCTTTATGTGGACCAACAACAGGCACAGACCAAACTTTTTTCAATGCACCAACCGCACCTGCATGATCTAAATGTCCATGCGTTAACCATAATGCTTTAACAGTTAAGCCGATTTCTTCCACTTCAGCTTTGAGCTTTTCAGCATCGCCACCTGCATCAATCAAAATTGCTTCTTTGGTTTCCGAATCCCAAACAATTGAACAGTTTTGTTGGAATGCCGTGACAGGCACAATTTTGACTTGCAACATATGGCGAAAACCTCAATTTTTAAATGGCTAATGTTTGCTTTAAGGCATCAAGATTAGCTTGAACCAAGTGATTGAGCAATTGCAAATGATCATCACGCGAATTTAGCGCAGGAATATAAGCATAACTTTCACCACCTGCATCTTTAAATACTTCTTCATTTTGAATCGCTAATTCTTCAAGCGTTTCTAAGCAATCTGCTGAAAAAGCAGGGCTCATAATTTGCACCGACTTCACACCTTGCTTACCCCAATCTTCAAGCAGTACATCGGTATAAGGTTTTACCCATTCTTGCTTACCAAAACGCGATTGGAAACTAATAGCCCATTCATTTTCAGATAAACCTAGCGCTTCTGCGACCAATTTTGCTGTTGTACGACAACGGTCTGCATAAGGGTCACCCTTATCTGCATAAGGCTGAGGAATACCATGAAATGACATCAATAATTTTTCAGCTTTACCATGTTGAGCTTGATATTCACGCACACTTTGCGCTAAAGACTGAATATAAAGTGGATGCTGATAATAATCGCGAATAATGGTTAGACCTGGCAAATTTCGTTGCTGTGGAATCCATTTCGCAAAAGCATCGTACAAAGGAGCAGTCGATGTTGCTGAATACTGTGGAAACAACGGAAACAAAATAACGTGATCTTGCTGATTTTGACTTAAGCGCTCTAAAGCAGATGCAATTCCTGGATTACCATACGTCATGGCAGGAACAACCGTCAGCTCAAATTCAGGATACTGCTTTGTCAATGTTGTTTTAACACGTTCAACTTGTTGAAGCATGATTTCACGCATTGGTGAATCTTTTGACCATACCATTTCATACGCATGTGCCACGCGCTTGGGACGAAATGGCAAAACAAATACATTTAGAATGATTTGCCAAATGGGTTTTGGAATTTCAATTACACGCTGATCGGACAAAAACTGTTTCAGGAATCGACGAACTGCTGGCACCGTGGGTGCATCAGGCGTACCTAGATTAGCCAAAATCACGGTCACTTTGGGTTTAGTTGCAGTCATCATCAAGCCTTTTTCTTATTCAGTTTGAATAAGCTTACTTTAACAGCTTTCTAGACATTCTTGATATTGATTAATTCTAAGATCTAAATTGTAAAGTCCGATCACTATCTAATAAATTACTTTCTAAAAGACGTTTTGCTTTCGGAGAAACTTTCCACAGCATACGTTGGCGATCATCACGCCCTGTCGGCACAATCCAATCATTTTCACGCATTTGCATTTTAATGGTGTGTAAAGCACGAATATTGATTTGTGCACGTGCAACTGCATGCGCTCGTGGCATCTCTTCACGCGCATCTGCAAGTCCAGTTTCATTTAAATATTCATTCATACTCTTAGAAAAGAAATCTTCTGGAGTAGGATTAATAAATGTTGTACCCAAAACACTTAATAACTGCGCCCATGTCATACGGCGCTGTACTTTTAGCTCTTTAAAATTACCGTCTTGATAAGCGTGCATTCGATATTCAAAAGAAAAGTCTTCATGCATCGAAACTTTTTTAATATTCAAAAATGGATCTGCTTCACGCGTACCAGCATTTGTTTCTAATTGAACAATAGTCGCTTTCAGCGCTTCAATTTGATCATGTAAAGCTTGTGTATTTTGAGGACGAACCCAACCAGAAACGGGATAACGCTCTAAAATTTGAGACATATTTAAACGTACAGCAAGCTCTAAATCTCGCATAGTTCGATATGTAAAAATTTGATCAACGTCTTGCATAATCAACTTACGAAATTCTTTGAATTTCTCTCTTAATTCTGGCTTTTCATCATGCAAAGATTCATCACGTGCATCTGGATTTTCATGTACAAAGGCAATAATTGGCTTTTGCTTGGTCACAGCATAAATGTACTCAAGATGCATATAGCCAACACCAGAGACTGACTGCTCTCCATATTGACTACCTAATATCACCACCACATAATCACAATCATCAATTTGGCGACGTGCAAAAGTCGTACTTAAAGGTGTACGTTGCTCTAATCCCCAAGAGAAAAAACCCATACCAACCAGAGTTTGGGACAATACAATTCGTTCTGGTTGCATTTCACGGCCAGAAGTAGAGATAAAAACCTGATAACGCTTATCGAGCATTGGGTTTCCTTTCTATATTATGTATTTTTAAATTCAATCAACACTTAAATCTTAAAATATAAATTTTAAATGTTTTTTATTTCCCATGTTAAATTAGATGGAATAAGGTGCTGCAACACTGCTGTTAATTCAGCTGCATTATTTCCACTCACATAACAGGAAACACGAAAGTCTGACTTAAGATTACGTTCAAATAATAACGCATTTTTGATTAGAATGCGGGAAGTTTGTCGCGCTACAGCCTGTCCAGAGTCAATTAATTTTAATTTTTCACCAAAAATATGTTGAATTGCAGGCTTTAAAAATGGGTAATGCGTGCAGCCTAAAACTAAAAAATCTGCACGTTGATTGACTGCTGGTTGTAAAATCTCTTGCAATACTGATAAGCATGCTTCACTCATTTGCTCTCCTGCTTCAACAAATGGCACCAAATCTAAACAAGTAATTGGAAGCACAGATACATGAGCAGGAATGGCAAAACGCTGAACAACGTCTTTAATAAGTTTGCCACGAAAAGTTGCAGGTGTTGCTAAAACTGCGACTGTTTTTGTTGTTGTTTGAAGAACAGCTGGTTTAAGTGCTGGAACCAAGCCCACTATAGGAAAGTTCTCACCATAATGTTCACGTAAATAATCTAAACTAAATGCGGAAGCTGTATTACACGCCACTACGGCAATTTTACATCCCTGACGATACAACCACTCAATGGCATGAGCCGTAAGTTCACGAATATTTTGATCACTGCGTGGACCATAAGGCACATTGGCAGTATCTGCATAATAAACAATACGTTCATTTGGCAAATATCGTGCAATTTCAATTGCTACAGACAAGCCACCAATTCCCGAATCAAAAATACCAATAGGCGCACTCGGCTTTGCCTTAGGCATTGGTTCATTTAAAGGGTAAATAGGATGAATGGCTGTCATATCTTTAAATTCAAAAGTTCGAAATAAGATCGCTAAAGCTTAAACCTCAGGTGCCTAATTGCAAGTGTAAATCACCACTTTTAAGCAATAAAAATGCTTCACCTTGTTCATTTTCTTTCAACTCCCCCATTTCGACTAAATGAAAAAATGAAGATCTTTGAATTAATGCATTAATCCCAAAACGAACATGTACATAAGGACGCAATTCACCTGCGTATTCACGCATAAAAATGGAATGTTCTTTATCAACAAGAATAACATCGTCTGTTGTAGTAGTAAGTTGCAAATAATCTTGCCCCTCAATTTCTACTCGATCGACCTGATTTACAAATAAAGGTTCATCTTCAACTTCAATTTCTATTTGCTCTACAGGCGTTTTTAAATAGAACTTTCCATCCTCTTTCCAAAGTACTGTCGAAAAGAGATCAATTAATGCTTTTCTTTTGATTAATTGACCTTCGTGCCACCATTCTCCATTAGCTTTTATTATCAAATTCATTGTGCCACAATGCTTTGGGTGCCATTGCTCTAAAGGCGGAATTGACTTTTTGTGACCGGACTGTCCACCTTTTAAGTATTGTGCAATATCCATTAAATTCTTATGATCAGAAATCGCTAGTTTTTTCGTCGGATTTGATGAATTATTTTTGTGTGCCATAAATGCATACCTTACTGACGGAAAAATAATATGATTTAGCCAATTGGCTAGATCAAGGTTTAAAACTATACTAGCCCATATTATAAAAGACACGATCTTTTTGTGTCTGGGAACCGAACACTCATGGCAGCACCGAATTGAAAAATTACGGATGCCACCTTCGTTATATATGAGGAGTCCTACATGGAGCACATCGAACGTGAATCGATGGAGTTTGACGTAGTCATTGTTGGTGCAGGCCCTGCGGGTCTTTCTGCAGCAATTAAAATTCGTCAACTTGCAATTGAAAATAACCTAAACGATTTGTCCGTTTGTGTCGTAGAAAAAGGCTCCGAAGTTGGTGCGCATATTCTGTCTGGTGCTGTTCTAGAACCACGCGCAATGAATGAATTGTTCCCAAATTGGAAAGAAGAAGGTGCGCCTTTAAATGTTCCTGTAACTACAGATGAAACATACTTCTTAACTTCTCCTGAAAAATCACAGTTAGCTCCACATTGGATGGTTCCAAAAACCATGCATAACGAAGGTAACTACGTTATTTCACTGGGTAACGTAGTTCGTTGGTTAGGACAAAAAGCTGAAGAATTAGAAGTTTCCATTTTCCCAGGTTTTGCTGCTTCTGAAATTCTTTATCATGAAGATGGTACTGTTAAAGGTATCCAAACAGGTGATATGGGTATTGGTAAAGATGGCGAACCTACGCATAACTTTGCACCAGGTTACGAACTTCATGCCAAATACACTCTATTTGCTGAAGGTTGCCGTGGTCATTTAGGTAAACGCCTGATTGCGAAATTCGACCTAGATAAAGATGCCGATCCACAACATTATGGTATTGGTATCAAAGAACTTTGGGAAATTGACCCTGCTAAACATAAAGCAGGTGCAGTAATGCACGGTGCAGGTTGGCCGCTAAGTGAAACTGGTTCTGCTGGTGGCTGGTGGTTATATCACGCTGAAAACAACCAAGTTACCTTAGGTATGATTGTTGATCTTTCTTACCAAAATCCACACATGTATCCATTTATGGAAATGCAGCGTTGGAAAACGCATCCACTAATCAAACAAGTACTTGAAGGTGGTAAACGTATTTCTTATGGCGCGCGTGCCGTAGTAAAAGGTGGTTTTAACTCACTTCCTAAATTTACATTCCCTGGTGGTTCTTTAATTGGTGATGATGCAGGTTTCTTAAACTTTGCAAAAATTAAAGGTTCACATACTGCCATGAAATCGGGCATGTTATGTGGCGAAGCTGTATTTGAAGCCATTCAAGCAGGTGTAGAAAAAGGTGGTGACCTTGCCATTGCTCGTGTCATTGAAGGTGAAGATTTCTTTACTAAAGAATTAACGTCTTACACTGAAAAATACAATAACAGCTGGTTAAAAGAAGAGTTATACAATTGCCGTAACTTTGGTCCAGCAATGCATAAATTTGGTACTTTCGCTGGTGGTGCATTCAACTTCATCGACCAAAATGTATTTAAAGTTCCATTTACACTGCATGACTTAGTGCCTGACTTCAGCGCATTAAAAACTGTAGATGCTGCAAGTGTTAAACCAAACTATCCAAAACCAGATGGTAAGCTTACATTTGACCGCTTATCTTCTGTATTTGTATCGAACACCGTACATGAAGAGAATCAGCCTGCTCACTTAAAACTGACAGATGCATCTATTCCAGTAAATGTAAACTTGCCAAAATGGGATGAGCCTGCTCAGCGCTACTGCCCTGCTGGTGTTTACGAAATTATGGAAGAAAATGACGGTTCTAAGCGTTTCCAAATTAACGCAGCAAACTGTGTTCACTGTAAAACTTGTGACATTAAAGATCCATCTCAAAACATTACTTGGGTAACACCTGAGGGTGGTGGTGGTCCTAACTATCCAAATATGTAATTTGGACAGTTCTTGCGCGAGCTCATACCCTAACATGTAATGTCCTTGCGGCAGATAAAACTATGTTTTACCTGCCTCATCTTGCGAAGTAATCTTCTCATATCCAAATATGTAATTTGAATCAAATCGTGTAAGAGAAAAATTATAGATTTCTCTCTTACAATAAAAAAATCCCTACTAAATGCAGGGATTTTTTTTATTGCTTAAAAGTTTTAGCCTTTTTTAACTAAATAATGAAATTCTTTATTACCTTCTTCATCTAATTTTTCTTCTTGCAGTAATAGTTCATGACCTAAATGCATACAAAACTTTGGAATATCCCAAGAAGTCGAATTATCTGTAGCAAAAACCTCAACAATATCGCCAGATTTCGACTTACGAATAGCCTGATGAAGCATCATCACAGGTTCAGGACAGCGTAGTCCACGTGTATTTAATTGAATACTTGGTTCAATAAATGAATCAGACATCACAATACTCAAAAATTTAAACTTTTTACATTCTAGCACAACGCAAGAATTCCCCATGCAATACAAACTGTTGCGTATTTGAAAAGTACTCAACAAAAATGACAACTATCCAACTATTTAATAGATAGACATCTATATTTTCTTCGGTATGATAAAATTACATTTTTGAAATTTTAAGAGTCTTTAGGAAAGATCATGCACGAGGAATCCGGCACATCGTGGGGAATGCGTGGCTTACGCAAATGGTTAGGTACTGCACCAGAAACTCGCGATGAGCTATTAAAACTAGTACAAGATTCACGTCGTTTTTTAGAGCCCGATACCGTGGCAATGCTTGAAGGTGTTTTTGACCTGCCTGCAACAAAAATTCGTGAAGTTATGACTCCACGTACAGCAATGATTAGCCTACAAGAAGATGATGAATTACTTGATATTTTACATGTTCTTGTAGAGTCAGCACATTCACGTTTCCCCGTATTCTCTTCAGATCAACCCGATAATGTTGTCGGAATTTTATTGGCAAAAGACTTATTGCCATTTCTTACCGAACCAAACACAAAGGTCGATATTCGCGCGCTTATGCGTCAGCCATTATTTGTGCCTGAAAGTGCACGTTCAGACCAAGTTCTTCGAATGTTAAAAAACACTCAAACACATATTGCAATTGTGATTGATGAATATGGCACAACTTCAGGTTTGGTCACGTTAGAAGATATTCTTGAAGAAATTGTCGGTGAAATCGAAGATGAACACGACAAACTAGATGAAGAAGCTGAATATATTGTTCCCGATCAGGATCCCAAAACAGCAAATACTTGGATTGTTCAAGCACTCACACCAATTGAACACTTCAATGATGTTTTAAGTTCAGAGTTTTCAGATGATGAAGTTGAAACTGTGGGTGGATTATTATTACAGGAAATTGGTCTAGTTAGTGATTTACAAGGTCAAGTTGTTGAAATTGATGATTGGGAATTTACAATATTAGAAGCTGACTCACGTACCATTCACCTCATAAGAGCCAAACATAAATGAGGACATTTTTTAATAAATTGTTAAAACCGTCTGAACAACAAAAACAATTACCCTTCATTTACCCTTTGCTAATATCCCTATT
The DNA here is from genome assembly GCF_059515905.1 of Acinetobacter sp. FY731. Classification (NCBI taxonomy): domain Bacteria; kingdom Pseudomonadati; phylum Pseudomonadota; class Gammaproteobacteria; order Moraxellales; family Moraxellaceae; genus Acinetobacter; species Acinetobacter sp. FY731. The sequence continues at coordinate 104,252 of NZ_JCAKNB010000006.1, read as the reverse complement.
AGCAGGGGGAATTTTTAGTTTTGCCTTAGCACCATACCACTATTGGTGGCTTGCGATTTTATCCCCTGCCTTGCTTTATGCAACATTACATCGTCGCACTCCAAAGCAAGCTGCTGTTTTAGGCTGGGCGTATGGTTTTGGTTTATGGTTTGTTGGCGCATTTTGGCTTTACACCTCCATCCACGTTTATGGTGATACCAATTCTGCTTTGAGTGTTCTACTCATTGCGCTTATGGCAATTGCAATGGGACTGTTTACTGCAGTTCAAACTTGGATGTACCGTCGTTTCTTTCCTGAAACACCACTCACATTTGCTCCGCTTTGGGTATTCTTTGAGTGGGCAAAAACATGGGTATTTACAGGTTTCCCATGGCTCTTTGTTGGTTATGCATTTACCGAAAGACTACTCGATAACTACGCACCATTATTTGGTATTTTTGGCGTTTCTTTTGTTGTCATTACCATTGCTTGTGCATTGGTCGAAATACTACAAAACCGGTTTTTCTGGATCATTCCTATTGCAGTTTTATTAATTGGGGCTTGGGCTGCATCATTTATTCAGTTTGTTCATCCTAAAAATACTAAACCTCTGACCGTTTCTTTAATTCAAGGCAATATTCCTCAAGATTTAAAATGGTTAACAGAATACCAAGCTAAAACTTTAGAAATTTATACAGAATTATCACAGCGTGAATGGGGTCGTGATTTAATTGTTTGGCCTGAATCTTCAATTCCATTACCACAAACTGAAATTCAACCCTTTTTAGATGCTGTTAGCTATAAAGCACAAAATATGCATTCTGCATGGGTAACAGGCTTGGTATATATTGATCAAGAAGAATCCCAAGAAACAAATCGTTTGATGTATTACAACACGATTATGGCTTCGGGTTACGATACAGATGGACTCTATAAGAAACAGCGCCTTGTGCCTTTTGGGGAATATATTCCACTATCAGGTTTATTAAGTTGGGTACTTCCCGCTTTCCAAAATGACCCTGCTGCTGCGGGCTTCTCACGCGGTGAAAGCAACCAACACGCATTAACTGTTCAAAAGCATCAATTAGGAACAGCCATTTGCTATGAAGTGGCATATCCAAACCTAACGCGTCGTAATGCATTAAATAGTGACTACCTTGTTACCGTCTCAAATGATGCATGGTTTACAGGTACAGCTGGGCCTCAACAACATTTACAAATGGTACAAATGCGTGCCAAAGAAAATGGGCGTTGGTTTATTCGTGCAACCAATACAGGTGTGACTGCGTTTATTAATGAACAAGGTCATATCGTCAGCCGTGCACCTATGGACCAAGCAACGGTTTTACGTGGCAATCTACCAGCAATGGAAGGTCAAACGCTATATAGCCGATTAAGCGATTGGCCAGTGCTTATTTTCTCTGCACTGCTTTTACTTTTAGGTTTAAGGTTCCGCCCACGAGTTGTAGATGTTTCATTTAAATCCCGTCGATAACAAATAATCATAAAAAAACCGAGCGATAGCTCGGTTTTTTTATCAACATTGATTTATAACAAAGTCACTAAATAAGACATCATTGCTGCAAGTGAAACCATTGGAACATAGCGATATAGTCTAACAACACGATGTTCAAATGTTGTTGAATTATCTTCTTTTAATTTTAAAACAGTGGCTTGTAATGCAGACCAAAAACTTAAAATAAACATAGAGCTTAATAAGCTCAATGCAAAAAAACCAACCATAATTTGGCTGCTACCCTCTGTTGCCTGCCATACATGTGCAATGCCTTGACTAAGAGGAAGTGTGCTTAAAATCAAAAGAACAGACTTGAGCACAGACCAATGAAATTGATTGATTTCATCCGACATCATTAATGCTTTCATACAATTCTCCTGAGTAAATTGGATACCATGTAGACATTATGCAAGTTTTTAAATAAATAAAAAGTCTATATTTCTCCATATTTAACTTAGATTGTAATCAATAAATATGGGAATAATTCTTATTATAAATACCAAACACACAATATTATATAAAAACAATAATTATCAATTACTTATATTATATTTTATAATTAATATTTATTATCATTTAACTCAGTATTGAATAATTCAATTATTAGAAATGATATATTCCATAATCGAACAATTTAGAATAATTCTCATTTAATAAATATAAATACATTTTCCAAGAAAAATACCTTCAAACCAGGAGATCCCTCCTACAAAGTCTATCTACTTTATACTTAAAATATTCACATACAAGAACTCAACATGTTTTTTAAGATATAAACCTTGATAATTTCTTTATTTGATATATCATTAAGTCAACTAGAAAAATTCTTGTTTAGTAACCTTCTTTAAGTATCGCAGTTTTAGTCATAATCCTTCGTTTTTTCAGATATTAAACTTTCTTTATTTTTCAAAGTTATTATCAGCCACCTAAAAATGGCTAAAAGTCATCAAATTTATGTAGGATATATCATGTCTAATACAGTTACTGGTACAGTTAAATGGTTCAACGAAACTAAAGGTTTTGGTTTTATTCAACAAGAATCAGGTCCAGACGTTTTTGCTCATTTCAGCGAAATCACTGGTTCAGGTTTCAAAACTTTAGCTGAAGGCCAAAAAGTTTCTTTCAGCATCGCTCAAGGTCAAAAAGGCCCGAACGCTGTAAACATCGTTGCTCTTTAATTAGTAACGAATAAAAAAAGCACTTTATAGTGCTTTTTTTTTGCCTATTGCTTTATACACAATCTTATTATTCCTAAATATATTCGCTGCTATTTTTTAAAATTATAATTTTGCTCTATGCTGTTACATTCAAATACCAAAATCATTCATATTCTTATTATCATATCAATAGCTCAGCTATCGATCCCCATGCCTTACTCTTAAATAAATAAGGACTTAACTTAGCATTATGCAAAATGTCTATTCAAACAGTTCAGGCACTCATCGTATTCGCGTTGCTGTCCCTGTTTATTTATACGATTGTTTTGACTACATGCTTAGTCCTGAACAGTATCAACAAGCTGAAATTGGTGCTCGTGTTTTAGTTTCTTTTGGGCGTCAAAACTTAGTGGGCATTATTATGGAAAAGCTTCCATTAGATGCCCCTATTGATCCTTCATTTAAACTTAAAGCTATCACTGAATTATTAGATGATCATGCAATTTTAGATGCGAATGTACTGAAATTACTGAGTTGGTCAGCCCAATATTATCAATTTCCAATTGGCGAAGTCATGCAAACAGCGCTTCCCACCTTACTTCGCCAAGGCAAACCTGCCGACATTTTGGCACGCGTTTGGAATTTATTAGATTTTGGTGCAGAAAATAAACTTAAGCGCTCAGAAAAACAACAAGAAGCTTATAAAATTTTAAAGTTACACCCTTCAGGTACAACTGAAAATGTTCTAAACCTAGCAGGTGTTGAAACAAGTACTTTAAAGGCGCTAGAAAAGAAAGTAATTTGCGAATGTGTATTGGAAAAACAAGATCAAATACCTATACCTATGAGCATGGCACAAATGCCCTTGACTGCAAATCCAGAGCAAAAAGCCGCTGTAGATGCTGTTCTAAAATATCAAAATAAGTATCAGGCTTTTTTATTAGATGGCTTAACAGGGAGTGGTAAAACCGAAGTCTATTTGCAAATTATGCAAGAAGTCTTAAAAAAAGGAAAACAAGTATTAGTACTTGTACCTGAAATTGGTTTAACACCTCAAACAATCAGCCGCTTCCAATCGCGCTTTCACTGTAATATTGCCTTATTACACTCTGGTTTAAATGACACAAAACGCTTACAAGCTTGGCAACATGCGCAATCGGGTAAAGCATCTATTATCCTTGGTACACGTTCTGCAATTTATACGCCTTTACCTAACTTAGGCTTAATTATTTTAGATGAAGAGCATGACCTTTCTTTTAAACAACAAGAAGGTTTCCGCTATCACGCACGTGATGTTGCTTTATATCGTGCACATTTAGAAAGTTGCCCCATTGTTCTTGGTTCTGCTACACCAAGTATCGACAGCTATGCTCTAGTAGATACGGGTAAAATGCAAAAGTTGGAGTTAAATCAGCGTGCAGGCTCTGCTGTCATGCCTAAAATTCATATTTTGGATTTAAAAATCGCGCAAAAACAACATGGTATTAGCCAAATTCTGATTCAAGAAATTCAAAAACGCTTAGATAAAAAAGAACAAGTTTTAATTTTTTTAAATCGTCGTGGTTATGCACCTGTTCTTATTTGTGATAGCTGTGCTTGGCAAGCAAAATGTCCAAATTGCGATGCCAATTTTACATTACATACAAAACCGTACTCTCATTTGCACTGTCATCATTGTGGAACCATTCATCGCAAGCCCGATCATTGCCCACAATGTAACCATACTGAACTTAAACCAATTGGGATGGGAACAGCTAAAGTTGAAGACCATTTAAATGAACTTTTCCCCGACTTTGATGTAATTCGCGTCGATCGTGATTCAACGAGTCGTGTAGGAAGTTGGCAAAAAATTTATGACCGCATTCAGACCAGTGAACCCGTTGTTTTACTTGGTACACAAATGTTGGCAAAAGGTCATCATTTCCCTTATGTCACATTAGTTGCGATTTTAGATATAGACTCAGGCTTACTCAGCGTTGACTTTAGAGCACCTGAACGTACAGCTCAGCTCATTGTGCAAGTTTCAGGACGTGCAGGGCGTGGTGAACACAAAGGCGATGTATTTTTACAAACCTTGCGTCCAGATCATCCATTACTCAATACATTAGTTCAGGAAGATTATCGTCGATTTGCACAGCAAACTTTAGCCGAGCGAAAAATGGCATTACTTCCCCCTGCTCGCTATTCTGCATTAATTCGTTGTGAATCTAAAAACCAAGATACGAATCAAGACTTTCTCAAACAACATGCTCAAATATTACGTGAACACTCTGAAAATTTAATTGATATTTGGGGACCTATTCCTGCCCCAATGGAACGTAAAGCTGGACGCTTTCAAGCACATATGGTTCTTCTTTCAACCGATCGAGCTCGCTTACATTTTTATATTCATCAATGGTGGCAAAATATGTTGCAACAAAAACCATCAGGCATGAAACTAAGTTTAGATATCGATCCACAAGAACTCAGTTAATTTTTTCAGATTGTATCAATTAAAAAAATTATTTGTATCGTCATAAAACACACTAGGACACCCCATGTCACTACTGCTGCAAGTTACTATTTTTCTAGGAGCATCTTTAATCTTGGTACCATTACTTAAACGTTTTGGTATTGCCACAGTATTGGGTTATTTATTTACTGGCATTGTGCTTGGACCAAGTGTGTTTAACATCGCTAGTGACCATGAATCTATTAAAAGCTTGGCTGAATTTGGTGTCATTCTTTTAATGTTTATTATTGGTTTAGAGTTACGCCCACAGCGGTTATGGGAACTTCGGAAATCTATTTTTGTAATTGGCAGTGCACAAGTAGGTATAACAGGGATTATTCTTACTGTACTCGCCTTTTTTGCTTTATCACAAGGTATTGCAACAAGTGTCATTATTGGCTTTGCACTTGCCTTATCTTCTACAGCATTCGCACTACAACTACTCAGTGAAAAACAACAACTCAACACCACTTATGGTCAACAATCATTTTCAATTCTGTTATTCCAAGATATTGCAGCAATTCCCCTTATTGCCATTATCCCACTACTTGCAGGTGGTGAATCGGCTCATCATGGTATTGCTTATTTCGCTGCAATTATTGCAACATTTTCAGGACTATTTTTATTTAGTCGCTATTTAATGCGCCCCTTTTTCCGTTTTGTTGCAAAAAGTGGTGCATCCGAACTCATTACAGCAGTGGGTTTATTTATTGTTCTTGCAGTAGTCATGTTAATGGATGTACTTGGAATTAGTACAACATTAGGAGCATTCTTAACGGGTGTTTTACTTGCAGACTCGGAATTCAGACATGAATTAGAAGCAAGTATTGCACCCTTTAAAGGGCTCCTATTAGGCTTATTCTTTATGACAGTAGGTATGACCACTCAACTGTCATTACTCATGGATATGCCTGAACTTATCATTGGAGGAACTTTAGTTTTACTAACTGTAAAACTTGTATCCCTAACCGCAATCGCACGTTATTTTCAATATTCATGGCGTAACAGCTTACTGCTTGCAACCTGCTTAGCACAAGGTGGCGAGTTTGCCTTTGTCATTCTAAGTGTTGCACAATCTGAAAATGCACTCAGTCAAGCAATGATGGAGCCATTGACCTTAATTGTGACCTTATCGATGGTGTTAACACCATTACTATATTGGCTCATCAATGAACACATTATTCCGCTTATCGACAAAAAAACTGAGCCTGAATACGATGATATTCCAAACGAAAATCCAGCCATGATTATTGCTGGTTTTGGACGTATAGGGCAAATTATTGCGCGTATTGCACATTTACAACACCTCCCTTTTACAGCAATTGACATTAGTTTAGATAAAGTCGATTTTGTCCGTAAATATGGCGGCAAACTTTATTATGGTGATGCTGCTCAACCTGAAATTTTACGCTCAGCAGGCATTGAACATGCCAAAATTTTCATACTTGCAATTGATGATATTGAAGACTCAATGAATGTTGCACGCCACATCCGTTTAAACTATCCAAACTTAAAAATGTTAGTCCGTGCTCGCGACCGCCACCATGTACATTTACTACGTGATTTAGGTGTAGAGTTTATTTGGCGAGAAACCTATCTTTCTTCATTAGGTATGGCATATCGTGCTTTATGTGACTTAGGCATTAGTGAAGAAGATGCACATAAAAGTATTGAGTTATTCCGAGATTATGACGAGCAAGTTCTCGCTCAACAGCAACAAGTCTATACCGATGAACAAAAAGTATATGAGTCTTATCGCAATACCTTAGCTGAACTTGAACACCTATTTGAACGCGATACAGAATTACGTGAAGAGCCCATAGGTGTAGACTTAAAACGTGGATTAGAAACACACCGTATTGATGTTACACGTGATGAATTGAAATGACTTGTGTTTTAAAATATCGCCACCATTAAGTAAGGGTTATGGAGAATTTTATGTCTGATTTACGTCAACGCTTTTATATTGAAGATAGTCCTATCCGTGGTGAAGTCGTTCATCTTGAAGAAGCATTGCAAACAATCCTTGCTCAACGTGACTATGCACCGGCAATCCAAGTTTTAATTGGTGAAATGCTCAGTGCAACTGCATTACTTGCAAGTACTTTGAAAATTAAAGGACGCATTAGTCTTCAAATTCAAGCATCAGGCACACTCAGATGGGCAATGGCTGAATGCAACCATCTTGGTGAAGTTCGTGCTTTAGCTGACTATGAATCTGACCCTGTTTTTAATCAAGCTGAAGACAGCAGCACTGTTTTTAAAACTCTTGTAAGCCCTGTTCTTTTTATTAATATTGAACCTGAATTTGGTGAACGCTATCAAGGTATTGTACCGTTAGACAAACCTGATTTAGCTGGTTGCTTAATGCAGTATTACGATTTATCTGCACAGCTTCCAACTCGTATTACCTTGGCAAGTAATACTGAGCGCACAGGTGGATTACTGATTCAATTATTACCACGTAATAATGAAGAAGAACAAAAAATTGTAGATGAAGACTTATGGCCTCGTATGACCATGTTAACTTCAACATTGAAAAAAGATGAGTTAACAGATCTTCCTGCAACAGAAATTCTTTATCGTTTATACAACGAAGAAGAAGTTCGCCTCCCTGATGCTGAACATCTTAAATTTGGCTGTACATGTTCAAAAGAGCGCTGTGAAGTAGCACTTGAACAAATTGGTGTAGATGCTGTACGTGAAACATTAGAACATCAAAATCCAATTGAAATGGATTGCCAATTTTGCAATACCAAATATCAATTTACAGCAGAAGAGGCTTTAGCTCTTTTTGGTGAACACCTCAGCTAAGCGACTTTCTAAAAAAAGGATGATTTATATCATCCTTTTTTATTTGTCTAAAATTAAAACAACAAACTCGCACTTATGTGAATAACTTAACAATTCTTAAACTTATTCCTACTTCAATAAAAAGAATAACGATATAAATACACCCGATTCCTTTTACAGATTTTCTAACAAGAATAATCTTTTTATTTTTAGGTACATTCTCCCATGTATAAAAAACTCCTAAAGCCTATCGCTATCATCGGTATGCTTATCTTTTCACATCATGCTTATGCAAGTAATGATCCTCTTATTGGAACATGGAAAATGATTGATGAACGCACAGGATATTCACTTTCTGATACCAATATCAGCAAATTAAAAGATGGCACTTATAAGGCTACTATTATTGCAATACGTGCAGTTCCAGGCGCTCCTATCACTAGTAAGTGCTCGGAATGTATAGGACAGCTCAAAAACAAACCTCTTATCGGGTTTTCACCTTTGTATGGCTTAGAAGCATCAAATACAAATAAAACAGAATTTATAAATGGAATATTTATCGATACAAAAACAGGGATTAAATATCAAAGTCATGTCCGCCTAAGTAACAATGGCAAGTACCTAAATATACGTAACACCCAACCCAACAGTACTGTTGGTAGAAATTTAACATGGGTAAAATATTAAGCAATTTTAATGAATTAAGTAAATTTTCACTGTACCTTTTGTCACATTTTGAAACAATAAGGTACAGTTCAACAATATTGTAATATGTAAAAATCGCTTAATAATAATTCTAATAAGAGAACTTACTTGTCTAGCTACACATACTTAAAATAGTAAAAGCTTAGTTAAAACATGACATATATTCTCCGTATGTCATTCCTATCACTCAAATGAGGGTTTAGATGGCTTATGAACATTAAAGAATGTAATAAAAAACTGAAAAATATGTTTCCAGAATTTAGAGAAATCATTCAACAACTTCGTGAAGACAATGCACATTTTGCAAGAATTTTTGAAGAGCACGAAGAGTTAGATAAAGAAATTATTCACCTAGAACAAAATCCTGTAAATTTAGTGAATGATTCGATCGAACTATTGAAACGTAAAAAATTAAAACTAAAAGATGAGATGTATCAACTTCTAAATCAATTTAAATCTGCCTAAATGATTTAAACGATACAAAAAAAACCGCAAATTCTAAAATTTGCGGTTTTTTCTAAAATTAAAATTTCTTTTCAACTGATAATAAGAAACTTGGAATAGACTCACTTATTCGTGCCTCATATACACTACCATCCGACACATTATTCAAACGCTCTTTATAATCTGTACTAAAAATATTACGGGCGCTAAATGTTGCAGCTAAGTCATAATCAAAGCGCTTGGTCACACTCAAATCTATATTTACACGCTCATTTGTCGTACGTGTGTAGGGCTGATTATCTAGAGTTCGTGTAAACTCTGGTGTGTAATTTACATTGATACTTGTTGCTAAACGCCAAGGTTGATAATTATATGAAAGACCCGTACTTGCCGTATAAGGTGCTACGCCGCTCGCTAAACGCTCCTTACCATTACCTTCATCAATCGTTGCATGTACAGTTGATACTTGCCCATTCAACATAAACGAATGACCATTTTCAGTTTGCTTTAACGCATAACGCCCTGCCAACTCAAAACCATAAGTTGTAGCATTGTCCTGATTATGTGGACGCTCCACAAAACGACCATTTTCTTCACGAATCACTTTCTCAATATAGTCATCTATTTTACGATGGTAAGCCGTTAAATTCACACCACCTGCCGAGGTGTTATAACCTAAAGTTGTTTCCAACGCTGTAATGGTTTCAGGTTTTAAATATGGGTTACCACCACGATCAGGATTATTTAATGAACCTGAATCTGAATCAGTAGAAATGGTAATTGTCGGCATCAAATCATCAGCACGTGGCGTTTTAAATGAACGTGAAAAATTAGTTTGTAATGACCAACGATCATCAAAATCAAAACGATGTGCCAATACAGGACTTAAATTACTCGCAGTATAATCGACCAATCCTGAGCGATCTAACCACTCTTGACGAGCACCAATCGTCATAGTCTGACGATCTGTAAAGCGCCAACTTCCTTCTAAATATAATGCGTATTTTTGCTCATCCAAAGTATCTGCAACATTACTTTTTAATTCATTGATACGTGAATCAACACCAAATTTGAGTTGTTTCGTTTCATCAAATTTACGTACACCATCGTATGCCAAGCCATATTCATTCACGCTTTCATCGATATAGTCGACACGTGAACCCGTAGTTTTCTGAGTTTCATTTTGTTTTTCTGCACTAAAACGAACTTTATCAGTATTTCCTTTATCTTTACGTTCATAACGCGTATTTAAACGTAAACTATCATTGGTATCATGCTGAAATTGCCCATCACTTTGACCTTTATTTGTGCTATCACGATAAAACATTTCTGCAATTAATTTTTGCTGATCATCAATTTCATATTCAACACGCGGTGTAAGCATTAAAGATTGACGATCCATAATACGTGTGCGGGTATTCACGTTACCTTGCTTTTCAGTTTGTGTAATGGTCGTTGAATCTGTCCACATCTGATTAGCAGACATACTGTAGATCCAACCATTATTGCGACCATCCATTTGTAAACTTAAGTTTTTACGTTCTTCTTCTTTGGCATCTGAACGAGTTAAACCATACCCTGCACGTACAGTACCGCTAATAAGATTATTTTCTAAAGGCTCTTTTAAAATAACATTAATCACAGCTGATGATGCAACCGAAGCTTGTGCAACACTTGGCTGTTTCACAATTTCAATTCGTTCAATCATATCTGGTGTAATGCTATCAATAATTGATGCTCCACTACGTGGACCACCCTGAATAGGTTCACCATTCACAAGAAAGACAGGAGCACCACCTCCTCGAAAACGCATTGCCCCATTTCCACCACGGGATCCTTGCCCTGGTGCTCCCATCTGAATTCCGGCTGCACGTCTTAAAGCATCATTTACAGATTGATCACCAAATTGAAGCATTTCTTCACGGCTAATAATTGTTTTTGGAATTGCACTTATATCAGGATCTTTTGCTACCGTAGGCTGTGCTTCAAACTTCAATGTCTGTAAAGTTTGAACCGATGGCTGTTCTACATTTTCTAAACTATTTTGAGAGCTTTGCTCTGCTTGAGCATAGTGAGATAATCCCATTACCCCCAAAGTTAAAGCACTCAACTTAAGCGATTTTTTTAGATAAAGCATGACGATAACGCCTGATATTTATTTTTTCGCTAGCATAAAACAGAATCATGGAGAAATTTAGAGTATTAAAAATATTCCCACTATTTATTTAAACTTTGTAAATTTCTCTACTGTTTTTATGGTCTGCTTAATAGGCGTTTCATCTAAAAACCAAAATAAACTCATGTGCTGATCTTTATGCTGTTGTGCAAGCATATCAATCACACTTTTCTCTCCGCGCCCAACCAAGTGACGACGGTAAAAATAATAAAGTAGCAATAATGTAGTTCCAAACATAATTGCCAACATCACCCAAAAACCTGTTGGTGATTTTAGCCCTGGAATAAATACAAAGTTCATTCCATAAATACCAGTTAATAAGGTTAATGGTGCAAATACGGCTGTAATAATCGCCAAAATCCGCATGTTTTCATTGGTCTGGTTTGCTACTGCTGAAAAATGTAAATCTATTGCTGCTTGTACTGCACTACGTGAACGCATCGTATATTTTTGAATACGTTCAATATGACTCGATAAATCATTCATACGAATTAATAGAATGTCATGCTTTTCATTCCGTTTTTTCACTTTCAAATGACTATAGTTTTCTACAAGTTCATCTCTTAATTTTTGCAAACATTCAATTTGCTCTTCACATAAATTTTCTATTTGTTGAAAAGCCATATTTTCTTGTAGCAACTGATGCCACTTGGTAAATCTTTTATGTCCTTGCAATAACTCTTGCTGCCAATGTTCTATTCGTCTTGTCAAAGGAACGCGCAAATCCAAATAATCATCAACTATGACATTTAGTAAACGTAAAGATAAATCTACGGGATGATTGGGCAATTTGCGGGGCTTATTTTGCTCTTCAATTGCTTTCATTGATGCTATTTCAATACGCTGCACATAACTTTCCGTAGCTTTATTCCCCACCTCTCTAACGGTTATTAATACTTGTGCTGTCATAATAAAACTAATAGGTGTTGTACTTAATCCAAATATCTGCTCATGGACTTCCAATGATTCATCATTTGTTTTTATCTGGTCATTTGGAGTAATGAGCTTTCTAAAAATCAACAAGTCATAATCATCTAGAGTATCGAATATACAAGGATGATCTAAATTTAGAATATCTTTTAAGTGATATTCATTTATTAAAATATTAGTTTTTACTTGTATTTCTTTTTGCCAAATATCAGCTTTTCCTACAACATCTTCACGTAAGCAATCAATCCAAATATATTCAGGCTCTAATGCTTCTTCCCTATTTTTTCTAACATAAATAGTTTGTTGTTCAGGATGTAAATAAAAATAATAGACTTGCATAAATTCACTCATTGAATATATGTTTTACTTTAACTAATTGTTCAATCATAAGTTATTTTCTAAAGCTTATTTGTAATTTAAGTTTTTATAATCTTTTTTAGCTCACAAAAATACATAATTCATTGATTACACTTACTTTTAAAACAAATAATAAAACTTACAATCAAGCAACATAATCTCTTATATTTCATTAAGCCTTTTCTAAATCAAAATGCTAATCTTAAAGAATAAACAGAAATAACTCAGCCTAGTTTCAATTGTATAGGCACTATTTTCTAGCTCAATGAGGTAATGCAATGTTTCCAGAATACCGTTCATTAATTAGCAAACTTAAGCAAGACAACTTACATTTCTCAAAAGTTTTTGAAGAACACAATGCGATAGATCATGAAATTATTCGTTTAGAAAAAGATCCTATAACGAGTAATGCTGATGATATCGATCTACTGAAAAAGAAAAAGCTCAAACTAAAGGATGAAATCTATACCATGCTTAAACAAGCAGAAACTTCAACCGAATAATCTAAACTTCAATTAATCTTTTCAGTAAAAAGCCCGCATAATGCGGGCTTTTTTAAACAACTAAAACAAGAAACAATTATGCTTGTTCGATGTCTTTCATTGTTAATTTAATACGACCACGGTTATCAACATCCGCAACCTGTACTTTAACTTCTTGACCTTCTTTCAATACATCTGCAACGTTCGCAATACGTTCGTTAGAGATTTGAGAAATATGAAGTAAGCCATCAGTACCTGGAAGGATGTTTACAAACGCACCGAATTCAACGATACGAATCACTTTACCAGTGTAAAGTGTACCTGGTTCGATTTCAGCAGTAAGTGCTTGAATTTTTGCAATTGCAGCAGAAGCAGCAGCTTTAGTTTCACCAAATACGCGAACTGTACCGTTATCTTCGATATCGATTGCAGCTTTAGTTTCTTCAGTGATTGCACGAATAGTCGCACCACCTTTACCAATTACATCACGGATCTTATCTGGGTTGATATTGATCACTTGGAATGTAGGCGCGTGCATAGAAATTTCAGGACGAGCGCGTGAAATAACTTGGTTCATTTCATTTAGGATGTGCATACGACCAGCATAAGCTTGGTTTAATGCAGACTCCATGATCTCTTCAGTAATACCTTCGATCTTGATGTCCATTTGAAGCGCAGTAATACCGTTTGCAGAACCTGCTACTTTAAAGTCCATGTCACCAAGGTGATCTTCGTCGCCTAGGATGTCAGAAAGAACAGCGAAACGCTCACCTTCTTTTACTAGACCCATTGCGATACCCGCAACTGGTGCTTTAAGTGGAACACCTGCATCCATAAGTGATAATGAAGCACCACATACAGAAGCCATTGAAGATGAACCGTTAGATTCTGTAATGTCAGATACGATACGGATTACGTACGGGAAGCGATCAGCAGCAGGAAGAACAGCTTGAACACCACGACGAGCCAAACGACCATGACCAATTTCACGACGCTTAGGACCAGATTCACGACCAGTTTCACCTACTGAGTATGCAGGGAAGTTGTAGTGAAGCATGAAGTTATCAGTTTTAGTACCTGCAAGAGTATCAACCATTAACGCATCACGAGTATTACCAAGTGTAGTTGTTACTAATGCTTGAGTTTCACCACGTGTGAACAATGCAGAACCGTGTGCACGACCTAATACACCCACTTGTACGTCGATTGCACGAACAGTTTTAGTGTCACGACCATCAATACGTGGCTTACCAGACAAGATGTTGTCACGTACTGTGCGATATTTAAGGTCTTCGAATAATTCGTTAACTTCGTCAGCGATACCAGTTTCGTCATTTTCAGGAACGAACTGAGCAACAGCTTCAGCGTGAAGTGCATCAAGTGCTGCATAACGGTCTTGTTTAACAGCAATTGCGTAAGCTTCAGAAATTTTCGCTTCGAATGCTTCTTTCAATTTACCAAGAAGTTCTTCGTTTTTAACTGGAGCAGTCCAAGTAGACTCTGTTGCACCCGCAGCTGCAACAAATTCTTTAATTGCTTGAATCGCGATTTGCATTTCGTCATGACCGAACAATACAGCACCTAACATTTGGTCTTCTGAAAGTTCTTTCGCTTCAGATTCAACCATAAGCACTGCAGATTCTGTACCTGCAACCACTAGGTCAAGGTCAGATTCTTTAAGTTGTTCGTGATTTGGGTTAAGAATGTATTCACCATTGATTAAACCAACACGCGCACCACCAATTGGACCACGGAATGGTGTACCTGCAATCGCAAGTGCCGCTGAAGTACCTAGCATTGCAGCAATGTCAGCATCCATTGTTTTATCAGAAGAAATAACAGTCGCTGTTACTTGGATTTCGTTATAGTAACCTTCTGGGAACAATGGACGAATTGGACGGTCAATTAAGCGTGAAATTAAAGTTTCAGCTTCAGATGCACGACCTTCACGTTTACCATAACCACCAGGGATACGACCTGCTGCATATTGTTTTTCTTGATAGTTAACAGTCAATGGGAAAAAGTCTTGACCTGCTTTAGCCGTTGGTTGAGCAACTACAGCAACAAGAACTTGAACACCACCCATCGTAATTACAACAGTGTTTGCTTGGCGAGCAACACGACCTGTTTCTAAAATTACATTATGTTGACCGTATTGGAATTCTTTACGAATAATATTAAACATTGACATGTATTTTTGTTTCCCGAAATTATTCTAGTGGAGACCCCTAAGGTTTGGCATTCACAACAACTAAAATAGTCTTGTAGCATAAATGACAAAGCTTAGAAGCCGACCTCACCAGAATCAAACATACTAATTTTAAACACAAAGAAGGAGCGAACATTCGCCCCTTCCCCATTACTTAGCCGAGACTAAGTATTCTTTTGTTTTCTGTACTACAGCATATAACATGCAATAATCCGAAAAACAAAGTTTAAATCGAATTAACGACGTAAACCTAAAGCAGCAATCAAAGCGCTGTAACGAGTAGCATCTTTACCTTTAAGGTAATCAAGAAGCTTACGACGTTGGTTAACCATACGGATAAGACCGCGACGGCTATGGTGGTCGTGTTTATGCTCTTTGAAGTGACCTTGTAAGTCATTGATTTGAGCAGATAAAAGAGCTACTTGAACTTCTGGTGAACCAGTGTCGTTTTCAGCGCGAGCGAATTTTGCAATGATCTCTGCGCGATCTGCGTTTGTTAAAGCCATTCGATTTCTCCGAGATGCTTATATAAGTTTCATTTGATACAAATCAAATTGATTCTTCAAAACCAATTTGACTGCCGTGCATCACTACAGCAAGTGAAATATTTTAAGGGAAAAAGCATTGAATTGCAAAAGAGAAATTTGAATGCTATTTAAACACTTAAAGAAAGGTATAAAAATTTTCCGTGTTTATATAAAAACCACAAAATGTACAAACTTTAACCCAATAATTACATTTAGATAATTTATTTATTTACTTTGCAAATATATATTAACACTTAAATATATAAAGCGGCTTGAGCAAGCCCAAACCGCTTTATAAGTGCGCTGTAGTTTCTTATTTTTTCGTTATTATTATTTAATTTATTGTTGTTATTTTCCGTTTTATGCTTTTAATTTAAATAGCGATATTAATAATCTACTAATTGCTATCGAGTGAATGACATTATCTTGACACATTTAATTATGTGACGTAATCATCATTTTCTTAATGTTTTGTAAGTTTTTTTCTTACAAAGAGTGATTGGCTTTTATGATTTATTTTTAGATAAAGAAAAGCCTTGTAGTCTCTCCCAAAACTACAAGGCTTAGCGGCTGTAAGTTTCCTCTTTCACTTACTTCAATGTAAGCTCGTTGTCTAATGACGTTATTCTTATACTTTTACGATTATGTCTAGCATTCCTTGCTAGACTTGTTTTACGCAGTCATCTTCTCAAAATTTATGACAAAGCTCTATGCGTCAATTGCCTTAATTCTTGTAAGCTATTTCGTACAAAATAAAAAATCATTTAAAATCAACAATATTTTTTTATAATCTGTTCAACTTATTTTGAATTCCACTTTTCCTTGATGTTTTAATTGTTAAGGCTTGTACCAATGACGCCTGATCTGCAAGTAAGCTCACCGCAGACTTTGCTCTTGTAATTGCAGTATAAAGCAACTCTTTACTCAACAAATTTTGAGCAGCTTGATCTAAAACAACCGCTGTATGTGTAAATTCTGAACCTTGTGATTTATGAATAGTTAAAGCAAATGCTGTTTCTATATTTTTTGGAAGACGTGTTGCCAGTACCCATTTTTCTAAGCTAGGAAAATATACATTAAATTGTACTTGTCCCTCTTTTACTTGCTTAAAGCAAATTCCGATATCACCATTTGATAAACCAAGCTGATAATCGTTATAACTCATCATTACAGGGCGTCCAACATACCAATCGCCCTGTTTGACTATATTCAGCTGGGCTAAAAGTCGTTGCTCAATTTGATGATTAATTTGTGTTAAACCAAATGCACCATGACGTATTGCAGTTAAAATTCTGTAATCATCAAATTTTTTAACGACTGCATCAACCAGTAATTCAGGTTCATCACTTTCTAAATATTGTTTGAGTACTTCCACATAAGATACATAACCCAACATCAATTTGTCATAGTACGCAGTTAAGTCCGATTGATTCGAAAGCTCTGAAGGTAAATATTCTAAATTCACCTGATCTTTCATTCCTTTATTTAAAATAACTTCTGACAATTCACTAGGCTGTACAACATTTTGATGAAAAGTATCTAAAATAGAATCTGTAGATTGATGATCATGTGATTGTTGAATAAATTTCGCCATTTCACCAATCAATGCACCCTCTTTAAAACGCCGACTTGTCACTAAATTTACGAAGTTTGATTCCAGTGATTCAACTTGTTGTAAATCTGCCAATACAGAACCAACATCTACAGATGCAAGCTGATTCGCATCGCCTAATAAGATAAGCCGAGCATGATCTGGGATTGCAGTAAATAACATTTTCGCCAAATTCAAATCAAGCATAGAAGCTTCATCGACCACAATCACATCGTAAGGTAAGGGTTGTTTTTCATGAAATCTTGGTTGATGACTATTGCCCAAACCTAAAAGTCGATGAATGGTAATGGGTGTTAATCGCTTTAAGTCTTCACTTAATAAGTCTTGTAATTTTTCATCATCAAAAGATTTCTGAAGAGCCTCTTTCATTCGCTGAGCAGCTTTACCTGTAGGTGCTGCCATTGCAACTCGAATATCTGGAATTTCTTGATTGAGCACTGCAATAATGCGTGCCAAAGTATAGGTTTTACCCGTGCCAGGCCCCCCCGTAATAATGCTAAAGCCATTTTCAGCAACCATTTCCAAAGCTTTCTTTTGATGAGTATCTTCTAATAAATCATGATATTTATTAAATGAAATAGCGGAAATTTTTTGATTTTTTAAACGCTGTACTTGCTGGCAAAGTGCCTGTTCTAAAGCCCAATAACGGTATAAATATAAATACTGATTATCGTGAATAAAAGGTGCTATATTCTGACTAGAAACCTCGTTTTCATGCACCACCAATCCACTTAAAGCATCTATGTTTTCCAAATTTAAGCGTATACAACTATCACCTTGCGTTACAGCCTCAAGAACATCTTGCATAATTTTTGTGGAAATATCCGTTTTTTCGGCATGATTAAACGAAGATTTTATTAAAAAATCACTCCATATTTGAAACCATTCAGTAGCTTGGCTTTCAGGCTGTTGTTTAATCGTTTCCTGCTTGTTTTCCACACAATTATCCTCAAAGTTATCCACAGACTAATATCATGTTTAATCAACTCTTTTTTTAATGAATTAGCTTTTTTCGAGTAGTTTATCGACAGAAAAACTGCCTAATATAGAATCAAGTCTCAAAATAAACTCTGCATCAGGTTTCCAGTAGTTTATGCCTTGTAACTTTTCACTATTCATCCCTCTTAAATACAGATAACTTGCACCACCCAAATGCTGATGAATATCATAGTGTTCCAATTGCACTTTTAAATATCGATGCAAAGCCACCAAGTATAAGCCTGCCTGTAACCAATAACTGGCTTGTGACATACTCTTTTGAATTTCTTCAATATTATACTGAGATTGATCTACACCTAAAAAGTTACTTTTATAATCGGCAATTTGATATTTCTGACCATCAAAATAAACCAAATCGATAGAACCTGTTAAATAGCGTGCTGAATTTGCTTCATTTAGCTCGAGCATTTCAATACCGTATTCGGCAAATAACTGATAAATACGTTTAGTTGCCAAAACGTGATCTGACAAAGCCAAATAAAATGGAAATTCAGATAAATGATTTTTCGCACTTAATTGGTCAAGCTGAAAACCATCATGCAGTGGTGTTGTTAAAACATCTTTAAGCCATTCAGCCATTAATGCAATTAACTGATCTTCCGTACCTTCTAAAAATTCTTGATGATATTTTTCAGCAAGTTCCAACCATAAACTTGGATAATCATTTTTAAAACGACGATGAATTTCTAAATGCCATTCGCTAGAATCTTGAAAATTAATATGTTCAAAAATTTCATGCAAGAAATTACCTGCCAATGTTCCCATTGGAAAATGACGCTTAATCCATGAAATTGGTTGAGTCTGAATAACGTCTATTTCAGGAATAATATTGATTTCATCTTCAGCACTTTCCATTTTTTCAGTTTTAGCCGCTAGAGCATCTATGGCTTGCTTACGGGTTAAATGCTGTGCCAAAGCACTAAAACTGGTTTTTGTACGAGGATAAAAGCGTTGCATAGGAAATTGCTGTGCTTGCAAAGCCTTAGATTCTGTATCCGAAGCTCTGAGTGCTAAAGGACGCTCTGCAATTAGAGCTTCATCTACACTAAAAGGATGCTGAAAAACATCTGCACCTTGACCACGCCAAAATGCTAAACCTGTATTCGACTTCCCTTTTACATCTTGCAACATGGCATAAACACGGTGACTTGCACGTGTTAAAGCCACATACCACAAACGATGCTGTTCGGCTTCCGCGCGCGCATTATGCTGACCAACGTCATCTTTTGAAATGATTAACTCGTTATTTACCGCAACGACTCGCTGTAATTCCGCTTTACCTGTTTGTGGATTAGTTTGTTCAACTGTGGAAAAGTTTAGGGTTTTCCCCATTTCACGAAAGTCTTTATCTGCGCCCAATAAAAATACAATTTTAAACTCTAAACCTTTCGATTGATGAATCGTCATCAACTGAACGCCTGCTTCATTCGACAGTTTTCTTTCTAACTCCCACTCTCGCTCACTTGGAGATTGGAGCTGTTTTAAATACCAATGATAAAGACTTTGAGCACCTTGATATTGCTCACTATGTTGACTAAGCACTTCGGTTAAATGACGCAAATTCACAACCGATCTTTCATTATCTCGACTTTGAGTTGCAACTAAGTTTTCCCAAATTTGGAATAGATTCAACGCATATTGCCATGCGGTTAAAAAGCCTTTTTCTAACCACATTTCACGTATTAAATCGAAATCATAAATAAAGGAACTTAAACCTTCTGCTTGCTGTTCCAATTCAATTAGTTGTTGCAAATTAATATTTAATAATCGGCTAAGTAGAGCTCGTTTAATTTTGCATTCATCATAAGGATGCATAATTGCTGTTAAAAACGCACCAACATCTTTAGCAACTTGGCTATCAAAAACACTACGTTTAGATGGACGATTCACCTTAACGCCTAGTCGTTCCAACTCATATTGAACTTTGTCTAAGCCATCGTGATTTTTCGATAAAACTGCAATGTCATCGGCAATTAAATAACGTGGTGATGCTTCATCTAAATATAATTTTTTTTCAATTCCTTGATTAAGTAAATCACGAATTTTCCATGCAACTTGAATGGCTTCGGTACTTTTATCTTCAAGCATTAACCAACGCAAAGCTTGATGATTTTGACCATTTTCATCAACCAATGCAGGATGTGGCCGCGAACCAGCCTCAACCAAACTATAAGAAACATTTTCGCCAAAATCCATTTGACGCTGAAATAAAGCATCGACAACTTCAACCAATTCTTTCGTTGAGCGATGGTTATACTTCAAACTATAAAAATGCCCTTTTTTCGCAATAATATCTGCACGAGCTTTGTTATAGGTCAGCATATCTCCACCACGAAAGCCATAAATCGCTTGCTTTGGATCGCCCACCATAATCATGCAGCCTTGCATATAGCGCTGATGATCACGCCAAATTCGTGCCAGCATATCGTCTTGGTCTTGGTTGGTATCTTGAAATTCATCAACTAAAATAAGTGGATATTTCGCTTGTACAAACTGAGCAAAACGTTGACCTTGAGCGCCTTGTAGCGCCTCAGATAACGTTCGAATTTGCTGTGCAAAAGTCGTTTCACCTTTTTGTTGCAATACTTGTGGTAAACGCTTTTTTACTTCTTTGCTTAAATAAAATTTTAAATAAGCATCTAGTACATTTAAGTCGTTATCCAACTGAGATAATTCTTCAAAAAAATCTCTCAATGCTTTAATAACAATGTGATTATTAAAGTTTTCAAGTACATCTTCAGCGCATTTATTCAGGGCTTTTTTTGTAGATAATTCCGTTAAATACTTAACAGTTTGTTCAAAATGTGGTGAAAATAAAGCGTAACTTTTTTGCTCGGCTAAAGCCTTAAAAAATTCGGGCAAGTACAATGTTAATGTCTTTTGCATTAAATCATCAGTGCGCCATTTTTTTGCCACAATAGAATTGTACTGACCATCTGACAGGTAATATTCACTTAAAGTAGCGACTTGACTTAAATCGAGTTGGAGCAATTGATCAATCGACTGTTCAAATTCATTTAAGTTAATTTTTGGTGCTTCAATTTCTTGAAATTGTGCCGATGCAAAATTTAAAGTGTTTTCCACAACCGAAACATAATTATCCACAGATTTTAGTTTTTTCTGTAAAAGTAGATAATTCACGACCTTTTGTTCTTGTGTCTGAATCCATTCACGTAAAGCGTCATGTATAAGTTGTAAGGTATAACTTTTGGCATCATCAGTAATTTCAGCACGTTCAATTTTGCCACTTTCAAAAGCAAATTCACGTAATAATTTTTGGCTAAAACTATCGAGCGTTCCTACAAATAACTCATCAAGCTGATCGATTACCAATTTCAGACGTTCACGCGCATAATCCACTTGCGTTGCATAATCTGTTAAAACTTTTTTGTATAAAGGATCTTTTTCTTGCTGAATATAGGTTTGAATTTCAGCATCTGTTGAGTTTTGAAACTTCTCAAAAAAACGCAACGTATCGACCAAACGCATTCGAATACGAGACTTTAATTCTGCAGCTGCTTTTCGGGTAAATGTAGTCGCAATCACTTGATTTGGCAAATATGAACCTAGAAAAATACGTACCATTAAGCTCGAAAGCGTAAAGGTTTTTCCAGTTCCTGCCGAAGCCTCAATCCAATGCAACCCATGAAACTGCATATCTCCAATAGGGTCAAAAGAAAACTGCTGAGATATTTGAGGATTGTTCATTTTGTTACTCCTCAACCGTTACTTGATGCATAAAAATTGGGTGATATAAATCATAGGAAAAATGCTTACAAGCATCTTCTAATAAAATTGTTGCATCTTGTTCTTGCAAAATAAAATCCCAATCTCGATGATGCTTTGTCGCTTCATTTTCAGTGACAGAAAAGCCTGTGAACTTTCCATCAAAATTCCAATCTTTATAAATATCATCCATATTTTGAATAACCATGTGCTGATTTTCATCAGGCACCCACTCATATTCTTTATATTTTTCAGCAGGTTTTAAAATTAATGCCGCAGGTAAAACCAAAGGCTGTGTTTGACCATATTCCCAAGCCTTAAACCAATGACTTAAATAAGTTCGTGCTTGGTTAGAAGAAACACCTTCACAAATAATGGTGTTATCACTAAAAATGACAATACGAGCATGGTCTTCACCACCCTCACCCAAATTTAAATATGCAATCCACAATAAATATTCAAGCCACACTTTGGCACGGCGTTTTGCCCGTGCGCTTGATGCCTCTAGGCTGACCCACTGTTTAGCACCATGTTTTGGTAAGCTTAAATTAATATGTAAACTCTTATTTACACGCCAAATTTGCTGCGTTATTGCTGTTTCAGTTTCTGCATATTGTTGTAAACGTGCATGTAATTGTGCTTGCTCTAACACGCTCATTTGCCATGCACTTTCTTGAATTTTCCCAACAGGAAGCTTGTCCATTAAAAGCTGTGAATTTTGTTCACCTTCATGTTTTTTCAAAAAATCCCGCATTGCATAACGTCCCAAACCATCAAGTAACAACGGCTCTTGTGTATCGGGTAAATCTTCTGCTTTTAAGTTTTTTACACCCAATGTTTTTAAATATAAACGTGCAGGGAATGTGACATCTTGAATCCATTGATAGCTGTCGAGCACCTGAATATCTTGTTCTAATAATGGATATTGCGTATTGACCCATTGGCTTCGTTGCGATTTAGCAAAACGAATTTGATTGGCAACTTTATACCATTGATCTTGATAACGAATAGTTTCAGTCGATTCAAAACCTATCGGATCAAAAGGCTGTAAAGTATGAACGTGATAGAGCGACTGCAATTGTTTTGCAACATCAATACCTTCTATTGAAACCATTTCATTTAAACTTGAATCGGTCGTTTCAGCTTCTACAATAAGCGCTAAATGCTGAATAAATTCTTGTAAAACTGTCGATGGATCTCGCACTTCACCATCGCTCACATCAAAGCCATTATAAAACAGCCATAAATTTTCTTGAGCCAATAACAGTGAATCTAAAAATGCGCCTTGTTCATCTTCTAAACGTGAACGATCACCTAATTGTGGTTTTAAAATTTCCATTAAATCGAAAGGTAAATGTGTATTTCGATTTGGGAACTTTCCACTGTCTAAGTTCAGCATCACAATAAGTTTATAAGGCAACGGACGCAATTGCCCAATTTGGCTAAAAGTCACTTGCCCTGTTGGTTCTGCTTGTTCAACTTGCGAGTCGAGTAGTACATTTATTTCTTCTAAAATGTAGCCTAAAGGCAAACTTAATGCGTTTAAGGCATGATGATTTTCTTCATCATAAAAACTTGCCAAAGTTAGCATTCTGTCTTGTTTTTTAATCAGCTTATAAACCGCACTTAATGAATCTACACCTGCATCAATAAATTCATTAACGTCATCCATTAAAGTTTTAAGCCATTTTTCGACACGAATTTTCTTACCCAATTCATGAGCAATCATCCAATTTCGACGTGCTGAAAAATCTTGATAAATTTGAATAAGTTTAGCAATAAGCTCAAAGTCACTTGGTAAAACATTTGCAAAACTTAACGTATCGTTAAAAATTGCATGCTCTGGAATTGCCACGCCTAATGCCAAACGGTCTAAAGCAAATTTAAAACTAAAACGATAATCTTCATCGCCTTGTTTTAGGCTTTGCTTTAAATGTTCTTCATCAAATCCACGTTTAAAACCTGCGGCAACAAGCAGTTCGACCATTCGGTCTACGCTATTAATATCGAGTTCATAACGAAGTAATGTGGCATTTAAACCCAACCAATCTGCAAAGTCTTCAATGTTAAAACGACCTTGAATAAGTTGAATTCTACCTAGCACAGAGCGCCATGCATTGGCGGCATCTATTTGAGTTACACCTGCAATTTGCACAGGTAAATAAATACTTTCTTGACTAAGCCTATGCGCTTGATTTTCACGTGAATGATGTAAATTTCTATCACTAGGTGGCGGTGCAAAAATACTACGAATTAAAGGTTCAAGCTGTTTCAAATTTGGTGTTAAAACCAAAATATCACTTGGTTTTCTTGGACTATCTTTATCGCCTTTTGAAAGCCAGTGAATAAGTTGATCTTTTAAAACTTCAAGCTGTCTTTGAGATGAATGACACACATGAATTTGCACAGAATCATCATCTGATTTTAAGTGATAAGCATTCTTTTCAGGTTCTACCAAATACAAAATATCAGACTGAACTTTTGCTAGTAAAGTATCTGCATATTCATCGACAAAAAGGTCTGCCCAAACCCCTTCTTCCCCTGAAGATAAATTGGATAATAAAGAGAAATGATCACGCGCTTGCTTACCAAAACGTGTAAGTAGTGGATGACGTGATTCACGTGTTTGTGCATTGAAATTTAAAGTAAATTCTTCAAAGAATTTTTGAATTTGTTCATCGCTTGCATCTGGATTTTTTTCAATAAATCGCTCTTTTACTCGAACGTCATAACGTGCTTTCCAATTCGGATCGACACTATCTGCCCAATATTCTTGCGATGGGTTGTAATGTAGAATATAGATATCTATGTATTGTCCCAAACGGCGCAAAAACTGTAATTGACTAGGTGGCAAATCCAATAAAGTGAAAACCACAAGCTGATGGGGTAACGTGCTTAAAACATCATTGGGCTGTTCAGGTGAGCCTAAAGCTTCCCAAAACAAAACATCAATTTCTTCCATTTCCTTAAAGTCTTGGTCGAAAACTTCTTGCCAAAGCCAACGCTGCCAAGCTTCTAACTCTTGAGCCTGATTTAAGGTAAAAGCAGAAATTTCTGTATTGGTTTTAAAGAACATATTTTCAATATTCAGTTCTTTATTCTGCCCCCAAGCCTGTAACCAATTGGTTTGGCAGTTACATTTTCCCTCGCAACCTTTTTGGCAATATCCTCTATAACTCATGTAATTAGAAAATAACTGAGATACTTGCTGAGATACCCAATACAACATATTTTGCTTTTTTAGCTGTTTTTCTAAACCTTGCTCTAAACGATCTGCACTGTCATAAATACGTTGAACTATTGAATAAAGTGGATGTGTTGTATCTAACGGATTTTGTTCTGCTTGAATAAATTCTTTTAGCGCTTGAAACACACGCCATTTAATGATTAATCTGGGAATGTTGGCTTTACGTACTTTGTCTTTATCGTTCTGTAAAACTTGCTGATAAGCAGACCACTGAAAACCACGAATACGATGGTGAAATGTTGTATTTGCACTAATGCCTTTTTTTTCTGCCAAGCGCTGTGTAAGCCAAGCCTCAATAGCAGGTGAAGGCACAATAAAATGTTGAGTTTTTAAAACGTCAAATGGGTTCGATGTCGGCTTCTGAATAGTCTTGAGCATCGCTTCAACAAGCACATCTATGCGCTGACTTTGAATGACATGAATCCCCATTAAATTTAATTCCTTTTCAATTTATGCAATACAAAAGCTTCAAGATTATTTACTATACTTTAATGTCTGTCTATGTCACTTTAAAAACATTATTCAAGGTAAAATTACATTGAATAAAACATCTTCTAAAAAGTTTTACATAGAAAAATTTATACGCTTTTTTAAGGTACTTACCAATATGAAAATAGATAATATTCCTGAGTCTATAGATCCAACGCTGAATATTGAAGCTATTCGTACTGAATGCCTCGAACTTGTAAAAAAGCGCTCTTATTTTTCTGCGGGTGCTGCGGTTATTCCTGTTCCATTTTTAGATGTTGTGATTGATGTAAGTATTCTTTCACAGCTTATTCCTGAAATTAATACGCGTTTTGGTTTAGCACCTGAACAAATTAGTGTGTACGACCCTGCAACTAAAGAAATTCATTGGAAAGAACTACGTAAACGTGGCATCGAATTTTCAGGATTTGTTGTTGCACGTACGGCGGTAAAAAAATCTCTCAATAACATTGCGGCAAAAGTAATTACGAAACAAGTCACCAAATTTATTCCTTTAGGTGGTCAAATTATTGCTGCAAGTTTGGGTTATTTTGTGATGAAAAAAGTGGCTGAAGCGCATGTTGAAGATTGCTACCGTTTAGCACTACGCATTCAGCAAAAACAAAAGACCACAATTGATCAATAATTTTTAATTCGTCAAACTCAATATAATGATTAAACCTCTGCTCTTTCAATAAAGAGCAGAGGGTTTTTTTAAAGTATTAATCTGCTTTAAGCTGTTTTAAAATAGCTTTTAACACTTCCAAACGTGCAAATTGTTTGTTGTCTGTGGCAATCACATGCCACGGTGCATAGTCTGTATTTGTTCGCTCAAACATATCTGCTGCTGCTTTTAAATAATCATCCCAACGCTCTCTATTACGCCAGTCTTCCACAGTAATTTTAAATTGTTTATGCGGTGTTTCTTCTCGTGCTTTAAAACGACGTTCTTGTTCATCTTTACTAATGGCAAGCCAAAATTTAATCACTAAAGTTCTGCTATCAAATAAGTCTTTTTCAAAGCGGTTAATTTCGTTATAAGCACGTTGCCATTCTGCATCTTGCGCAAAACCTTCTATACGTTCAACCAAAACACGTCCATACCAAGATCTGTCAAAAATACTGATCTTTTCTTCAGGTTGTAACTTTGTCCAAAAGCGCCATAAATAGGGTCGTGCCAACTCATATTTTTCAGGTGCGGCAATGGTATGAATTTCATATTCACGCGGATCAAGCTTTTTCACAATGCGTTTAATAGCGCCGCCCTTTCCTGCTGCATCCATCCCTTCAAATACAATCACAACATTTCGGTCATCAAAACGTAACGCTTTAGAAACCTTAGATGTCAGCTTTTTTAACTCTGCTTTGTATTCGTCTTTCGGAATTTCTTGAAGTGGAGGGTTAATTAAAACTTCAGGTGTTTTTGCTTGTTTCCATTTTCCTTTGGCTTTGCTTTGATGCTCTGGAAGATGCTTTAATTTGCGTAAAATATGTTGTGCAAATTGTTGATCTCGCGATATTGCATCTTCGCAATCAATAATGACCCAATCTTCTGTAAAGCGTTGGCGTAAGCGCTGTAAATTATCGTATTGTTTTTTATTACGCCAATCTAAACCATGTAATTTATGCCAATGTACTTCACTAGGATCCATTTCGTTTAAACGGCTTTGCAGTGATTTCCAAGATAAGTCGAACCAAATTTTAATGACATCTACGTTGTTATTTTTTAGATCTTGTTCATAAGCTCTCATGTTTTCCACGTATTCGTCGAATAGCGTGGAATCTAAGGGGTTTGAAACATGAGATGCGGTTGATAATAAATCTGTATACCAATTACCAAACATCACCAATATTTGCCCTTCGGCAGGAATAGAGCGTGAATATGGCTGCCAAAATGTTTTTTTATGGTCGAATATATGGGGGGCATCTGCTTTTACACGTAAATAGCGTGGGTCGACCCATTCACGGAGTTGTTTAACGGCTTCGCCTTTACCTGCAAGTTCAATTCCGTTGACCAAAATAAGTAAGCTTTTGGCGTTTGATTGTCCGCGAGTTTCTTTCATTGCGTATTGCGCTTGAATAAGCTCTACAGATAATTGTTCTTCTTGCATTGGTTTAAATTCAGTTTCTTTTAGCATCTTTATTCATACTTTTTAGCCCCTATTTCTTGAGTATATAAAAAATAGGGTTTGATATAAGTATATTTATATTACAAATTAAACTTTCATGTTCATATTTTTTCAGTGCACATCTATTAAAATTTTATGACTCATTAAAACCCTCATCTTTGACATTTTCTAATCTCGAGTACAAATCAGTTACCGCTTTATAAAACTCTATAAATTTACTCCAATCTTCAAATCTAATTTTGTATCCATCATGAGAGTTATCCAAAGGATGTACTCTCAATTCTGGTACTCAATGCTCATCTATAAGCTCAACATCACATAATTGTGAGTTATTTTTCGATACCCAATTAGGTAATTCAGCTTCAAAAAAAGAAAGAGCCCCCATGTTTAATTCTCCTGTAAATTTTAGATAGTTTAAAACTTACCACCCAAAAAATAAAAAGTCAAAATAATTATATAAAACAGTAGTTTACAAAAATAAATCATAATTTTACCTACTTGAAATCATTCATTTTTTCTATATCTTTTATACTAGTAGTCCTTTAATTTTTTTGCTTTTATCTAACTTTCAAAATCATATTGCTCTAATTTTACCTAGCACCATCCCATTACTTTTTTCCCTCAAACCATAGCGCATCTATAAAACACATACTAAAATTCAGGTATTAAGTACACCACCTGAGACGTTACATGTCTAAACTTGCTGTTTTAGATGAGCTTTTAGAACTTTACTATCAACTGAAATACCATAAAAATCAGGACATTTTTTACCGCCTGCAAGACGTTCAAGCATGGCAAAAACAACGTATACAACATACTCACGCAAAACAATTTGCAGAAAAACAAAATATTTTAATGTCAGAATATTTTCTTAATCGCTTATATGGTGGTCCCGACTTCGATGCTTTGGCAGGACAAATTGCACGACTTGTAAAATATGCACATAAAGCCGAAAAACTCATTCCTGAAAATGCCATAAAAACAGGAACAGCAGGCGTAACCTTGGCTATTTTAGCCGTTCAGCTAGACGAAGAAGTTGCAATTCAATTACTTGAAGATTATCCCAATAATCCTGTAATAACCGATGAAATAATGCGTGTAACTTACTTAAAGCTCAATCAAGGTGAAAATCGGTTAAAACAGCTACGCTTACTGGATGAACTTGGCATAAGCTTAGACAAATACATGCGCTCATTTATGGTTCAAGCAGCCTTTAAAATGTGTAAAGGTGCTGCAAATAAATATCACTTTGAAGTGATGTATGACTTTATGCAAGATGGCTTTTTAGCGCTAAAACCGTTAAAGTCGGCAGAGAAATTTGTAAAAGAATTTACTGCAATAGAACGAAAAATTGTCGATAAAGTTCATGCAGGCGATTTAAATCCATTTCAATAATGGATCAAACTATTTAAAGGAGAAATAAGTCTAAGCTTTATTTTCCTGTATATTATTCATAACAATTGCACGCTGATTGCTGTATATCGACTCATAATCTGTCATCATGCAAGCACTGCAACATTAACCCTATTCTTATGTTAGGAGTGACTCAAATGTCGAATGAAAATCAAACGCCTACCCCTTCTTCTGCGTCGGCACAAACAGACAATGTGAGTCCTTTTCTAACAGAGCCACTTCCTCAAGGTGCGCCACAAGGTCAACAGCAATCTTTAGAATTGCCAACTTCAGACACACCTGTTACTGGTTCTGTTCCTAAATATAATCTTCCACGTGGTGCAAACACAGGTAATGTCGGTGCAACAACACATTTTGGTTACCAAACTGTAAGCAGTGAAGATAAAGCTCAAAAAGTTGCAGAAGTATTCCATTCTGTAGCAAGCAAATACGACATCATGAATGACTTAATGTCATTTGGTATTCACCGTCTATGGAAGCGCTTTGCAATTAATATGTCGGGCGTTCGTCGTGGTCAACGCGTACTAGATATTGCTGGTGGTACTGGTGACCTTGCAAAAGTATTTAGCCGTGAAGTAGGCCCAACAGGTCATGTTGTACTTTCAGACATTAACGAATCAATGCTCAATGTAGGTCGTGATCGTTTAATTGATGCAGGCTGTACAAATGTCGACTTCGTTCTTGCCAACGCTGAAACTTTAGAACCATTTGAAGATAATAGCTTCGACCTTTTAACTATTTCTTTTGGTTTACGCAACGTAACAGATAAAGATGCTGCACTTGCTGCAATGTACCGTGTACTTAAGCCAGGTGGTCGTTTACTAATTTTAGAATTCTCTAAACCTGTATTTGAACCATTCGCTAAAATTTACGATTTATATTCATTCACGGCTTTACCAATCATGGGTAAAATCATTGCAAATGACTCAGAAAGTTATAAATATTTAGCAGAATCTATTCGTATGCACCCAGACCAACGTACTTTAAAAGGTATGATGGAAAATGCTGGATTCCAAAACTGTGATTATCACAACTTAACAGCAGGTGTTGTTGCTGTTCACCGTGGTTTCAAACTTTAAGGTTATAACTATGTGGTCGATTCTGGCACTTGGTGCAGTTGAACGATTCGTGAACCATATCATTGATTTGGATGCGATTACTCGCATTCAGCTCAATGAGCTTCAAGGCAAAATGCTTCGTGTTGTTTTAGACAAACCACAACTTTCAGTTGATGTTTTTTTCGATGAAAATAAAGTTCGTTTAGAACCAACGGTAACAGGTCATAGCGAAGCATCTTCAATATTTGAGCAACGCCCTTTTGATAAAAACCAGCAAGTTTTTGAAGCGACAGCAACGCTACATGTAAAAAATGTGGTCGAGCTACTTAAGCTTTTGGTTGCAGATGAAGTTGGAAATATTCCACTACAAGGCGATTATCACTTATTGCAAAAAATCCAAAACATTATGCAACAAGTTGAACCCGATTTAGCATCACATTTAAGTCCTTGGATTGGTCCTAGCCTTGCCCATGAAATTGGTAAAATTCAACGCGCACCGAAGCATTTAAAAAAGACGTTACAAAGTTATGCATTTTTTGCTGAAGATACTTTGAAAGAAGATTCAGGACTATTTGCTGCCCGTTGGCAAATGGACAATCTCCATCAAGATACCCGCACTTTCCAGCAAAATTTAGACCGTACTGAAGCTAAAATTCAACAGCTTCAAATACAAGTCGACGCATTAGAAAATACAACTCAAAATTAGGTAATAATATATATGATTCCGCATGTTTCACGTTTACTCGAACTTTGGCGTATTGCAGCGCACTATAGACTCGACACGTTGTTCCCTGCGGATGAATTGCCTGAAAAAGCCCGTCATGTTTTAAGCATTATCCGCATGCACCCTGCTGCATGGTCAAGCAAAGAAAGTAAAAATCCTTTAAAGCTAAAACAAGCTTTGGAAGATATGGGGCCGCTTGCCATTAAAATGGGACAGTTGCTTTCAACACGTCGTGACCTCATTCCACCTGAAGTTTTACAGCAACTAACACTGCTTCAAGACCAAGTAAAACCATACGGTGTAGACGTTGTAAAATCACGTATTCAAAATTCACTTAAAGCAGATGTTGCAACACTATTTTCTCGTTTTGATGAACAACCTTTAGCAGCAGCATCTATTGCACAAGTTCATACAGCGGCATTGCATGATGGTCGTGAAGTTGTTGTAAAAGTGACACGCCCCGATATTCGTACGCAAATTTTACAAGATTTTGAAATTATAGAATGGCTAGGTTGTCGTCTAGAAAAGCGTCTAGAAGCAGCACGTGCATTGCACTTATCTGAAATTATCCAAGACTATCGTCAAATCATTCTTAAAGAACTCGATTTAACTTTAGAAGCAGACAATACACGTCGTATGCGCCATTACTTCACAGGCTCAAGCATGATGTATGTGCCTGAAGTTTATATGGATAGCAAAGATGTGATGGTTGCTGAACGTATTACAGGCGTTCCAATTTCAGATACAGCAACATTCGATAAATTGGGTATGGATCGTAAAGACCTTGCTGAAAAAGGTTTAACCATTTTCTTTACCCAAGTATTCCGCGATAACTTTTTCCATGCAGATATGCATCCAGGAAATATTTTTGTAGAAACTATTAATCCAAATGCGCCACGCTATATCGCGTTGGACTGCGCCATTATGGGTGAATTGTCTAAACACGATCAAATGACCGTTGCACGAATGTTACTTGCGGTAATGAACAGCAATTTCATGCAACTCATTCAAATTGTGCACCAAGCAGGTTGGATTCCACCAGGAACCGATCAGGATGGTTTAGCAAGAGAAATGCGTCGCACCGTTGGCCCAATGGTTTCAAAACCAATGAGCGAACTCGATTTTGCAGGTATTTTACTTGAAGTGATGGATATTGCACGTCGCTTCCATTTAGAAATTCCACCACAACTTATGCTTTTACTAAAAACATTGGTTCATGTAGAAGGCTTAGGTACAGACTTATATCCTGACTTAGATATTTGGCAACTTGCAAAACCAATTTTGACAGATTGGGTTAAAACCAACATGAATCCTGTCAAAAACATGAAAGAATTAGGTCAGCAAATTCCCGACTTACTTCTTGGTGCACAAGATTTACCAAGTATTTTGATTGATAGCATCAACGGTTTAAAGAACCAATCTGCATGGCAAGCAAAACAATTACAAGAATTACAAACTATGCGTTTGCAAATGGAACATCAGCAAAAACGTAGTTGGATTTTTGGTAGTGTTATGGCTATTTTACTGGCAATTTCGGTCATTGCACCTTGGTATGTATCGGTCGTTTTACTTGTAATTGCAAGTTTCCTTGCCATTTTTAGATTATCAAAATAATTGTTAAAAGCTAAAGCAGTCTATTAAATAACGTCGATAGTTTAATAGACTGCTAAATGTTAATTCACTTGTTCTTCTATGGGTGCTTGTTCTAAAGTTACATCTGGTTCAGAGTCTGTAAATGCCCAAAACATACCAACAACAAGCAGCAATACCACACAGAACCACGTCATAATTTTTCTAAATGAAGTCATTTTCATTACCAATCAACAATCTAGAACTAAAAGATAGCTTAAAAAATAAAAACTTGCCTGATTTTTCTCATCATTAATCGAATTTTGTATTAAATTAAGTTTCAACTAATATTTTTATACAAATTTATATTTCATTATGCAAATTCTAAAAAAACAACCACGAGCTTTAAATATTAGAGCAGGTTATCTTGCACGTAAACTCATTACAAAAGAAGGCTTACATGCACATCAAGTCGATATACTGCCCGGTGCTGCAGGTGGCCCGAAAGGCATAGGTATTCAAGGTTTAGATCAAGCAATTTTTGGTCGCTTCCTAACACAAGCACCGCAGCGCAGAACTGTTATTGGCTCAAGTATTGGCAGTTGGCGTTTTGCAAGCATTTTGGCATGGGGCGCACAAGAAGGAACTCAAAGACTTTCTGAACTTTATACCAATCTGCATTTCACCAATAAAATGTCGCGCCAAGAAGTGGGTGATATTTGCAAAAACATGCTTTTTGAATTAATTCGGGGCAAAGAACAACAACTCGTTGAACATCCCGATTATCACCTTGCTGTCATTTCAGTGAAAGCACAGCATATTTTCCAAAGTGATAAATCACTTCCTTTACTCGCTTCAGTTGCAGGAATTGTCAGTAGTAATGCACTTGCGCGTAAACATAATCGCTTATTCATGCAACGCGTCATTAGTCAGCCCAATATTGGTGAACAATTTAAAGTTGATGATGATTTTATTACCCACTACCAAACCCTAAATAATGAAAATGTAACGCCTTGGCTCATGGCATCTGCATCTATTCCAGGGGTAATGTCTGCAGTTCGTAATATTCCAAATGCACCTAAAGGAAGTTACCGAGATGGCGGTTTAATTGATTATCACATCGACCTACCATTCCAAAGTAACGGTGTTGTTTTATACCCACATTTTACCGACAGTATTACACCAGGCTGGTTCGATAAAATGTTTAAAAACAGAAAATCCAATCCTGAAAATCAAGCACGAACTTTATTACTATCTCCATCTCAAGAGTATTTGGCATCTTTACCTTTAGGTCGTTTACCTGACCGTAAAGACTTTACTTTAAAGGGTTTAGATCAACAAAAACGCATTCAGTTGTGGAACCAAAGTGTGGCGGAAAGTCAGCGTTTAGGCGATGAGTTTTTAGAAATGATCGAAAAGCAGAATTTTGCAGAATTTATGCAGGATTTGTGAAATAAAAAGCAGCTAATTGATAGCTGCTTTCTTTTTGTTGTAGCGTTGGTTGTTGTACTGTAAATTTAAACCCTAAAGTAGATTTGAACTCATAGTTTTTATGTTGTTTAGGATCTACTGTTAATTGCAGACCATCTCTTGAATTCGTCATAATTTCGAGCTTTGTATTTTTCAAAGATAACAACAGAAGCTCATTAATCTGATAACTCCCATTTTCTATCAAATAAGCATAATTCTGACCAACAACCATAAATTTTGTAGGTTCATTTTTTTGAATGACTTTAACAAAACCAGCAACTTGATCTTCTTGAATCATATGAAATGTTTCTTTTTTTTCATTGACTGGAAATTTTTTCCAAGTATCTAATGTATAACAAGCTGTTAACAACATGCTTATAAATATAGTTGTTGCAAGTAGCGTAATTTTCTTCATATACGTTGCCTTTTTTCCTCGAAATGAGGATTTTTTTAGTTATTAATATTAAGTATTATTCATAAAACTTAGTGCCTGCAAACCATAATATCATTTTTAAGCATGTATCCCCTGCTTCCGAAAAGAAATGGCTATCACAATTTCAGATCTAAAATCGAATATGTTTAACATCATAAATTATTCAAAACTTACGAAAGATCAGACCTATTTGGCAACGATCAATTTAAAAATAGATGAAGATTTATTTCCTTAAAAGGATGCGGATGCCGTACACTATCGAAACGATACGGCAAACGTATTGATTAATTTTTTGAAAATATTTTGGTGAAATACTCATGAATAATGTGCAATGGCTCGATGAAGTAAAATTTAACGAACAAGGCTTAGTGCCTGCTATTGCACAGCATCATCAAACGGGTCGTGTGCTTATGGTTGCGTGGATGAACCGTGAAGCTTTAACCTTAACGGCTGAAAAAAACCAAGCGGTTTACTTCTCTCGTTCACGCAATAAGTTGTGGCACAAAGGCGAAGAATCTGGACACTTCCAAACAGTTCATGAAATTCGTTTAGACTGCGATGCAGACGTTATTGTGCTTCAAATTGAGCAACACGGCGGAATTGCCTGCCATACAGGTCGTGAATCTTGCTTCTACCGCAAACTTACGCCAAATGGCTGGGAAATTGTAGACGCTCAAATTAAAGACCCGAACCAAATTTATGGTGAAAAATCTGTAAATCCACATACGCTTGCAATGAATGCCTCAACTGCAAAATCTGAACAAGTCGATGTATTGTCTTATTTAGGCAAAATGATGGCAGAGCGTAAAAAAGCCGATCCTGATTCATCTTATGTCGCAAAGCTTTACCATAAAGGTTTAAACAAAATTTTAGAAAAAGTAGGCGAAGAAAGCGTTGAAACCATTATTTCTGCCAAAGATTTTGATGCAAAAGCCAATGAAGACAATAAAAATGATGTGATTTATGAAGTTGCAGATCTTTGGTTCCATACCATTGTAATGCTTGGCTATTTCGATTTAGATGTTCAATTGGTACTTAACGAACTTGCGCGTCGTCAAGGTTTATCTGGCTTGGTTGAAAAAGCAAATCGTCAACATTAATTAAAAGTAAATTATCTGTGTCTGAAAATAACAAACCCAATGCGACCTATGAACAAGCAACTGCTATTGATAACGCTCGCCTAGGGAAATCTTTTAAAGTTATTGCCTATGCAGGCACAGGTAAAACTACAACTTTACAAATGATTAGCGATGCTATGCCACAAAGACGTGGCATGTATCTCGCATTTAACAAAACCATTGCAGCAGAAGCGCAAAGTAAATTTCATAGAAATGTTGATTGCCGAACCTTTCACTCCTTAGCCTATAGAAGCGTTCCACGTGGAGTAACCGACAAACTTCGCCTGCCACGTTTAAGCCCAAGTTTTATTGCGAAAGAATATCGCTTAGAGCCGATTACACTTCGTAGAATGATGGGCGGACGTTATGAAAAATACGTTTTAATGCCGTCACGTTTAGCAAGTTTAGTGGCAAATACAGTGAGCTATTTTTGCTCTACCAGTTCGCAATACCCTGCTCCACGTCATATTCAAGCACCAAGTTGGTTACATCCAGATGATATTCCAACGCTACAAGCACATTTATATAAAGCTGTTGAACGTCGTTGGTTAGAATCGATCGATCCCAATCATCAAGCAGGCATTGGGCACGATATTTATTTAAAACTTTGGGCATTGTCTGAACCCAATATTCCATCTGACT
This sequence comes from Acinetobacter sp. FY731, assembly GCF_059515905.1. Lineage (NCBI taxonomy): Bacteria > Pseudomonadati > Pseudomonadota > Gammaproteobacteria > Moraxellales > Moraxellaceae > Acinetobacter > Acinetobacter sp. FY731. Next base: position 67,878 of record NZ_JCAKNB010000006.1, on the reverse strand, counting down.
ATGTTTTATTTGATGAAGCACAAGATGCTGACCCTCTCATGCTTGGAATTTTACTGAAACAACGTAATTCTCAAGTTATTTATGTAGGTGATGCACATCAGCAAATTTATGCGTGGCGCGGCGCAGTCAATGCCATGCAACAATTGCCTTTACCAGAATCACGCTTAACCACATCTTTTCGTTTTGGTGAAGAAATTGCACTCAATGCAAATGCCATTTTAGGTGCATTGAATGAAACTGTGCCTTTATTGGGTAATCCACAGTTAAATTCTAAAGTTGTGAATAAACCACACACTAAAATGCGTGATGCTATTTTATGCCGTACCAATGCGCGTGCAATGGAACTTTTACTTTCAGGTTTAGTTCATGGCGACAAAGTCAGTTTGCAAGCCGATCATGTTCGATTAAATAAATTTGTTGATGCAGCAAGTATGCTCAAACAAGGCAAACGTGTAACTGATGTTCCTGAATTGGCTTGGTTTAATTCGTGGCACGATGTTCACGAATATTGTGAAACAAATGATGGTAGCGACATTAAGCCATTGGTCAAACTTGTAGATGATCATGGAACAGATCCACTTAAACGTGCTTTAGCGAAAATTACGCCTATCGATCAGGCGGATTATATTATTTCGACTGCGCATAAAGCCAAAGGTTTAGAATGGAATCGTGTTCATATTGAAGATGACTACCAATTTAGACTGAACGATAAAGACTTTAAAATTAGCGATGAAGAATTACGTTTGTTATACGTCGCATGTACTCGTGCTAAGTTAAGTTTAAATATTCATCATATTTACGACTTGGTTCAACAACTCAAAATTAAAATGCCAATGTCCTTACGTAAAGCTGTCGTATAATTCATGCAGGTGTTCTATGAAAATAAAATCTATACAGTTCAAGCACATCACTCACTTTACCGATACTAAAATAAATTTTGAATATCACAATGCACCTATCACGCTTATTTTAGGCCATCAAGGTTCAGGAAAAACATCTTTACTGCGCTCTACCTTTCTTGCACTCACTTGGTTTTCTGCACGTTATAAAGATGCTCGAACAGCAGGTGCAATTTTACCTGATCACGATATTAAACAAGATCGCCTACAAGCAAAAATCGATATAAAAGTACATCTGCCAATAGAAATTGGCTCATTGCCCGAATCTATCAATTCATGTGAAATTGAAACTCAAATATGCGATTGGCAACTTTACAAAACAAAAACGAAAGCCTTAACAGGTCATAGCAAAGTTGAAACACAAAAATTAGAAAAACTTGTTGCGCTTTATCAAAAGGCAGCTCAACTAGATCCATTACAAGGCTTACCACTTATTGCATATTACCCTTCAGAGCGTTTTGTTCATGAAATAAATTTAACCAATAAAAACAATCCTGCTATTTTTCAAGCAGGAAATGCTTATGAAATTACCACAATTCAGTACACAACTTTTTCACGTTTTTTTGAATGGTTTCGTGAAATTTCAGACATTGAAAATGCCCAAACTACAGATCTTGTAAATCGTTTAATTTCAAGCCAAAAAAGTAGCGACCGACATCAAGATTTAAGCGCAGCGCTTATTCATGCTTATAACCAAATGCATGCACCTAGCTTATCTGCGCTAAAAGATACGCTTGCCATCATATTTCCTGAACTTAGTAATATTTATGTGCAATACCTACCAAAACTACAACTCATGGTAACGTATCAAGGTAAAACCATGATGTTCCAACAACTTTCTAATAGTTTAAAAAATTGGATTGCTTTGGTTGGAGATATTGTTCGTCGTATGTGTTTACTAAATCCATCAAGCCTTTACCCATGTTTAGAAGGCGATGGCATCTTATTAATTGATGAAATTGACCAACAGCTTGATCAAGATGAATGTACGACTATTTTGGCTCGGCTCAATCAAGCATTTCCACATTTACAAATGATTGCGACAGGTAATCGAGCAGAATTATTAGAACAAGCATCTGACTATCAATGCTTACAGTTAGAAAACCAACAATTACATCCGATAATGCCACCACAATTTACAGTTGAATTTGATGAAATTTATCAAAATTTAACCACAAATGAAGATCTCAATATTTCAAATGATCTTGAAGCTTTACACGGTAGTGTTGAAACACCACAAAGTATTTATCAATTTATTCATGAAAAATTGAATGATGAACAACTAAAAGACCTCATCACATTACTAACAAACGACATCCAAACAAGTCCAGACCAAAAGTTACTTGAGTAATTTTTTTTCAAACTAAGTCTTTGCTTACATTTATTAAAACATCTATTCATGTATCTTGCCCATAGAGAAATGAAGTCAGCGTATAATGTGCCCAATGTGATCAAAAAAGATTGATGTTGTGCTTTGGCTGTAATATGATCGGATTTATTTGCAAATTTCGTAAAAATATCGGATTTTGCAATCATTCCTAAGTTGCGCAATACAACTTATTTTTCATTTTGATTCAACATTTGGCTTTCAAGATTTAGAAACTTGGATCGTTCTTTGCTGTCCTATAATCCTTGAAAGATTAAGATTCACATTAGGTTTCTCGACCTAAATCACGACTATGGATACGAGTGTGCTACCGATTATTATCTTGTTACCGTTAGTACTAGGCACAATACTTGTCTCGTGGCTGAAGAAATTCTCGCGCGGGGTAACAGCTTTAGGTGCTATTGGAGTCAGTCTTACAAGCTTAATCTTGTTACTGACTCAAGCCGAAGCTGTATTTAATGGCAAAACGATCATTCAAACATGGTCGTGGTTACCTCAATTAGGTATAGATCTAAGTTTCCGCCTCGATGCACTGGGTTTACTTTTCTCCCTTCTTATTACGGGAATTGGTACCCTCATTTATATTTATGCATACTATTATTTAAGCCCTAAAAACTCTCTCAGCAAATTATACCTATTACTCATGCTGTTTATGGCAGCTATGCTTGGTATATCCCTCTCTAATAATTTACTTCTATTACTTGTGTTTTGGGAGTTAACCAGTATCTCCTCATTCCTGCTTGTAGGTTACTGGAGCAATTACGATGCGGCTCAACGCGGCTCACGTATGGCTCTAACCATTACAGGTATGGGTGGGCTTGCCATGCTGGGTGGTTTTATTTTATTAGGACAAATTACTGGCACATACCAAATCGATCAAATTTTAGGTATGGCAGAACAAATCCAAGAAAGTCCTTTATTTGTTCCAACACTTTTACTCATTTTACTTGGTGCTTTTACTAAAAGTGCGCAGTTCCCATTCCACTTTTGGTTACCAAATGCAATGGCAGCACCAACACCTGTATCGGCTTATTTGCACTCTGCAACTATGGTAAAAGCTGGTATTTTCTTACTTGCACGTTTACTTCCAATTTTTGCAGGTGCCGCGCTTTACCACAACCTTGTGACCTTTATTGGATTATTTACGTTATGTATGGCGGCCTTCTTTGCCATATTTAAAGAAGATTTAAAAGGTTTATTGGCTTACTCAACGATTAGCCATTTAGGTCTTATTGTTTGCTTACTTGGTATTGGCTCTCCCCTTGCTGTTGCCGCGGCTATTTTCCATATTATCAACCATGCCACATTTAAAGCGGCATTGTTCATGATTGCAGGTATTGTTGACCACGAATCTGGTACACGTGATTTACGTAAACTTAGTGGTTTATGGCAACTACTTCCTTTTACTGCAACCTTAACTATGATCACTGCTGCCTCTATGGCAGGTGTTCCGCTGACCAATGGCTTCTTGTCTAAAGAAATGTTCTTTACCGAGTTGCTTGCGAATTTATCAGGTCCTGTAATGGTAATTTCAGCGATTGTTGCAACACTTGCTGGTATTTTTGCAGTCGCATACTCTGTACGTCTTGTTCACGGTGTATTTTTTGATGGTCCCGTGGGCAAAGATGTTCCTAATAAAAATGCTCATGAGCCTGCTTTTGGCATGAGAGCACCTGCAACATTACTTGCAATTTTATGTATTTTAGTGGGTATTTTCCCTGCGCTACTCATTCAAAATATTATTAATAGTACAACGCAAGCCAGCACCCAAATCGCAAGCTTTGAAGGTGTCCATATTGCCATTTGGCATGGGTTTAATGCACCATTACTCATGAGTGCAATTGCATTAATTGGTGGTATTGGTTTCTATTTCTCTTTAGCGAAAGGTGGCAAAATTCGTGAAATTGATTTAGACCCTTATTTAGGTAAATTCCAAGGAAAAGTTCTCTTTGACCTATTCCTAAAACATTTATTACTCAATGCTCGAAAGTTTAAACGTGCAACTGAAAATGGAAAGCTACAAAGTTACCTTTTATGGATTGTACTTTTCAGCATCATTGTTGTTGCTTTACCTCTATTTAATTCAGGCATCACAACAGGTACTCGCGAATTATCTCATGCACCCGCAATTGCGATTGTGCTTTGGTTATTATTGTTCTCTTCATGCTGGATGATGTTATGGTTCCATCACGAACGTATTAAAGCAATTTTAATTAGTGGTGCTGTAGGTTTAGTTGTGACCATGGTATTCGTATGCTTCTCTGCACCGGATCTTGCACTGACTCAAATTACAGTTGATGTTGTAACAACAGTTCTACTTCTTATGAGCTTATCGTTGTTACCACAACTCACGCCTTATGAATCTTCAGTACCTAGACGTTGGAGAGATGCATTACTTGCCATTTCTGGTGGTGTAGGTATTACATGGATTACATGGCTGATTTTGACTCGTGATCACAATTCAATTTCATGGTTCTTTATGCAACAAGCCATTCCATTGGGTGGTGGTACAAACGTTGTAAACGTAATTTTAGTCGATTTCCGTGGCTTTGATACCTTTGGTGAAATTACCGTATTAGGTATTGCTGCAATTGGTGCACTTTGTTTAATGGATGGTATGCGTACGCACGGAACCACAACTACACAAGGTCTAACCTATCGCTTTAATCCATCTCCGCTGATGTTCCGTATCACGTCTTCATGGATTTTAGCTTTAGCACTTGTCGTAAGTTTATATATCTTCCTCCGTGGTCATAACCTACCTGGCGGTGGATTTATTGCAGGTTTAATTACATCTCTTGCTCTTGTTATTCAATATATTGCTTTGGGTCAAGATCAAGCTGAACGCTTATTAAAAGCTAAATCTGGGCGTTTATACGAAATTTGGATTGGTGTTGGTTTAGTCATTGCAGGACTTTCAGGTATTGCTGCATGGCTTTGGGGGCGACCATTCCTCACCAGCGCACACATCTATGTTAACCCACCAATTTTAGGTGAAATGCATTTAGCATCCGCCGCTATTTTCGACTTAGGTGTTTATATCACTGTTGTTGGCGCAACTATGTTAATGATTTCCGTACTTGGTGACTCACGTCATACCAGTATTACTGGTCCAGTTCCGAAGGGGTAAAATATGATTAGCTTAGAATTTTTACTTGCCTCTTCAATAGGATTACTCGCTGCAACAGGTATTTACTTAATACTTCGAGCACGTACTTTTCCTGTGGTTTTGGGCTTAGCCATGATTGGTTATGCAGTTAACTTATTTTTATTTGCCATGGGTCGTATTCAAATGAATGCGCCTGCGGTACTTACAGCGACTGAACGCGTTACAGACCCCCTCCCTCAAGCTCTAGTTTTAACAGCTATTGTTATTGGTTTTGCAACTACTGCATTTATTGTTCAACTTGCATTACGCAGTCGTTTTGAAACAGGAACAGACCACGTTGACTCCAAAGAAGAAATACCACAAATTGACCCACGCGAGGATGAGCCATAATGACTGACATCCTCCAATTTTGGACACAGCACACACCTATTTTTAGTATTTTAATTCCTGCATTTACTGCATTTATTCTTGTGCTTTTAGGTAACCCAGGTTCAGGCTCTTTAGCACATGACTGGCGCCAACCATGGCGTCGCGGCATTAGCTATATTTCTTCTGCTCTTGGTCTATTTACTGCTATTAGCTACTTAATATTTGCAAGCAGTGGGCAAGTTTCTGTTTACAACTTGAGTGAATGGGCTGCGCCATTTGGTATTGTACTTGTACTCGATCAGCTTTCTGCGTTTATGTTGGTACTCACCTACTCTCTTGCGGTTCCAGTTATGTGGTATGCAAGTAAAGAGTGGGATGAACGTGGTCGATATTTCCATGTCATGTTCCATTTTTTACTCATGGGACTTTGTGGTGCATTCCTAACAGGCGATTTATTTAACTTATTCGTATTCTTTGAAATTTTGCTTATGGCATCGTATGTCCTGCTTCTTCATGGACAAGGCCGAGCAAGATTCCAACTCGGCATTCATTACGTCACCATCAACCTTCTTGCTTCTGCCTTATTCCTTATTGGTTTAGGTATGATTTATGGCAGTGTAGGTAGCCTAAACATGGCAGATGTAGCACGTCTAATGCCTCTGTTAGAAGCGGATCAACACCGTCTTGCTGTTGCTGGTGGCTTACTCTTATTTGTTGTATTTGGTATTAAAGCAGCCATGTTACCTGTCGGTTTCTGGCTTCCAAAAACTTATGCAGTCGCAACCACACCTGTAGCAGCCATTTTTACCATTATGACTAAAGTGGGTATTTACTCAATTTTACGCGTAAATGGTACTGTATTTGATGATGAATTAAGTCGCTCAATTCTGCAAAATTTATTGCTACCTATCGGTCTAATTACCTCACTTTATGGTGCAATTTGTGCCATTGGTGCTGAACGTTTAAGACGTTTGGTTGGTTTTATGATTTTGTCATCTATAGGTACAATCTTAATTGCAATTTCACTATTTAATACACAAGCATGGGCTGCTGCATTGTATTACTTAGTTCATAGTACAATTATTGGTGCAGCATTTTACTTGTTAGCAGGTTGGATTACCTCTCAACGTGGCGAGTTTAAAGATCACTTTAAAATTGCACCACAAATGAAACAACATAAAGTTGTATCTATAAGCTACTTTATTATTGCGTTAATGTTGGCAGGTCTTCCACCATTCAGTGGCTTCTTTGGTAAAGTTTTCCTTTTACAAGCAACTGCTCATTCACCATACCAATTGATTATTATCATTACGGTTTTAGTGGTTAGTTTACTCAGTATTATTGCATTTACACGAGTAGGTTTTATTCTTTTCTGGCGCGCAACTAAGCCTGAGAGTGACCCTAAAAAACCTGAATATGCACAATACCAAGCATTACCTAGCACTGCTCCAAAACGTAACGATTATGCAATTTATGTTCTACTTTCAGGCTTAGTTCTTTATGTCGTATTTGCAAATCCTATTTATCAATACATTTCAAATACTGCGGCACAAATTCAAAACAATGCTTTATATGAATCAACGTTCCTGAAAAAAGATGAACATGGCAAGTTTATTAGCGTTCAACCCTTTGATGCAGAAAACTTACCAGAAACTAAATATGGTGGTGAAACGGTTGATCCAAATGCACACCTCATTCCTTATATTATTTCTGAGGAAACACTAAAGGGGCAGCATATTTCAGAGTTCAAAAAACGTCAAATTATTGAACAGCGCACTCAAGATGATCATCCTGAAATAGATCAACTTAAACCAACTGAGGAGCCATAATATGCAAAAAATTTCTTTTGTTGATCGTTGGTTCCCCCACCCCTTAGTTTCTGTACTTTGTGGTTTGAGTTGGATCATGCTTGCTCAAAGCCTAGATGCAGCAACTCTCATTATGGCACTGCTACTTGCTTTTGCCATTCCAAAACTACTTAGTCCGTTTATCGATCGCACGCCAAATATTAATTGGTTAGAAGCACTTAAACTTTTCTTTGTTGTTGTTTGGGATATTGTTGTCTGTAATATCAATGTTGCTAAACTTGTGCTTGGACCAACAAAAAATGTACACCCAAAATGGTTCCGTGTTCCTTTAGATACAAAACATGAAGAAGTAAACTCTCTTCTTGCGATGATTATCACCACAACACCAGGTACCGTTACCGCAGGTATTGACCAAGATCGTTGTGATATTTTAGTTCATGCTTTAAATACAGATGACATTGAAAGTGAAATTAAAACGATTAAAGAGCGATACGAACAACCTTTAATACGTATATTTGGCGTAAAAGTAGGAGATAACACATGAGTATATTGCCGTATGCTTTAAGTATTTGCATGGTTGCAATTACCATCTCTATGCTTTTATGTCTGATTCGCCTCATTATGGGTCCATCTATTGTCGATCGCTTATTAGCTTTGGATACCTTATTCCTTAATGCTATTTGTTTAATTGTAGTTTTAGGTATTTATTGGGCAAGTACATCATTATTTGAAGGTGCACTATTGGTTGCCATGCTTGGTTTCGTTTCAACTACTGCTTTAGCTAGATATTTTACATCTGGCCATGTAATTGATTAGGAGTAGAAACTATGCAACTCGTGATGGAAATTCTTGTTTCAGTATTTTTAATTATTGGCTCGTTATTTATGCTGATCGGTAGTATTGGTATGGTCAGACTTCCTGACTTATTTATGCGCCTACATGCTCCAACAAAATCAAGCACATTAGGTTTAGGTAGTTTTTTAATTGCAGCAATTATTTATTCTGCCTTTCAGGGTAGATTTGGTTTTGCCGAAATATTAATTACATTATTTGCATTTATTACCGCACCAGTATCTGCAAATTTAATGGCACAAGCAGCCTTGCACTTACGCTTAAGATCAATGAGTGGTGATGTTCCTGAAGCAATTAATCGCCCTCTTCCTTGGCAACGTACACGTCGTCGTGCATTTCACGCTAAAAGTAAATCTACTAAAGATGATATTCACTAAAAAGCGTTAACTCTAAATAGCGTTTGACCTCAATAAAAAAGCCACCCTAAGGTGGCTTTTTTATTCTTACAAATTATTCATCATCTTGCTTAGCTTCAGCAGGAGGTAAATCCTTTACAGCTTCAGCAATTAGACCAAACATATAGTTACCATAAGCATTCGTCTTATCATAATGGAAACGTAAGCGCGGTGTAATACGCGTCTTAATACGATGCCCTAATTCATGACGTAAAAAACCAGATGCTTTATTCAATACATCTAAAGTTTCTTTATTTGCTTCTTCATTTTGGTCATCACCAAGTTCACGTCCCATTACTGTGACATAAACTTCGGCATATCCTAAGTCTGGGCTAACCTTCACGGCAGAGATGGTCACAAGACCACCTAAGCGTGGATCTTTAAGCTCCTGACGGATAAGCTCAGACAACTCGCGTTGTACTGTATCCGCCATACGCTTTAGACGTTGACTACCCGCCATTAAAGACTCCGTTTAATTAATTTAACATCATACACTTCGATCTTATCTTGTGGTTTGATGTCTTTATAGCCTTTAACTGCAAGACCACATTCCATACCCGCACGAACTTCTTCAACCACTTCTTTATAACGACGTAATGATTCAAGTTCACCTTGGAAGACAACAACGTCATCACGAAGGACACGAATTGGTTTGTTACGATGTAATGTACCTTCAAGTACCATACAACCTGCAGCAGCACCAAATTTACTAGAGTGGAATACTTCACGCACTTCAGCAACACCCAAGATAGTCTCACGGTGTTCTGGAGCAAGTTTACCGCTCATTGCAGCTTTCACATCATCAATCAATTGGTAAATGATTGAGTAGTAACGAATGTCGATGTCATCAGCATCTGATTTTTGACGAGCTGCATTATCTGCACGCACGTTGAAACCAAGAAGAATCGCTTCAGAAGATTCAGCAAGAATTACATCTGACTCGGTAATTGCACCAACACCAGAACTAATTACACGAACTTTAACTTCATCAGTAGACAATTCAGAAAGCGCAACAATCAATGCTTCCAATGTACCACGTACGTCAGTCTTAAGAACAACGTTCACGATAGGTACATCTTTTTTGCCCATAGAAGCCATTAAGTTTTCTAGACGCATTGCAGATTGACGTTCAAGACGTTTTTGACGTTCACGATCTAAACGAGCTTCAGCAACTTCACGTGCTTTCTTCTCATCATCAACAACAAGAACTTCATCACCCGCCATTGGCGCTTCTGGAAGACCTAAAATTTCTACAGGAATAGATGGACCCGCAGATTTGATACGTTGACCATTTTCATCAGTCATTGCACGTACACGACCATAAGATGCACCTGCAAGAACAAGATCACCTACTTTCAATGTACCGTTTTGAACAAGAATCGACGTTACAGCACCACGGCTATTATCAACACGAGCTTCAATTACAACACCTTGTGCAGCACCTTCTTCAGAAGCTTTAAGCTCAAGAAGTTCAGCTTGAATTGAAATCAAGTCAAGAAGTTCATCGATACCTGCACCTGAGTGTGCTGAAACCATAGCAACTGGAACATCACCGCCCCATTGTTCAGGTACGATTTCTTTCGTTGTTAATTCGTTCAATACGCGATCTGGATCTGCAGATTCTTTGTCCATTTTGTTGATAGCAACAATAATTGGCGTACCTGCAGCACGAGCATGATCAATTGCTTCAGCAGTTTGTGGCATTACACCATCATCAGCCGCTACAACCAATACTACGATATCTGTCGCTTTAGCACCACGTGAACGCATTGCAGTAAATGCTGCGTGTCCCGGAGTATCTAGGAAAGTGATGATACCTTTATCAGTTGTAACATGGTAAGCACCGATATGCTGTGTAATACCGCCCGCTTCGCCTTGAGCAACTTTTGCACGACGAATACGGTCAAGAAGCGATGTTTTACCATGGTCAACGTGACCCATGATTGTAACAACAGGTGCACGCGTTGTTTGCGCACCACGTGCTTCTTCAGCTTTCTCAAGTAAGTTATCTTCAGCTTGAGTATCAGATACACGAACTGGGTTATGACCCATTTCTTCTACGACAAGTGCAGCAATTTCTTGGTCAATTGCTTGGTTTTGAGTAACAAGCTCACCCATTTTCATAAGTGATTTAATTACTTCACGAACCTTAACTGCCATTTTTGCAGCTAAGTCTGCAACAACAATCGTTTCACCAATTTCAACATCGTAAACTTGTTTTTTAACAGGTTTTTCAAAGCCGTGTTTGCCCGCTTGGCTTGTTTTCAAACCACGTTTAGGCTGCTTGCTAAAGCTTTGCTCTTCCTGACCACGACGACCACCTTTTTTCGGTGCACGTGCAGTTGGAGTATTCGTACCACGTTTAATTTCGCGGTCTTCTTTCGCAAATGAATCTTCATATGCTTGACCAACAAGACCAGCAGCAAGTGGAGAGTCGTCTACAACACGAATTGTTGCAGTTGTATCTTCTGAAGAATACTTAGACGCCATTTGACGCATTTGCTCAAGTGTACGTTGTTGTGCTTCTTCAGCCGATTTACGACGTGCTGCTTCTTCAACTGCTTTTAATTTAGCAGCTTCAGCTTCACGTGCGCGTTTTTGCTCAGGTGTTTCTACTTGTTTAACTTGGGCTTTAACCACAGGTTTGTTTGTAGATTTACGCTTAACAACAACAGCAGCTTTAGGTACTTCTTGTTTAGCAGTTTCTTGCTTAGCAGCAGCGCGCATAGCTTCTAAAGCTTGTTTTGCTTTAGATGCGCCTTGAGCTGGTGCTTCAGTTTTAGCTGCTGGTTTTTCAGCAACATTTTGAACTGATTGTTTTGCTTGTTCATCAGCTTGAGCTTTCGCTAAAGCTTCTGCTTTAATTTGCTCAGGATCTGGCTTAACAAATGTATGCTTCTTACGAACTTCTACATTAATTGTTTTTGCTTTACCTGATGTACTTGCCACTTTAGCAGTACTCGTAGTTTTACGTTTCAACGTGATTTGTCCTGCATTGCCTGTGTCTTGACCATGAATTTTCTTCAAATGGTTTACTAGGGCATCTTGTTGTTCAGTGGAAATAATATCGTCAGCTTTACGTTGCGGTAAGCCAGCATCACGAACCTGTTCCAGGAGCTTTTCAACGCTACGATTCACGCTGATAGCCAACTCTTTAATCGACTTGTCCGTCATATATTACCTCCTAGTTAAACCATGATTCGCGCGCTTTCATAATGAGTTGACCTGCTTTTTCAGCACCTAAACCGTCAATATCTTCGATATCATCAGTTGCCTGATCAGCAAGATCATCAATTGTTACCACACCACGAGCAGCAAGCGCATAGGCGATCTCTTGTGTCATCCCTTCCATTGCTAGAAGTTCATCACTAGGATCTTGAATATTCTCTTGTTGTTTCAATGCATCAGCTAAAGTTACTTCCTTAGCACGACTTTGTAGCATTTCTACAACTTCAGAATCTAATTCGATCTCATCAAATGTTTCAGCTGGTACATAAGCAATCTCTTCTAATGAAGTGAAGCCCATTTCAACTAATGCCATTGCAAGATCTTCAGCAATCTCAAGACGACCAACAAACATATCTAAATACTGTTGAGCTTCATTTTGCTGACGAGCACGATATTCTTCTTCAAGCATCATATTTAACTTGTAGCCAGTCAACTCTGAAGCCAAACGAACGTTTTGACCTTGAGAACCGATTGCACGAGCTAGTTGATCGCTTGTTGCAAAAATAATATCTGCTGTACGTTCTTCTTCATCAATCACAATACCCGATACATCAGCAGGCTCTAAAGCACTTGCAATATATTGAGCTGGATCATCAGACCATACAACTACATCAATACGCTCACCATTTAGCTCTGACTGAACTGCTTGAATACGCGTACCACGCATACCAATACAAGCACCCACAGGATCAATACGGTGATCGTTTGTTTTAACAGCAATTTTAGCACGAACACCCGGCTGACGCGCAGCCGCTTTAATTTCAATAATTTCTTCAGAAATTTCAGGAATTTCTTTTGTCATTAATGAAATAAGCATTTCTGGCTTAGAGCGTGATAACAACAATTGTGCACCACGACCTTCACGGTTCACGCTATATAAAATTGCATTTACACGTTGCTTAGGACGAAGAATTTCTTTTGCAATCATTTCTTCACGTGCAAGATATGCTTCAGCATTTTCGCCTAAGTCAATAATGAAACCATCTTTGGTTTGTTTTTTAACTTCACCGTAGATCAGCTCACCAACTTTAGCTTCATAAGCATCAGCAATTAAAGCACGCTCAGCTTCACGAATTTTTTGAACAATAACTTGTTTTGCAATCTGTGCAGCAATACGTCCGAAGTCGATAGACTCAACTTCTAATTCACGAATATCACCAATTGACCATTTTGCAGGATCTACATCAGAAATCGCATCTTGGCATGCAGGCATTTCATGATCTTCATCGGCTACAACTTCCCACTGACGGAAAGTACTATAGTCGCCTGTTTTACGGTCAATCTCTACACGTAAACGTGCTTCTTCAGAGTGAGTACCTTCATAAAATTTCTTTTTAGTTGCTGCAACTAGAGCCTGTTCAAGCGCTTCAAAAATTGCATCACGAGGTACACCCTTTTCATTACTAACTGTTTCTACTACAGTAAGAATTTCGCGTGCCATGAGTCACCTATTTCGTTAGATTCTTATTTATTCAATTAATCTTGGTAGATCAAATTCGCTTTATCAATATTGTGACTATCAATGTCCAATACTTGTTGCTTTTCAACCTCAACCTGAATCATTTCATTTTCAAGATCAACTGCAATGAGTTTTGCTTGAAATTTACGACGGTTTTCGACTGCACTAATCAAACGCAAGGCAACCTGCTGACCAATATACGCTGACATTTGCTCTAGTTGAAAGAACGGTCGATCCCAACCTGGAGATGACACTTCAAGTGCATACTCGCCAGAAATTGGATCATGTACGTCAAGCATTGCGCCTACTTGTTGTGTAACACGCACACAGTCTTGAACGCCAATACCGCGACCTTGCTCTTCATCACCATCTTCATTAGCGATAATTACGCTTTCATCAACTGGTTTGTCAATAAAAATACGTAGTAATGAACGTTTACCTTGAGGTGTAAATTCAATACCCCAAAGGTCTACATTACATGCTTGTACTGCTGGAGCAATAAGATCCTGAAGTACTTGAGTTTTATTTGATAGCTTCATTTACTCTCGTCAAATTTGTGAAATTAAATGGTCAAATGGCTACTACAAGCCAACATAAAACTATTGTAGTAGTGAAACATGACGATTTGACCAAAAAATTGTCGACACTACACGATAGATAATAAAAAAGGGCGTAATCGCCCCATTATGACACAGAAAACTAAAGTCCACTGTGCAAAAAGGCCCACTTTGTTGTGAGCCTCTCTTTAGAAACTTGGTAGCGGGAGCTGGATTTGAACCAACGACCTTCGGGTTATGAGCCCGACGAGCTACCAGACTGCTCCATCCCGCATCAACGTGCAAAAATTATATACAAAACACTGATCATTTTCAATCAAACTTTCAGTTTTTGCCCAATTAAGTCGCACCTTAATTGGAAGTGGTAGCGGGAGCTGGATTTGAACCAACGACCTTCGGGTTATGAGCCCGACGAGCTACCAGACTGCTCCATCCCGCAACAACGTACGTTTTAATTTCAACTAAAAATATTTTTAATTGCTTTTTAAGTTCGCTTCTTAAAAAGATTGGTAGCGGGAGCTGGATTTGAACCAACGACCTTCGGGTTATGAGCCCGACGAGCTACCAGACTGCTCCATCCCGCAACAACATGCATTTTTATTTCAATTAAATTTCTTTAATTGCTTTTCTAAGTTTGCATCTTAAAAAAGATTGGTAGCGGGAGCTGGATTTGAACCAACGACCTTCGGGTTATGAGCCCGACGAGCTACCAGACTGCTCCATCCCGCATCAACAAATTTGCCGCTTACACCAACTTAATTTCTGGATTAAAGTTGGTGCGGAAGGGGGGACTTGAACCCCCACGCCCGAAAGCACTACCACCTCAAGGTAGCGTGTCTACCAATTCCACCACCACCGCAGCAGTGTGGCATTCTAGTCGCATCACACAAAAAAAGAAAGGCTTAAATTAGATTATTCGCCAGTTTTTGTTGTGTTTGATGAAGTTTCAGGCAATGTTGCTGGAGCAGAGGTGGTTGTATTTACTGTTTTCAAACTATAAGAGTCTGTTGTTTGTTTCTTCGCAAAAACTGCAAGCGTAAGACTTGTAACGAAAAATAGTGCTGTCAATATCGCTGTTAAACGAGTTAAGAAATTACCTGAACCAGATGCACCAAAAACAGTTGCAGCTCCACCGCCACCAAAAGAAGCGCCTGCATCTGCACCTTTACCATGTTGAACTAAAATCAAGCCAATCATTAAAACAGCTAAGATAATATGTACTACCAGCACAAAAGTATGCATGCTGAACTCCTAATTATTTTGTATTTGCAAATGCTAGAGCAATTTTATGAAATGACTCTGCATTTAATGATGCACCACCAACAAGCGCACCATTAATATCTGGACAGGTCGCTAACTCTACTGCATTTTCAGCCTTAACACTACCGCCATATAAGATAGCCATGTTTGTCCCGTAAGTGGTAATTTGGCTTAATCCTTGGCGAATTTGTGCATGCATCGTTTGAGCATCGGATGGGGACGCTGTTTTGCCTGTGCCAATTGCCCAAATAGGCTCATAAGCAATAACTATATTTTGCCACTGCTCTGCTTCTACTACTGTAGCAATATCACAAATTTGCTGTAAAACAATTTGTTCAGCTTGCCCACTTTCACGTTGCTCTAAGCTTTCACCCACGCAATAAATTACAGTTAAACCTGCATTTAATGCATTTTTAATTTTTTCATTTAAGATTTGCGCAGTTTCGCCAAAAATTTCACGACGCTCAGAATGCCCAACTAAAACATAACCAATTTGACTATCTTTTAATAATTCAGCACTTACTTCACCTGTATATGCACCCATTCCCGCAATGCGAGAAACATCTTGTGCAACAGTATAAATCTCTCGATTTGAATCACTTAACTCTGACTGTACTGTACTAAGTGCCAACATAACAGGTGAAATACCTATATGACATTTAGAAGATTCTATTGGATTAGTCGTCAATAAATCTTTGAAATTTTGAATAAGTTGCTGGGCATCGGCCTGCATTGGATTCATTTTCCAATTACCAACTACCCACGGCGTAATCGTTGAACCCGACATACAATAACCTGCAAAAAACTATTTTTAAAAACGAGCACATTCTACACGTAAAAATTATTTGTGCTTAAAAATTTATTCAACTTTCAAGCCGTGTATTTATTATTTATTTTGTAATTACCAATGTATCAGCCTACAATTTTAGCATTTTTTCACAATTACTTCACATTTATAGATAGGAGTTATTAAAGGATATTCATTTTAGCTGTGGTATTTTTATATAACGAAAGTATAATTTTAGAATACAAATTATAAACACTATTTTTTAAGGACTTTGGGGATGTCAGTAACACAATCTACACCGAAACTTACCGGTTTTATTCGACGCCTTGTTGAAGATGAGGTTGTTGATGCTGCTGCTATGCAAAATGCAATGGTGTGTGCTAAAAAAGCCAATCAAGATATTGTTCCTTATTTAATTCAAAACCTTAAAATTTCTCCTCTTGTTGTTGCTGAAACCATTGCTCTAGAGTTTGGCGAGCCTATTTTTGACTTATCTGTATACAACACAGATATGCTTGCTAAAGATGGTATTGATGAAAAAATCATTACTAAACATCGTGTATTACCTATCTTTAACCGTGGCAACCTTCTCTATGTTGCAACAGCCAATCCAACCAATATAGATGCGATGGATGCAATTCGCTTTAACAGTAAAATGAATGTTGAAGCGGTTATTGTTGAATTTGATAAGTTAGACAAACTTATTGAAAATCTATTTGCAGATACAGGTAATTTTGAATTTGGTGATGATGACTTTGACTTAGATGTTGAAGAAGTTGATACCAATGATGAGAATCATAAAGATGATGATCCTACAAGCGATGAGTCCCCTATTGTCAAATACATCAATAAACTTTTGGTGGATGCAATTCGTATGGGAGCCTCGGACTTACACTTCGAGCCGTACGAAAAATCATATCGCGTACGTTATCGTGTAGATGGTGTTTTACGTCAAATTGCAACACCACCACTGCAACTAGCAAATCGTTTAGCTTCTCGTTTAAAAGTGATGTCTCAAATGGACATTTCAGAAAAACGTATTCCGCAAGATGGCCGTATCAAGTTAAAAATATCAAAAACCAAAGCCATCGACTTCCGTGTAAACTCTTTACCTACCCTATTTGGTGAAAAACTCGTACTACGTATTTTAGATCCATCAAGTGCAATGTTAGGTATTGATGCTCTTGGTTATGAACCAGACCAAAAAGAATTATTCATGGACGCGCTAGATAAACCTCAAGGAATGTTATTGATTACAGGTCCTACGGGTTCTGGTAAAACGGTATCATTATATACAGGTTTAAATATTTTAAACCGCGAAGACACAAACATTTCTACAGCCGAAGATCCTGTTGAAATTAACTTGGAAGGTATTAACCAAGTTAACGTAAATAATAAAATTGGCTTAACATTTTCTGCGGCCTTAAAGTCTTTCCTTCGTCAAGATCCTGATATTGTAATGGTCGGAGAGATTCGTGACCTTGAAACTGCTGAAATTGCTATCAAAGCAGCTCAAACAGGTCACATGGTAATGTCTACGCTGCATACAAACAGTGCGCCCGAAACACTTACCCGCTTAAGAAATATGGGCGTACAATCTTTTAATATTGCAACATCGGTAAACCTTGTAATTGCACAGCGTCTGGCACGTCGCTTATGCTCACACTGCAAAGTGCCCGCAGATATTCCAGAACAAAGTTTATTAGAAATGGGCTTTACACCAGAAGATTTAGCTAATCCTGAAACTAAAGTTTATCAACCTGTAGGTTGTGCTGAATGTCGTGAGGGATATAAAGGTCGTGTTGGTATTTACGAGGTAATGAAAGTTACACCTGAAATTTCAAAAATTATTATGGAAGATGGTAATGCACTTCAAATTGCAGAAGCTTCCGAAAAAGCTGGCTATAACAATTTACGCCGCTCAGGTTTATTAAAAGTCATGCAAGGGGTAACTTCTTTACAAGAAGTAAATCGTGTGACGAGTGAATAAAGATTTAAAATAAGGATAACGACGCATGGCTGTCAAAAAAGCACAGATGATGCCCACCTTCACATATGAAGGAGTTGACCGCAAAGGGGCTAAACTTAAAGGGGAAATTCCAGCTCGTAACATGGCTTTGGCTAAAGTCACTTTACGAAAACAAGGAATTACCATTAAATCCATTCGAGAGAAGAAAAAGAATATTCTTGAAAGTGTATTTAAAAAGAAAGTTTCCACTTTAGACATCACTATTTTCACTCGTCAGCTTGCTACGATGATGAAAGCTGGTGTTCCTTTAGTTCAAAGCTTTGAAATTGTGGCTGAAGGCTTAGACAATCCAGCTATGCGTGAAGTTGTTATTGGTATTAAAGGTGAAGTAGAAGGTGGTAACACCTTTGCGGGTGCTTTAAAAAAATATCCTCAATATTTCGATAAGCTTTTTTGCTCACTGGTTGAATCGGGTGAACAATCAGGTGCGCTCGAGACCATGCTTGACCGTGTTGCCATATATAAAGAGAAAAGTGAGCTTTTAAAGCAAAAAATTAAAAAAGCCATGAAGTATCCAATTACTGTTGTCGTTGTAGCGATTATTGTGACCATTATCTTGATGGTCAAAGTTGTCCCCGTTTTTGAAGAACTCTTTACCTCTTTTGGTGCAGATCTCCCTGCCTTCACCAAAATGGTTGTTAACATGTCTCAATGGATGCAAGCATATTGGTACATTCTAATTGCCGGCATTATCGGAACCGTCATTGCTTTTATAGAAACGAAAAAGCGTAGCAAGCCATTTCGAGACTTTTTGGATAAAGCAGCGCTTAAAGCCCCTATTTTTGGTGATCTTGTTTATAAAGCAATTATTGCTCGCTACAGTCGTACATTAGCGACAACATTTGCTGCGGGTGTACCTCTTATTGATGCTTTAGAGTCTACAGCAGGCGCCACAAATAATGTGGTTTATGAAGAAGCTGTAATGAAAATCCGTGACGATGTTTCTACAGGTCAACAATTGCAATTTGCTATGCGTGCAACCAATGTTTTTCCATCAATGGCTATTCAAATGGTTGCAATTGGTGAAGAATCGGGTGCACTTGATTCAATGCTAGAAAAAGTAGCAACTCACTATGAAAATGAAGTAGATAATGCGGTTGATGGCTTAACATCTATGATGGAACCTCTCATTATGGCTGTTCTTGGTGTACTTGTAGGTGGTCTTGTTATTGCCATGTATCTTCCAATTTTCCAAATGGGTTCTGTTGTTTAATGCAAGAATTAATCTCTTATTTTATTTCAAACCCAACTGCACTTTATATTGCAGTTGGGCTTTTTAGTTTATGTATTGGCAGTTTTTTAAATGTGGTGATTTACCGCACGCCAAAAATGATGGAGCAAGAATGGCGTACAGATTGCCAAATGCTTTTGCATCCTGATCAAGCCATTATTGATGAAACCAAAATTACATTAAGCAAACCTGATTCAACCTGTCCCAAATGCCAATCTCCTATCCGTTGGTATCAAAATATTCCTGTAATCAGTTGGTTAATTCTGAAAGGAAAATGTGGAAGTTGCCAAAATCCAATTAGCATTCGTTATCCTTTCATTGAACTACTGACAGCAATTGCCTCTCTCACTGTGGTTGCTGTATTTGGAGCTACGCTTCAAATGCTTTTTGGCTTAGTTTTCACATGGGTCTTAATCACGCTTACTTTTATAGACTTTGATACGCAACTTCTACCTGATCGATATACGCTCACCCTAGCTGCATTTGGTTTAGCAATTAATAGCTTTGGCTTTTTTACTACGCCAATTTCTGCCATTTGGGGTTATGTTATCGGCTTTCTCTGCCTTTGGATTGTGTACTACATCTTTAAGTTAGTCACAGGTAAAGAAGGTATGGGGTATGGCGACTTTAAATTACTTGCAGCCTTAGGTGCTTGGATGGGACCTCTTATGCTCCCACTCATTGTTCTACTTTCATCACTAGTAGGTGCTATTATTGGTATTATTTTGATGAAAGTCCGTAAAGAAAATCAGCCTTTTGCTTTTGGTCCTTATATTGCTATTGCAGGTTGGATTGCTTTTCTTTGGGGTGAACAAATCATGCAACTATATTTAGGTCAACTAGGTTAAGTATGTCTTTTATTTTGGGTTTAACAGGTGGTATTGGAAGTGGAAAATCGGCTGCAAGTCAGTGGTTTGAATCTCAAAATATTATCGTTGTAGATGCAGACATTGTAGCTCGTGAAGTTGTTATGCCTGGGCAATCTACGCTAACCCAAATTCAACAAACATTTGGAGATTGGGTTTTACTTGAAAATGGTGAACTCAATCGACGTGCGTTACGTGAACATATTTTTAAAGAACCAACTGCACGAAAAGCTTTAGAAAATATTACCCACCCTGCTATTCGTAACAGAATTATTACCCAATTAAATGCAGCTAAAAGCCCTTATGTTATTTTAGTTTCACCCTTATTATTTGAAACCAATCAACATGAATTAACAGACCATAATTTGCTTATAGATGCTTCTGAAGAATTACAAATTCAACGTGCATCACAACGTGATGGGCAAAATATCGAGCAAATTAAAAATATTATTAAAGTACAAATGCCACGCACAGAAAAACAAAAACATGCCAATGATATTGTGCTCAATAATGGTCATTTAGAGCATTTGTATCAACAACTTATTCCCTTGCATGAAAAATATTTAGCACGATCAAAAAAGCAGTCTTAATTAGACTGCTTTTTTTGTTGTTCAAGCTGAGCTTCCAAACTATCTTTCCGACCAAACCATCGCCAAGGCTGTAGAGCTCCAATTGCCATACCAATTAACCCACAAATAATGGCTAAGCTTAACGGCTCACCCAATACTGGAACAGCAATCACCGCAGCAATAAAAGGCGCTAGTGTCACTATACTTCCTGTTTTAAACGCACCTAAGCGTTTAATTGCTTCAACATACGCAAGTGTTGCAATCATCACCACACATATACCATGAAACAAGGTTTGCAAAATAATATGGATAGGCTCTGGTTCCGATAGATGTTTCGGTAAAAACAAAAGATAGATGGGTAAATAAATAATTGCCGACCAAATTGCCACACCGGACATTGCATGCCATGCAGATAGTTTCCATTGACGCAAAAGAATAGAGAAAACACCCCACCACATTGCACTTAGCACAAAGAGTAAGTCGCCTAAGCCAAAAGCAACGCCCGTTTCTCTATACATGAGCAAACTCATGATACTAATGGAAGCAATCATAATAATGACACTAAGCCATGTATGTTTATCGAAAGCTTGTTTAAAAATGACGAATCCTGCAAGTGCGGTACACAAAGGAATAAAGCCATTTAAAAATATTGCAGCATGCGCCGCTGGCACATAATGAAATGCTGAATACGATGTTAAGCAATACCCCACACCACCAATCATTGCGAGAATAAAAGGCTCTTTTTTCCATAAAAAAGCTAAATCTTTTTTATAAATTAAAATGGGGACCAAAATCACAAAGGCTAAGGCAAAACGTAGTGCAGTAATGTCCCATGCCTCAATCCCCCATTTCACATTTAATCGAGATGTTAAAGTAAATCCACCCCAAATCACCATGCAAATGAGGACATATAAATAGCCTTGTGTTCTTGGTGTCATTTATTTTCAGCTTTTATAAACTAGACGTTACGTTGGCGACAAGCTTCATACAAAGCCATACCTGTTGCAACGCTCACATTCAAACTTTGTAAATTTCCCGCCATAGGAATATAAACTGTTTGATCACATTGAGACTGTGTAATTGGGCGTAAACCTGTATCTTCTGCACCCATTACAATACAAATGCCCGTACCTGTGAAATCAAATTTTTGAACAGGTAACGCTTTTTCATCAAGCATTGTGCCAACAACACGCACATTAAAATCATCTTTCATTTGACCCAAAGTACGCGCCAAATTTGTCACTTGAATGAACTTCACTTTGTCTGCACCACCTGCAGCAACTTTACGTGCTGTTGGTGTTAATGTTGCAGAACGATCACGCGGAGCAATCACCGCTTCCACACCCATTGCAGCAGCAGTACGAATACATGCACCAAGATTATGCGGGTCTGTAATATGATCTAATGCCAATAAAAGTGCCTGAGGCTTTTCATTTAAAAGCGCTTCAAGATCTTTTTCATTTAAAGTTGGATGAGCACGAACAGCGGCAACAATACCTTGATGAAATGGTTGACCTGCAAGCTTTTCCAATTTATCTCGGCTTGCTTGCTGAACACTAATACCAAAAGGTTCTGCCAACTCTAAAACACGTTTTAAACGCTGATCATCACGCCCTTTTAAAGCGAATAACGTTAAAACTCGCTCTGGCTCAAGCTCTAACAATGACTCCACCGAGTGAACGCCATAAAAATATTCAGTTTTTGCCATGAACGACCTCTAACATTTGACTGAGAATACAAAAAGAAAAAATCCCGCAAAGCAGACTTTACAGGATTTATGCTGAAGCAATAGTTTAACCGATTTAGGTTAAAATTTCTTTGCTTGATTTTGGATTTAGTAATTAGCCACCCAAGTGGCAAACATAATCTACAACTTCATCTGCTTCAATTTTAAAACGGCTATTGCCAGGCACATAAAATGATTGTCCTGCGCGGAATAATTCACTTTCTTCGCTATCTGCAATGCGAACGCGGCATTCGCCTGAAACGATTTCCATACGTTCAGGTACATGCGTTTCGAAGGTTAATTCTTGCTTACTTGGCAAAAGCACACCCAACGTTTTTTTTGTGCCATCTTCAAATTGAACGGTATGACTTACGCATAAACCATCAAAATAAACATTCGATTTTTTTACTACAGATACATGATCAAACTGAGCTGACATGCGTATTCTCCAAAAAACGCGTTTTATATTTTGAATTGATTTTATTAATTCAAATCAATCTCTTTTTTAGGTAAACCAATGTACTTCAAACTTAAGCTTAATTTATGCTTTTGTTTGCGCTCGTTCACCCCAATTTCATAAAATTTTAAATCAACTACACCATAAGTACAAATCACTTTTTGCACAATATCCACTAAAGTTTCAAATACCTTCTGTAGTAAAACAAGCAAAGTAATCACTATTCCACGTTTAAATTCTCTATTATGTATTTTGTTCAAATTTTCAAAAATAGATAAGACTGTGAAATTTATAATATCTTTACACAGAGATGTTTAAATCCTGTGAAAAAATATAATTTAAACAAACGATATAGCGTATATTCTAGTAATTCTCTTTTATTTTTAAAGATCTATATTCGTTCTAAGAAGTATTATTTTTAGTAGTATTTTAAGATAGAATTAATATGATCTTGTGACAAAAACAAAACTTGACGACTTTTTACTAAAACTTTCCGCAGCTTGGATGCGTTTATGCTGACACATTTAACTCTGATTAATTTTGCCTTAGCCGAACACTTAGCCATTGATATTGAAGAAGGTTTCAACGTCCTGACAGGTGAAACAGGTGCGGGTAAGTCATTATTGCTCGATGCTCTTTCGGCATGCCTTGGCGAAAGAACAGATACCAATTATGTGCGTTATGGTGCAGAAAAAGCAGATGTAACCGCAACATTCAGCTATAAAGACGGCAGTGCAGAAGCACTTTGGTTAAAAGAACAAGAGCTAGATGATGAATCAGGTGAAATACTTTTACGTCGTGTTATTTTTGCCACAGGTCGAAGTAAAGCATGGATTAATGGTCGACCAAGTAGCTTGTCTGAATTAAAAGAAGTAGGTCGATTATTAGTACAACTTTATAGCCAACATAGCCAGCAACAACTTTTAGAGCCACCGTATCCTAAGCATTGGTTAGACCGTTATAGTAATTTTTACGCCCCTGCTCAAGCTGTGCGAGATGCCTATAGCAAGTGGCAAAAAGATATACGTCAACATCAAGCAGCACTCGATGCTCAAGCAACACGCAAACAACGCATTGAAACTCTTGACCTTCAAATTGAAGAACTCGAAGAACTTGTTCAAGTGGATTACATCGAAATTGAACAAGAATTCGATCGTTTAAGTCACCATGAACACATCATGCAGGATTGTGGTTATGGTTTAACCGCGTTAGATGATGCTGAACAAAATATTAATCAAGAAATTGCATCTATTTTACGACGTTTAGAATCGCATTCAGGGCGCAGTGATAAATTATCAGAAATATATACATCTCTTTTAAATGCACAAAGTGAATTAGAAGATGCGACATCAAACCTACGCCATTTTATCGACAAACAAAGTTTCGATCCTGAGCGTATGGAAGAGCTCAACTCTAAACTTGAAGTTTTCCATCGTTTAGCACGTAAATATAGAACGCAGCCTGAAACACTAAAAGAAGAATATGATGCGTGGCAAACTGAATTAGAACAGCTTCATCAACTCGAAGATCCTGAAACTTTAGCCGAACAAGTTGAAGCATCGCATCAAGACTTTTTAGCTAAAGCACAACATTTAGATGATATTCGTCGTGAAGCATCACTTCCTTTAGCGAAACATTTAACCGAACAAGTTAAACAACTTGCACTTCCTGAAGCACATTTCGAATTTAAATTTGAGCCTTTAGAACAGGTTTCAAGCGAAGGTTTAAGTTTTATTCAATTGCTCTTTACCGCTAATAAAGGCATACCTCCTCAGCCTTTAGCTCGGGTTGCATCAGGTGGTGAATTGTCACGTATTGCTCTTGTTATGCAAGTCATGAATGCTGAAAAAACAGAGTCTGAAGTGTTAGTATTCGATGAAATTGATGTCGGTATTAGTGGTGGTACAGCTGAAATTGTTGGACGTTTACTTGCAGGTTTAGCACAACACGTGCAAATTTTATGTATTACACATCAAGCACAAGTTGCAGCACAATCTGATCAGCATTTACTTGTGAAGAAACGACAAACCGACCCAGCAAGCAGCACCATTCTAGACTTAGAAGAAAATGATCGAATTCTAGAGCTCGCTCGTATGACAGGTGGAATCGAAATTAATGAAACGACTTTGCAACATGCAAAACAGCTTCGTCAATTAAAGTTTCAATCTGCTTAATTCCGTTTCAATATCTTAAAAAAAGATTTGTTGAAACATAAAAGCTCTTGTAACGTGTAAGTTAAATGAGTTTAAACAATAAAATAAGGAGAGCAACCTAGGTGCCGAAACAATATTTGATGCATCGCTGTCTTATTGCTCCACCCGATATGGATGATGAATTCTTTGCAAATACCGTCATCTATTTAGCTCGTCATGATGAAGAAGGTGCTCAAGGCATTATCATCAATCGCCCTTCAGGGCTTCAAATTAAAGAACTTTTAAATGATCTTGATATTGAAGCCGATAATGTAAATCCACACGAAGTTTTACAAGGGGGGCCTTTGCGCCCCGAAGCTGGCTTTGTTTTACATACAGGTCAACCGACTTGGCATTCTTCTATTGCCATTGGTGAAAATGTTTGTATTACCACTTCTAAAGATATTTTAGATGCAATTGCACACAATGAAGGTGTTGGTCGTTACCAAGTTGCGTTAGGCTATGCAAGTTGGGACAAAAACCAGTTAGAGCAAGAAATTGCACGTGGCGATTGGCTCATTTGCGACTCCGATATGGATTTAATTTTTAACTTACCTTATGACGACCGTTGGGATGCTGCCTACAAAAAAATGGGCGTAGACCGTACATGGTTATCTTCCGAGATTGGTCATGCCTGATTTATCTGCGCCACACATGATTATGGCGTTCGACTTTGGTACTCAAAAAATGGGAATGGCCGTTGGTCAATCTCTTATTGAAAGTGCTAACCCCCTTGCTTTATTTCCAATGAAAGATGGTATTCCAAATTGGGATGAGCTTTTAAAAATTGTGAAACAGTATCAACCAACTCTCTTTTTAGTTGGCCTACCTTTGAATATGGATGATACTGAATCTGAACTTTCAACACGCGCACGTAAATTTGCACGTCGTTTACGCCATCAAACCAATATTGAAACATTAATGGTCGATGAGCGTTTAACAACACGTGAAGCACGTGATGAACTCGATCATTATCAAGCACAAGGTCGTGGTAAAAAACTCTCTGCAGATAGTATCGCCGCTGCTTTATTTATTGAAAGTTGGTATCGCAATCCTGAAGGTTTAACACCTTAATATTAAATTTCATTCATAAAAAAAGCATCGTTATCGGATGCTTTTTTTATATCTTACATAGATATTTGAAATGAACGCTTTTTATTTCTTATCTTCTAAAATATGAACCGTCACGGTACGACCAGCAACAAATGCCAATTCATTTTTAGGAGTCTCATCTAAAACAATTTTCACAGGAACACGCTGTGCTAAACGTACCCAACTAAAAGTTGGATTCACATTTGCCAATAAACCTGTTGTTGAAGTTCTTTCTCTATCTTCAATACCTGAAGCTATTCCTTGAACATGTCCTTTTAAGGTATGAGAATCGCCCATTAATTGAATCGATGCTGGTGCACCCACATAAATTTTGTTCAATTTAGTTTCTTCAAAATAACCGACTACATACAATTCTTCACGATCAAGCAAAGCTGCAACCGCTTGCCCTACTTTCACATAATTGCCTGCTTTTAACTCAAAGTTAGATAATGTTCCGTCAGCAGGTGCTATAACTTCTGAGCGCTTCAAGTTTAATTGTGCTAAATGCAAATTACTTGTTGCCACTTCAATTAATGCTTTTTGTTGAACAATATTTGCTTTAGCTTGCTCAATAGATGCCTGCATTTGTTCATGTTCTGCATGAGATTGATCTCTTTGAGCAAACATTTGGTCTTGTTCTTGTTTTGAGATTGCACCATCCATTAAGTTTGCATAACGACTTGCATTTTTATCTGCTAAATTTCTATTGGCTTCAGATTTTACAACATTGGCTTTGGCTTGCAGTAACTCAGCTTCTGCCGATGCTAGACTCGCGTTAGCCTTTGCCAAATCAGATTTTGCTTGCTCAACATCAAGAGATTGGCGTGCAACATCTATTTTAAAAAGAACTTGCCCTTTTTTCACTGTTTGGTTGTCTTGCACTAAGACTTCAGTAATTAAACCCGAAACATCCGAAGATACTTGAATAACATCACCTCGAATACGTCCATCACGTGTCCATGGTTCTGCATTGTAATAATTCCAAATATGTGTAATTGCCAATATTGCAAAAATTGCAACAATCAACAAACCCACTGGTCGTATGATTTTACGCAAATCAAAAGATGCCATTTTCATTGTACCTCGTTCATTTCAAATATTGGTGTGCTTAAACAGAACACAGGATGAAACCCCAATGGATTAGCCATAGCAAAATGACGTAAAGACATAAATAAAAAACACTAGGTAAAGGTATCCAGCCTTTTGCTATTAAGGGGTCTATACCTAACATTGCTAAGCGCAGAATGCCGTAAGCAAACACGCTTTGAATTAAAAGTATGGGTACATAAACGCCATATATATTGAGTTCACCCATATTTATGCTCCAACCAAATGTGCTTGTTCAGTTTCATCAAAAGTGGCATGACATAAACTGCTTTTAATATTGTTGAGTGAAATTTGTAACCGCTGAGAAATGTCCTTATTTTCTATATTTACAGCTTCACATTTTAATTTTTGAATGCTGTTTAATATTTCGTTTCTATAGTCATCTTCTGGTTGATGTAATTCTTTGGTACGGAAGTAATCATCTAAATTAGACTGCAATTCTGCCAAACTTCGGCAAATTTCAGGCTCTGCATTCATCTTATTCATGAGCTCTTGAATACGCGTCAAATCAATCACAGCACTGGATTCAATCAATGCTAAATTAATATTTTTCTTTAATAAGTCTGATTGCACTACTTTGGTATTTAGAATACCAATACGATCTAACATTCCTCGTAAATGAATTCGGAAATCCACACCATAAGGAATATATAAAGCCTGCCTAATATCTTTGTAATGCAATGCCAAAATACGTTGTGCCGTAATATCTGGCGACATAGCCCGAACCAAATGAATCACATAAACAGAAATAATTGGACCAAGTACCGTACCAATGGAAGCATCAAAAAAGAAAATCTGATCTAAAACATAACGATTTTGCAGATTAAGCCCCATAATCGTTCCCATCAAAACAGGTAAAGCCAAGCCTGTTAATGGTGGATGCGGAAACATCATTAAGCAATAAATCACAAATGGAGCAAGAACCAGACCTAATTGCCAAAATTCTGTTACGTGCGGAAAAATACCGTAGGCATAAATAAAAACAAAAACACCTGCATAAATATTGCCACGAATAAACATTTTTAAGGCCGGTACAGGATTATCCATGGATGTCAAAATACATGCGCTAATCGCTGCCATTTCAGCAAGCATAAATGCTGCCTTCCAACCACTAATAATCCAAAAACCTGTAGCAATAAGGACAATTAAAAATGCTGAAATACCACCTCGAACCGCCATACCATGATCTCGATGTAGGCTTGGATAGTTTGTGGTAAGTGGTACAACACTTTCGGGTAAAGATGCATCCCCTTTTTGTATACGTTGCCAAATTAATTTAATTGCACGGACATTTTGAATAAAATGGCGAATATCCATTTTAAAACTTTGAATAACCACTTGTTGGGATAATGTTGCAACAGCCGATATATTTGCAAAATCTTGCTCAAAGCTTGCAGGTAAGGTGTTTAACTCACTCTCTGGAAAATCGACACTCGCTTCCAAAAAATCAACTATATGCTTTCTCGCAAGCTCTAACTGTGGTCTATAACTTGTATCAATTTCATCTAATTGTTTAATTCGTTCTGCCATTGCAACTAAGTTACTCACCAACATACTAAGCTGATGCAATAACTCTTGTAAGGGTTTAGTCATTCCCTTTAATGTCGATTTTTCATACGTCAAATGCACCGCCATAACATGAATATCGGCAATATCACGTGCAATATGGCTCAGCGCTGTACTGTAATTTTCTAATTCTTTTTCATCTATTAATATTTTTTCAAAAAGTTGTTTTGTATCTAAAAGCGCTTTCGACACACGAGTTTTTACAGCAGGTCCAATATGCATTGGAAAAATAGTCGTTGTCACAATCGCACTACATACTACACCAACGGTAATCTCTAAGAACCGCCCCACAGCCATATCAAATACAGAACTGGTATCGATGTTATAAATAATATTGTAGCTAATAATAACAGTCGTATAGCCTGCCAACATACATACATAGCTACGTGGGGTTCGATCTAACAGTGAAATATAGAGACAAAAACCAACCCAAAAGGCTAAAAAGAAAGTAAATAACCACGGAGTATTAATTAGAATAGGCGTAACAACAACTGCAACAACAGCACCTAATAAAGTACCTAAAACACGATAAAGACTTTTAGAGGAAGTCATACCCGAATATGGATTGGCAATAACAAATACCGTACCAATAGCCCAAATGGGATATGCCAAATTCAAAGAAAATGCCACGTAAAGTGAAAGCATGCCTGCTAAAAACGTTTTTATCGCAAAAATCCAGTCCATCTTATTTGGACGAAATGCGATTAACTGTTTTGTAAGCAACATAGATTTTCTCTAAACATAGTGGGAATTGCTTCTTTAGAGATCACTTCAACGCACCATATATAAATACATAGTGTTCAAGCATCTTGGTAAAACCAAAGGCTTTAAAATTATTTGAAGATAAGAAGCAACTAAATCACATTAAAAATTGAATTAGAACTAAATAGAATTTATTAAATCAAAACAATCTGATTATTTATTCATCATTAGATATTTTCGTTTGAATTTTTTCAAATATAAGTATTTTTGTCAAGATAAATATCTTATTGCGATAATATGTACTATTTTCTACTTTATTTTATCTTATAAATTGAAATGATTTCTTATACTTGAATTTATTTCAAATAACTAAATTTGTTCAACTTATAAAAGCAATACTTGTTCACTATATTTTTGTTATATAGTAACCCTTGTTCAGATAACCTCTTATTTCAACCAAGCAGGCAACTATGGCGCTTTCTAGTTTCGGTAAAATTCTTACAGTTTTAGATCTATTTTCATTATCTCGCCCTATCATTAATGTAGATATCATTAGTGAAGAACTGGGCTTATCTAAACCAACAAGTTATCGTTACTTAAAAGAACTCGTATCTACAGAATTATTGCAAAGACTCAGTGGTACATCGGGCGACTACACCTTAGGTTCAAAGATTGCCGTACTTGACTATATTTCTCGTACTACAGATCCCTTAATACAAATTAGCATGCCTTTTATGCGGGAAATTGTAGAAAGAACTGAATTTTCATGCTTATTAACACATCTCAACCATGACTCATGTATCGATTTACATGATGAAATTTTTAAAAATACGATGTTTTTATCTTATGGTCGTGGCTGTCCTCGCCCTGTTTATATGGGTTCCTCTGCAAAAGTGATGATTGCACATTTACCTAAACAAGCAATTTTAGATTACTACCAACGCTTTTCTAAAGAACTAGCTCAGGTTGATTTTGCACATGATCAAGAAAGCTTTTTAAATAAGATGAAAAAAATTAAGAAACAAGGTTACTACTTCTCAAACGGTGAAGTTGACCCCAACATTTCAGGTGTTTCTGTTCCTGTTAAATTTTCAAGTAAAGAGCCGCCTCTTGCTTTGACATTATTAGCTTCAAAAAATCGTTTTGAGTTTGTGAATATTGAAAAACTTATTACAATTTTGCAGGAAAATGCAGCGTTAATTGAAAAAAAATTCGCAAGCTTGACCAATACATCTGAAACTCAAAGACTATAAATAAATGATTTAAACTTTAAAAAAGCCCACATTTAAGTGGGCTTTTTGATGACATCTATTTTTTAGGATAAAAATATCGAAAAGTTAAATTAACTCTAGGTTCTAAAATTCTAGTCGACTTAATTAGAGCATGTTTCCAGTAATGTTGCGTTTGCCCACGCATCACAATAAGTTGCCCACTCTGTAACAACATATCTGCTTTATGCTCTTTAAATTTATGCTTAAAACTAAACTTACGTGTTGCTCCAAAACTCAAAGATGCAATAACTGTTTCTTCTGCTGTTTTAGGTGATAAAGACTCTTCATTATCACTATGCCAACTCATACCTTGCATACCATTTTCATATAAATTTGCCAAACAAGAATTAAAAGAATGCCCGACCAGTGTTTCAATATGTTGTTTCAACCGAAATAATCCAGCATTCCAAATCAATGCTTGTTTTAAAGTCCCCGAATAATGATATTGGAAATCTTCATCTCCATACCAAGCAACTTTACGATCTGTCTTGAAATATTGATCATGCAAATAAACTTCATCATGTTCCCAAGCTAAATGCTGTAAAAAATATTGTAGATATTTTTCACTTTGCTCCGTATTTAAAACCAAACCAAAATCTCTCACCACGCCATCGCAAGGTAAAATATTATCTTGTTGTTCAGGTTCAAATAATTCAAAGTTCATAATTATGTTATTTCAAATTGTTTTTATTGAGCTTAACTTATCCATTCTTCATAAATCAAAATATCATCGTAATTTGTTGAAAATCTCATTTATCAATAAATACAACAATAAAAAAGCTCCCATAATCGGAGCTTTTTTTGTATATAACATAGCAATTAAGGTTGTTTCAAATACGGCCATGCAGCTTTTAAATAAATAAACATTGACCATAAAGTTAATACTACAGCAGTATATAACAAGGCATAAGCTAACATTTCTAAAGGCGGCCAGTTCAGTAGAAATACTGAAATTGCGATCATTTGAAATGCAGTTTTATATTTACCAACAGTAGATACCGCAACATTTGTACGTGCACCTAATTCTGCCATCCATTCACGTAATGCAGATACTGTAATTTCACGTGAAATAATCACAATTGCAGCAAATGCCATAGAAATAGACGGTTGCCATTGCACAAGAACAATTAAAGCAGCTGCCACCATTAATTTATCTGCAACAGGATCTAAAAAACGACCAAATGCAGAAGTCTGATTTAAGGTTCTCGCTAAATAGCCATCAAACCAATCAGTTACCGCAGCAACAACAAAAATAGCAGTAAGAATTAAGTGACGAGTCATACCACCGACATGCTCATTTACACCTATTGCAGGTGGCCAATACGCCACCAATAAAAATACAGGTATTAGAGCAATACGCGCTAAAGTTAATATATTTGGAATATTTAGGATTCGACCTGTGGTCATAGATACCGCCAATTTTTCCTCTTTATATGAATTTTCATTCACATAAATGTTAAGGTTTTATCCATTGTTAATAGCGCTCACTTTATACGAAATCACCAACAGTGTCACGAAGAAAACTTTTGCAAGCCGCCTCCGTTTAATGCTCTACTCATGCAAAATTTTATAAATTGTGCGTGCCATACCCCCCCCTAACCCTGGGACTAAAGTCAGCTCTTTTTCTGATGCTTTCAACACCCCTTGAATTCCGCCAAAATGCGTAAGTAAGTCACGACGGCGCTTTGGTCCAAGCCCTGGAATTACTTCAAGTATAGATGAACCACGTTTTTTATCTCGTTTGGCTCTGTGCTTAGTAATTGCAAAACGATGGGCTTCATCTCGAACTTGTTGAATTAAATGAAGTGCCTTGTGATCTTCAGGCAATTGAATTTTTTCACCATCAATAAAGTGTAAAGTTTCCAACCCAGGTTTACGCCCTTCTCCCTTAGACACACCCACCATAAATGCATCTAAGCCTAAGTCCTGCATCACTTCCATTGCCATATGCAACTGCCCTTTACCACCATCAATCAGTAGTAAATCAGGCAACATCGCCTTTTTATAACGGCGTGTTAAAGCTTGCCGCATTGCTGCATAGTCATCGCCTTCGGTAATATCATTAATTGAAAATTGACGATAATCTCGTTTTCGAGCACCACCACTATCGAATACCACACAAGATGCAATTGTCGCTTCACCCATCGTATGTGAAATATCAAAGCATTCTATGCTGTCGATAGGTCTACCTAGCACTTGTTCAAGCTGATGAAAACGTTCATTTAGTTCAAAATGATTCGCAAGTTTTCCTTTAATTGCGTGCTGCACATTCATTTCCGCAAGCTCAAGCCACTCCGCACGTGTTTCACGTACATTGTGCTTAATATGAACTTTCTTTTCGAAATGTTGATGAAATGCATCTTCAAGTTCTTTTCTATCTGGAACTTCGGTATTTACAATAAGTTCAGCAGGAACTTCATCCGCAACTTGGAAATAAAAGTTCGCTAAAAAGTCAGAGAGCATTTGCCCTAAATCATCACCTTGCATATCTGGGAAATAGCTTTTTCCACCCAGCATTTTACCATTACGTACATGCATGATTTGCACACACGTTACCCCTGCATGATAAGCAATGGCAATAATATCTGCCTCGCCCTTTACTTTATAAATGGCTTGTTGTGCCTGTACATCACGAAGTAGCGCCATACGATCACGGTAAAAAACAGCTTTTTCAAACTCCAATGCTTCTGCTGCGACTTCCATTTTTGTAATGAGTTCTTGGTTTAACTCTTTAGTATCACCTTGTAAAAAGCGAATCGAATTATTGATATCATCTTGATAAGCTTCTGGAGAAACAAGTCCCACACACGGCGCAGAACAACGCTTAATTTGATACTGCAAACATGGTCGTTTACGCTGTGAAAAATAGCTATTTTCACATTGGCGAACATTAAATAGTTTTTGTAAAACAACCAATGTATCTCGTGCATTATAAGCACTCGGATAAGGTCCAAAAAACTTTCCAACTTGATGCTTGCCCTTCCCTCGACCACTTGCAATTCTTGGATATGGCTTATCTGCCGAAACAAAAATATAGACGTATGACTTATCATCTCGCAACATAATATTGTATGGCGGACGATGTAGTTTAATAAGGTTTTGTTCAAGCAATAAGGCTTCAGTTTCAGAGCGAACTATCAGCGTTTCAATATCATAAATACGAGCGACTAAGGCTTGAGTTTTCGGATGCTCTATTGTTTTGACAAAATAACTTGCTACACGATTTTTTAAATTCTTGGCTTTTCCGACATATAGCAACTCGCCATCTTTACCGAGCATACGGTAAACACCAGGCAAACTTGTCATATTCGCTAGAATTTTTTCAATATTTTCTCGTGCGTTTTCGTTCACTCTGCGCCTTAATTTCTATCTAATTTTCGACAATATGATGTGATGATTTTCATCTATTTTTCAAGTAACATCTTTTTAATACAAATATAAGTATCTTAAACAATAAAAAAGAGACCTATAAAATCTCTTTTTTAATATGAAACATCAAATGACATAAATTAACTTTGTAGACTTAAACCTAAAGCTGTTAAAAATGCTGTTTTGGCTTTAGGAGATACCAATACAAATTTTGATTTCCCATCTTTTATATAATCGACTTTCAAGCGATCTAATGATAATGCAGGTGATGCAACCGAATTATTTGTTGCCGAAATACCCTGAATATCTGATTTTTTAATTTTCCATTTTAAAAACATACTATGAATAATTAAATATTCTTCATCTACAACATAGCGTGTATTGAATATTGGCCACCATAAAATAACTACAGTTAGCATATAAGTGACCGCATGAACTGGATAAGCCGAAATATTTCCTTTGGCATACATAGTAACTAATAACTGAACAATTAAACCAGTCATACAAATAACAAAAGCCAATACCCACCATTCTTTTTTTGATCTAAATTTTTGCATATATTTTCCCCTAATTACATTTCATTCTAATGCAAATTCAGGATTTAAACACACCCACCTATATACTTAATCGTAAACAATATTCAGTAATGCTTTTGCTTCTACATTTCCCGCTGTAACTTGATTGGCTGTTCGTGCGTAATTTACTTTTAGCTGATGTGAAATAACTTGGCTCGCTCCAATATTCGAAAATGTCCATTTATTCAATGCTTTTGATTCATTTGGGTCTAAATTAATGATATTGCCCACCGTATTTCTTAAACGTACACCAACACCAGTTGCAAAACCTACACCTTCTTTATTTCTTAAAATACTGGTTGAGTTTATTGAGTATAAACCATCTGTAATATAAGCTTTAATTTCTCGGTTTTTTCCATCTTGTAAATAAGGGCAATCAATTGTTAAATCTAAATTTTTTGGAGTTAGAGTTGAATCTTGACCCACAGCGGGTAAATAACGCATAGAAACATTTTCTAATGCAACAGAATATGTACTAGACCTTAAACTGCACGTGTGTTCAACAAGAGTAATTCTGGCAGAATTCACAGAATAAAATATCGTAAAGTGGCCAACATCTAAATCAACACCTGCTCGATTTGTTAAATACAACTCAGCCACAGGCTGTAAATTTTCTGTTATATAACTAGGTGAGTAGCCTTTTTTAAAAAAGGTAGTCACTTCAATTCTAATACCATTAGTCGCTCCCGAGTAATTTGTCACGATATAAGGTGTTGTGTTAAGAGCATTAAACGCTCCATTTGTATCGGCTACTCGCACAACAACAGCCAAATTAGAATTATTTGGTAATTGATAAGCATTTTGACCAGTAGGAACACTTACTGCTGTAGATAAAAGCATTCTAGCTCTTAAACTTCGCTGATCATTCGCACAACTATAAATAATTGGATAATTATAAGTTGCTTGATCTAATATCTCAAAACTACCAACACCCCCAACATAATCACCACCATCATATTTGTTATAATTGATCGTTTTAGGCAATAGTGAACCTGTACTCAACACCATGTCCACATTTCCTTTTACACATGCACCATAAACACAACTAAACATTAAAGATGCAAATAAACCCAATATTATTCTATACATAGTATTTTTCCTTATTATTTGCATGTAACACTTAGATTTAAAAAAGGCAAAGAAGTGGACAATAAATCCTGTTCTTCTATAGAAAAATTACAGTGTTGCTGCTCCCACTGAACCTTATAATTTGTAGCTTGAACATCCTCTAAATATATTTGTTGTCCCTGACCCACTACCCCTACCAAAAGCTCCTTCTCATTGAAAACTTGTGCTCCCAATGGAATACTCACATTTTCATTAACTAAATCAATCAATGCCTTTTGCGATGAATTTGTATTAAATGTAATGAGTGAACTTGTATAATTTTTAGGAAGTACTTGTTTACTTGTCGAATCAATATCAACATTTAGAGGCAATGTTTGTGAGTCAACTTGAATATTATTATATTGATAAGGAATTAAATGAGGAACTATTGCATTTCCCCAGTAATCAACTTTTGAATTTAAACCATTTTTTAAATGTACACCTTCAAGACCTTTAGCTCGAACAATGCCGTATGTATTTCCTATTTCATTGCTGAGTGTTACCCCATATTTATGTGCGACAATCGCTCCTTGAGCTTGAATAGAATATTGTTGGCTATCTTTAAAATTTGATGAATACGTTGTAGATAGTAAAACAGGGCTAGAACGATAATTTAAAGAGGTGCTAATACTTTCTTGATTTGAATTTTGATTAAGATTTATTCCATATCCAATTTGATCATATTCACCTAATGTACTTGCTATACCTAGCTTATGCGTATTGAAATTCTCTGCATGAGGAGCATAAGAACCACTATATGATAATGTTGCTCTTTTCTTAGCAATATCCAGAGGCATATTCAAACTTACAACAACCTGTGTATCCGAATCATTATTTAAGCGATTAACAGATTGTAAATGTTGAACACCAATTGAATAATTTATAAGTCTATTCAGCTGATTTGAATAAGTTAATTGATATGAAATCTGACTCGGTCGAAACCAATACTGGCTTTCCGAATAGTTTGCACTTAATGTGCCAAAGTTACGCCCAAAATAATGAGAAATTGAAGTATAAAAAGATGCTTTTTCTCTTTGATTACTATCGTATAGATTAAATAAACTATCATCTGTATTTAAATAATGAATATTCATGACATCATTAAATGAATAGTATTGATCATCCAGATAGCGTGTATATCCAAAGGCTAAATTTGTTTTCTGATTAAATAATGTATTGTATTTAAAACCAATATAATCACTATCTTGAAACTCATTATTCAAATTTGCATTCATATAATTATAAAACAGTGAAACACCACCTAAATACGTATTAAAGTTCCCACCAACCGTTGTTCCAAGATAATTATCACTCAATAATAATGAAGTATATAAAGTGATTATATTATTTAAGCCATACTCCCCACTTAAGCTTAAAACTTTTTCATTATAAACATCATTATTTTGCCTATACTGTCCCAAAGCCAAATTATAACGATATTGCCCTGGTCTTAAGACCCGAATAAAAGAGTTATAGGGGATACTAAAAGACTTAATCTTCCCATTTGCCTCAATAATTTCAACAAAAATAGGTCCACTTGAAACAGGACTATACATATCACCAATACTAAAACTTCCACTTGGTACAGCTTTTTCAAACAAAATCTGATTATCTTGCTTAACTCGTACAAGTGCATTCGTAT
Source organism: Acinetobacter sp. FY731 (assembly GCF_059515905.1). Classification (NCBI taxonomy): domain Bacteria; kingdom Pseudomonadati; phylum Pseudomonadota; class Gammaproteobacteria; order Moraxellales; family Moraxellaceae; genus Acinetobacter; species Acinetobacter sp. FY731. The sequence goes on along the minus strand of NZ_JCAKNB010000006.1, from coordinate 30,267 downwards.
TTGCATAACCCGTAATAACAGGTGCAAATGACCTTACAGAAGAAGGTAGCATTTGCTCGTCAGTTGAAAACTGTAATCCTCTTAATGACACTGTAGAATTTACATCACCACCTTGTCCATAAGAATAAAAATCCCCTAGCACTAACTGAGCTGTATACTCAGGAAATGCTTTTATGAGCTTAGTTTCATTTGTGGTGTATTTCTTTTCTTGCGCTAAAAAACTAGTGTTTCCTGAATGACGTAATTGCCATGACCCTAAATTAATGCCCGCATCTAAATTTAAAAAATCATACTTACTCGTTTTTTGATTATTATAACTAAATTCATAAAAATTATAGTTATAGCGAATAAATCCACTCGATATCCCATCTTCCCATAATATAGGATCTATATAATCTCGGGGTCGTTTATTAATGAATGATTGTGGGCTAGAAATATCTAATCGATGACGATCTAAATCCGTTTTCCAATGTATCTGTGTATCAATATAAGAACTCTCTATACAATCTTTAGAAGTATCAATATGTTTAACAACATCTTCTTTAAAATCAATTGCTTTAAATGATGTAAAAGGGATACAAACATTTTGATTTGTCAGAGCTTCATTATTCTTAAATACATAAACTTTAGAACGCGTGATATATCTATTATTTAGATATACCTCTAAGTAATACTCCCCTTCTTGAGTAAATTTCCCACCTAGAACATCATCAAAAGTTATGTTTTGATGGGGAACACCATGCAACAGATTATAATCAAAATTTAATGCATATACTGTTGAATTTAATACAATAAATGAACAACACAAAGATATTTTTTCTTATTAATTTTTGTGAAATTCTCACTATAAATCCCCCCTAAAACTAGAAAGACTTACTAATTTGATATGCTGTTCCAAAATCATTAATTACGTACATTTCTAGTTTATCGAAAACCCCATTATTTATTGGCTTTATTATTTTTGTTTCAAATGGTTCTAAATATCGAACACCCACCAAATCATCAGAGCGTCCATCTTTCAAAAATAATTTCTTCTTACCAAAATTGATATAATAAGGTGTAGGATTTTCAAATATAACGCTTCCATCTTGGGCTTTAACATTGATTTTATTAAAAGTATCTTCTTTTGGTTCTTTTAATGAACTCGGTCTATAAATCAATTTTAATTTGCTTTTTACTGCAAATTGAATATAACTATCTAAATGCTCTGGTTTAGGTGGTATTTCCAACACATTTAACCAAAATAATGTTTCTCTATCTTCTGAAAGCTTTTGTTTCTTATTAAAAATTATTCTTAATGACTGTCCCATTTTAGCATTTAAAGCTTTTAAGGGTGGGCTTACAACAAATGGGGCTTTTGACTGACTCAAATCAGTCACTTCATTTTCTGTATCAACCCATGCTTGTACTAATAATGTTTGACTTCCAGTATTTTCAATATCGACTGAAACAAAGTTTTCCGAACTCGGATAAATGAACCTAGTCCCTGCAATAACTATACCGGCATGTGCAAATTGAACTTGCAACAATATCATAAATATAAGCACTTTATATTTATTCATCCGACATTTACTCCATGCCAGTTATAATTTTTATAATAATTTTATTTAGTCATAAACAATATTATAAGTAACTGATGTCGACACAGGACCTGCTGTCACTGGATGAACTGCAGCATAATATCTCGCCTTTAATGCAAATGTATGAGTATTCGTTGTATCTGATGATGAACTAAATGTTAATGGCGTATTACTTTGATCTGAAAGCGTTGTACCTTTTAAATTAATATATGTAGCCCCATTCACCAATTCAACTTGAGCATTAGAGCCACCATTTCCAGAGAGAATCGTATTACTTAAACGCCCCGTAGTTGTTACATTTGCATTACTTGATTCAAAAAATGTACTAATACTGGCTGGCCATGGGCAATTTGTTAATGCAATTTGAAAATCTTTCTCACCAGCTGTTGTATTAATTGCTGTGAATGCACTTTTAATCACTGTTGGTAATGCAACTGTATAATTACCTGGACTAGTACCACCAATCGTACAAGTATTGTCTAAAACTTTACCAGTAATCGTAATTGTTCCATCTGCTGCATAAGCTAGTGATGGTGCCACAACCATTCCAATTAAAATTAATTTTATGATTTTCATGATTTTTCTCCGATTTTTATTTTTTGTTTAGTATTTGACCAATGATACCGAAAAAATAGCATTTTTCAACAGTTTTATTGACGTATTTAACAAAAAAATGGGATAGTGCTAAGCACCACCCCATTATTTATAAAAATAAATGATTAAAATCAACGATTAAAAAATATACGGTCTAACAAAAATTAAGAAGAAAATTCCTAACATTAAAAACCATTTTAAAAAGTAATAAAGCGCTCTATTTGTTTGCTTCAATGCTTTCGCTTTAATACGAATTTGATAAATATAACCGAATGCCTTATTTAGCCCACCCGTTTTATCATTCGACTCATTTGGAGAACTAGCAGCAGTCATCACATTTTTTCCAAACCAATGATTAAAACGCTCCATAAGTTTTGATTTTAATGGTCGCTCAACATCAGCAAAGAAAATAATGCGGTTTTGATCTGTTGTATTTTCAGCATAGTGGATATAGGTTTCATCAAAAACAACGCTTTCCCCATCACGCCAAGAATAACGCTCACCATCTACATCAATAAAACAACGATCATCATTCGGTGTTATTAAACCTAAGTGATAACGCAATGAACCTGCGTATGGATCACGATGTCTAACCAAACGACTATCGGGTGCAAGTTCAGTAAACATTGCAGCCTTAATCGTTGGTAGTGTTTTTAATAATGCTGTTGTTTTTGGGCATAATTCAGCAGCAGATGGATGTGCAGAGTCATACCATTTTAAGTAAAAACGCTTCCACCCCGTTTTAAAGAAAGAGTTAAAACCTAAATCATCATACTTTTCAGAAGCTTTAATTCCACCTTGCTCGTACAGTGCTTTTGCTTCATCACGAATCATTTCCCAGTTTTCATCTAACACTTTTAAATCTTTAAAATGCTGTGTATCGATATAAGGCTGATTAGGCACTTTCGAGAACTTGTACATGAGAAAATTAATTGGGGCAAGAATCGTTGAATGGTCAAAAAATTGACGATAAAACGTATGGCGAACTTTCCCTCGGCGCTGAATATACAAAGCAGAGGCAACAAAAATCGCCAAAATAATCCACTTAATCATAAAACCACCTAAAAATATTTTTAATTTGTCTTACATCATTAAAGACATTCATAATTGCAGAAATTATAACAAATTTTGCACACAATACCCGCTATTGCCATCTAAATGCTGTTTTCTATTTTTCATAGTAAATGCAGCTACGCTTAATTAATTGACTTTTTTGACAAAAAATATGCTCAAATGAAACTTGAAATTTCATACTAATTTCCAATATAGAATATTACGAAACTATTAAAAAATTGAATTGAAACAATCATTTCATAATATCTATTCATAGTGAGCTAAAGTTGTAAAAAATCTATGTAAGTAAAGGTCGGATATAAATTCATGACCCTTGCGTCACGGCTTGATACAACTTGTTATGTTCTTTTTAGATATAGTTATCGTAAGATTAGTGAAGTATACCTGCGCGGGAAAGCGCATACACTTCAAAACATCAACTTAAGAAGTCCTCCAAAATAAAGGAGATCAGGCATGATCCACGCTGGCAATGCCATTACCGTCCAAATGCTTTCGGACGGAATTGCAGAATTCCGCTTTGACTTACAAGGTGAGTCGGTCAATAAATTTAACCGTGCAACAATTGAAGATTTTAAAGCTGCAATTGAAGCGGTTAAGGCAAATAACGATGTTAAAGGCTTAATTGTAACTTCGGGCAAATCTACGTTCATCGTAGGTGCAGACATTACTGAATTCGGTGATAACTTTGCACAAGGTGAACAATCGATTGTAGATTGGGCATTGCCTGTTCATAACATTTTTAATTCTTTCGAAGATTTAGACATTCCTAAAGTAGCCGCTATTAACGGTATGGCTTTAGGTGGCGGTTTCGAAATGTGTCTTGTTTGTGACTATCGTGTCATGTCTGAACAAGCACAAGTTGGCTTACCTGAAATCAAATTAGGGATTTTCCCTGGCTTTGGTGGTACGGTTCGTTTAAGCCGTGTCATTGGTATCGACAATGCAGTTGAATGGATGGCTATGGCTAATCCTAAAAAACCTGCTGCTGCACTTAAAGATGGTGCTGTTGATGCTGTTGTTGCTGCTGAAAAACTTAACGATGCTGCTATTGACCTTGTTAAACAAGCGATTTCAGGTCGTTTAGACTGGAAAGCAAAACGTCAAGAAAAATTAGATCCTGTTAAATTAAGCCCTATCGAACAAATGATGGCATTTAACTCATCTAAAGGTGCGGTACTTTCTAAAGCAAATCCTGCACAATATCCTGCACCAAAGCTTCTTTTAGATTCTTTGCAAGCAGGTGCAAGCCTTCCACGTGATGAAGCTTTAAAAATTGAAGCACAAGGTTTTGCTAAAGCTGCGGTAACACCTCAAGCTGGCGCGTTGATTGGTTTATTCATCAACGACCAAATTGTGAAAAAAACATCTAAGCGTTATGAAAAAGGCGCTCATCCTGTAAACCAAGCTGCTGTTTTAGGTGCTGGTATTATGGGTGGTGGTATTGCTTATCAAGCGGCAAGCAAAGGTACACCAATTATCATGAAAGATATTGGTAATCCGCAACTTGCTTTAGGTATGAAAGAAGCAAATGGTTTACTAACCAAACAAGTTGAACGTAAGAAAATGACCCCTGCAAAAATGGGTGAAACACTTGCGCGCATTCGTCCATCATTAAGTTATGACGAATTTAAAGACGTTGATATTGTTATTGAAGCTGTAACTGAAAACCCGAAAGTGAAAGGCATTGTATTGTCTGAAACTGAGAAGAAAGTTCGCGAAAATACAATCATTGCATCGAACACATCTACAATTTCAATCACTCGCTTGGCTGAAAATTTAGAGCGTCCTGAAAACTTTGTAGGTATGCATTTCTTCAACCCAGTTCACATGATGCCTTTGGTTGAAGTAATCCGTGGTGAGAAGACTTCTGCAGAAGCAATTGCAACAACTGTTGTACTTGCTCAAAAAATGGGTAAAACACCAATCGTTGTAAATGACTGCCCGGGCTTCTTAGTAAACCGTGTATTGTTCCCTTACTTTGGTGCGTTCGACCTTCTTCTTAAAGATGGTGCAGACTTCCAGCAAATCGATAAAGTAATGGAAAAATTCGGCTGGCCTATGGGTCCTGCTTACTTAATGGACGTTGTAGGTATTGATACTGGCGTTCACGGTGCCGAAGTAATGGCTGAAGGTTTCCCTGACCGTATGAAGCCAGACTTCAAAGGTTCAATCCAAACTATGTACGAAGCAAACCGTTTGGGTCAAAAGAACGATGTTGGTTTCTACAAGTACGAACTTGACCGTAAAGGTAAAAAAGCCAAAGTGGTTGATCCAATTGCATACGAGCTTGTTGCTTCTGTTGCAACTGCAGAAAAACGTGAATTTGATGCTCAAGAAATCATTGATCGTATGATGCTTGCTTTCTGTAATGAAACTGTTCGTTGCTTAGAAGACAATATTGTTGCGACTGCTTCTGAAGCAGATATGGCGATGATTATGGGTGTAGGTTTCCCTCCATTCCGTGGCGGTCCTGCACGTTACATCGACCAAACAGGTGTTGCTGAATACGTTGCGCTTTGCGACAAATATGCTCACTTAGGTAAAGCTTATGAAGCGCCACAAATGTTGCGTGACATGGCTGCTAACAACAAAAAATTCTACGGTTAAGGAGCAACGTGAATGGCTACTTTAAATCCACGTGACGTTGTCATCGTTGATGGTGTACGTTCAGCAATGGGTAAAACCAAAAATGGTATGTTCCGTAATGTTCGTGCTGACAGCTTATCTGCTGAATTAGTACGTGCATTGGTTGCTCGTAACCAGTTTGATACTAACGAAGTTGAAGATGTAATCTGGGGTTGTGTTAACCAAACTCTAGAACAAGGCATGAACATTGGTCGTAACATTGCGTTATTGGCTGATCTTCCAAAAACTGTTGCAGGTCAAACTGTTAACCGTCTTTGTGGTTCTTCTATGCAAGCAATTCACACGGCGGCAGGTCAAATTGCGACGAACCAAGGTGATATCTTCATTATTGGTGGTGTAGAGCATATGGGTCACGTAGGGATGATGCACGGCATTGACCTTAACCCTGAAGCATCTAAACATTATGCGAAAGCGTCTAACATGATGGGCTTAACAGCTGAAATGTTAGGCCGTATGAATGGTATTTCTCGTGAAGAGCAAGATCGTTTTGGTGTGGAATCACATGTACGTGCTTGGACTGCAACACAAGAAGGTCGTTTCAAAAACGAGATTGTAGGCATTGAAGGTCACGATGCGAATGGCTTTAAACAGCTTTGCGATATCGATGAAGTTATTCGTCCTGATGCAAATCTTGAAGCATTTGCTGCGTTACGTCCTGTCTTTGACCCGAAAGGTGGTTCTGTAACTGCGGCAACATCATCAGCTTTGTCTGATGGTGCTTCTGCGATGTTATTGATGTCTGCTGAACGTGCTCAAGCTTTAGGTTTAAAACCTCGTGCTGTAATTCGCTCTATGGCGGTTGCAGGTTGTGATGCTGCAATTATGGGTTATGGCCCTGTTCCTGCAACTCAAAAAGCGCTTAAACGTGCTGGTTTAAGCATGGCAGATATTCAAACGATTGAGTTGAATGAAGCGTTTGCTGCTCAAGGTTTATCTGTTCTTAAAGGTTTAGGTCTTTATGAGAAGCAAGATATGGTGAACTTGAATGGTGGTGCTATTGCGCTTGGTCATCCATTGGGTTGTTCTGGTGCTCGTATTACCACTACGCTTCTAAACGTAATGGAACAACAAGATACGCAAATTGGTCTTGCGACTATGTGTATTGGTCTTGGTCAAGGTATTGCGACCATTATTGAACGTGTTTAATTTTTAAATACTAAGATAAAAAGAAACCCCGCTTATTGCGGGGTTTCTTTTAGATATAGAAAAAAGATTGTGGTGGCAGTTTTTTATTACAAAAATCTTCAATACTTACAAAGAATACACCTGCATCCTTTTTAAAATTTCCAACCCTACCAACTCACTTCTACCTCTTTTTAAATTTTTACTAAAAACTCTTTTTAGAACAACACTATGAATATTTATAACATTGTTATCACTTTGTAACTTTAGTTCACTAAACACCCAATAAAATCATATACATCAAAATCTTATAACTTAAGTGAGTATTATCAATCTCTCTATTTAAATTTTCCTTTGGGGTTCCGCATGAACATGCTTAAAACTATCCTTACAACTGCAATTATTGCATCTTCAGCAACTGCTATGGCAGCTGAAACAACAGCACCAACAATTACTCCAGTAGTAGATGCAAAAAAAGCAATTAAAGATGTAAAAAAAGAAGCATCTGCTGAAAAGAAAGAACTTCGTGCTGAAAAATATGAAGCGCTAAAATCAATCGATCAACAAAAGAAAGAAAGCAAAACTGCTGTAAAAGAATTAAGCAAAAATATTAATCAAGCTGTAAATGCAGATAGCAAAGCAATTAAAGATGTAAACAAAGCAGTAACAGCTGACCTTACAAACTCAATCGATGCTCAAGCAAAAGAAAATAAAGCAGCTGTAAAAGCAGAAGCTAAAGAAATCAAACAAATGATTGATCAAAAAGCTGAAGCTAAACAAGATAAAATGAAAAAAGACTGCTCTAAAAAAGCAGAATGTGATCAGAAAAAAGCGAAAGCTGCTGAAACAACAGAGAAAAAAGGCATTTTCTCTTGGTTCAAAAAATCTGCTTAATTTATAATTCGTAGATTAAAAAAGGATGCAAATGCATCCTTTTTTTACATCTTAAACCCTACAAACTTGCTTCTATCGCTTTCTGATTTTTCTGACTTACCTTCTTCATTTGCTTATCTAGCTCAAGCATTTCCTTATAAATTTTATTAAACTGTTTCACGTGATCATCCCCCTGAAACAGAAACATATTATTCTTCGCTTGCCACTTACTCTCTTTTAAAATGGCAAATAAAGCCTGCGCCTTTGCAAAACTTTGCTGTTCAAGTTCAAATAACTCTTGCCCGTTATTTTGTTTCACTACTTCTTTCATCGACTCTGTTAAATAACGACGAAAACGCGGATTTACTTTTAAATGTTTCGCCTCGTTTAATGCCAATTCATCACGTCGTTCCATACTTTCTTGATAACGAGTCATGACCTCTTTTACAGCAATAAACATAATTTCCGTTTCTTCATATTTATTTTTTTTATCTTTTTCTAAACGATTTACATCTAAAAACTTATCCCACTTTAACGCTTTTAATTCACGTAAATACGTATTTCGAGCTTCCGCGCTTTGCACCATAAAATTCAGCACAAAGTCCGCCATAATTTTATAATCGCCTTCTAAATCTGTTGTGTTTAAATCTACTGAAATTGGTTTTTGCCACTTTTGCGCTGACTCAAAAATCAATTCACCTTTATCTTGTATAACCGATTGATAAATTTTTAATTGTGCCAATTCATTTTGTTGTACTTTGTATTGATAAATTAAATATCCAAAAATACTCAATGTTGTAGCAGCAATGACTAAAACCACGCGTTTCATTGTTTTCTCCTATACAAAAGTATAGTCAATTTGAACATTATAATTGCATGTTTTTTATACAAAATGCAATCTCCAACCGTAACAACACTTTATTTTTAAAGGTTTTATAAAATTAGAAAAAACGGTATAAACAGGTTAATTTCTTATGACATTTTGTACGTTTAACACCAAATTATGAATTTCATGCTTTAATTTATTCAAACTATCCCCACTTTAAAAACAAGTAATGAAAAAAAGAGAATTCTCATGCGTGTAGATATTTGGTCAGATGTAGTTTGCCCATTTTGTTATATTGGTAAAAAAAGATTAGAAAAAGCGGCAACTGAAGCAGGTGTAGAACTAGAAGTTCATTGGCACAGCTATCAATTAGATTCAGATGCACCTGTACGCCAAGAAATTTCAAACTCTGAGCGTTTGGCACAAAAGTATGGTCGTACGCTCGAAGAAGTTGAAGAAATGCAGCGCAATATTGCGGCTATGGCAAAAGAAGAAGGAATTGAATTTAACTGGGAAGGTGCAAACTCAGGCAATACATTCAATGCGCATCGCTTAATTCACCTTGCTCAAAGTAAAGGTTTAGGTTCAGAAGCCAAAGAAGCATTATTTTTTAGTTATATGACACAAGGCTTACCAATTGGTGAGCGCGAAACGCTTGAAGATGTTGCATCTCGTATTGGTTTAAACCCTGTCGAAGTTGATGATTTACTCGATTCTGAAGAATATGCAGATTTCGTTAAATTTGATGAAGATGTGGCACGTGATCAGTTACAAGTAACAGGTGTTCCATTCTTTGTATTTGACCAGCGTGTTGCTTTAGCGGGTGCCCAACCAACTGAAGTATTTAAACAAGTTATGGAAAAAGCGCTTGAAACTCCTGCTGCAGCTGAAACAAATGCAGAAAATGCACCTACATGTGCAGATGATCAATGTGAAGTTCCGCACAAATAAAATCGTTTATTTGTTGAAAAAGCCATCTAAATAGATGGCTTTTTTCTTTGCATTTTCAATTCGATTGATTATTATTCAAAGAAGTAACGAAGTTGTTGATTCAATATATTGTTTATGTTGCTCAATTCACTGCACATAAACCACAATCACACCTAAATCTTCGAGTTCATTATGCATTTACCTCTCTTGCAAGCACTCATACGAAATGAAGTCTCTCCTCAAGCAATCAATGTTCAACATTTAATTGAAATGGCAGAGAAATATCAAAATCCGCATTCTTCAGAATATAAACTCGTTGAATTAGCACTAAATATTGTTTTAGGTAGCTACTTAAAAAAGGTGAACAAGCTCATTTGAGCCACTAAAAATGAACAATATTGAAAAAGTTAAATACATTGTAGAACTTAAAGCACTAACAGCAAGCTTAGAGCATGGTTCTCTTTCACTTTTCGAAACGGCTCAAACAAAAAAGCGCCTTCAGGATATTTGTGCTTTATTTGATGAACCTATTTTTCAACAATATCTTCCAAAAGGTTTTGTTAAAAACGAGGTCAAAATCGTTGCATCTCATTTGGCTCAACTGGGTGTTATAAACCCTAAAATATCGACACAAAAAGCAGATCCACTTCCACAAACAACGCAAAAGAATACACAAAATGTGATTGTGGAAGAGTCTCAAACTAAACATAACCCCACATTAAAAAATGATTTAGCAGAAAATAAAGTCAATCATTCGGTCAATTTAAACGTAGAAGAACCCGTTTTATTGGAAGCCCCAATACAACAAACCACTCCAAAACTCCAACATGTTCGCCTAAATGACATAGACTTTCCTGTAACACCTATTCGCATTAATGATGCTGAATCTTCGCTATATTGTCTGCCTACTCAAGAAAATTCACGCAGTATTATTCTTATTAATGCATTAAATATTGGAAATTTGATTGATCGTCCAATTTTCATGGCAGAAGAAACAACATCTATCGGGAACTTCACCCAATATATTATATATATGGGAGCTGAAGATGAGATAGAAGCGATACATTCGCTGAAATTATACAGCCAAAATTTATCTCGTGAATTTTCAGCAATTCGGCAACTTAAATGGCAAGACTTAAAAGACGCATTGAATAGTGATGAATCACTTTTTAAAACCTATACTTCTTCCAACATCATTGTGTGGCAAAAAGACTCATACTTTCCCTTTATTCCACAAAGTTTAGTGTCAAACCGAAAATTTATTCTCTTTGAAGAAGATGAAGCACATACTGAAACCCCGTTATTATTTTTAGAAGAACGTGGGAAAATTCGTTTAATTTGTGGCAAAAATCGTTTAATACTTAATAAACAGGAACTTGCTTATCCTTACGTTACATTTACCCGCCAACAAGGCTTAAATTGGCAAAAAATCCAAGAAATCATCGCATCGTTAACACAGCCTATAGCCACGCTAGATTTACTGAATGCCTTAAACTCTCATATTAAAAATGCATAAATTTAAGCCCATCTTTAGATGGGCTTTTTACAACAACAGTTATACAACTGATTTATATTTCATAACACGACCTTCACGAACAAAGCGTTTCTTTTTAGCCATTTTTGAATCAATTTGGGACTTTTCAACTTCAGCTTTTGCTAAACGTTGTTGATCTACAAATGGATTAATTTCTACATGACTTAGTTCTTTACTTACAGAAACTTTTGACTGATGACTACCTGTCTTTTCCGAAATATGTGCAACGGCTACTTGCATAGAACCCAATGAAACACTGATAACAGCAACGAGAGATAGAAACAATTTCATAAATTTAACTCCAAAACTTAAGGTTAAAACCAAACATCGTTATTATAGATCATAATTTATATTTTAATTTGTTTTTTAGATTCAAAGATGGACGTATTTTCTTATTATTTACATTGGTAAATTGAATGATATATAAGCAATTTCATCCTTCAGAAATTATGTATAAAAAAACCTCCCGAAGGAGGCTTTTTTTATATTCAATACAATCTAATCATTACTTCAATAATAAGCTATTAATACGCTTAATATATTCAGCAGGATCATCTGGTAAACCACCTTCTGCAATTAATGCCTGATCAAAAATCACATTGGCTAAGTCATCAAACTGTTCTGTGTTTTCTAACTTTTTAACCAAAGGATGTTCAGGATTAATTTCTAAAATTGGCTTAATTTCAGGTACAGGTTGCCCTGCTTGTTTTAACATGCGTAATAGCTGTGGAGATAAATCACCATCACTTGTTACCAAACATGCAGGAGAATCGACTAGACGAGTCGTTACACGTACTTCTTTGGTCTTTTGATTCAGTGAAGCAGATAGCTTTTCTACAACAGGTTTAAATTGCTCAGCTGCTTCTTCTAATGCCTTTTTCTCTTCTGCATCTTGAAGATCACCCAAATCAACCGCACCTTTTGCTACGTTTTGCATAGATGTGCCATCAAACTCATGAACAAATTCCATTGCCCACTCATCTACACGTTCAGACATTAACAATACTTCAATGCCTTTTTTCTTAAACAATTCTAGTTGAGGAGAATTTTTTGCAGCATTTAGGCTATCGGCAGTGACGTAGTAAATTGCATTTTGCCCTTCTTTCATGCGTGCTTTGTAATCTGCCAAAGACGTTGAAACTTCATCATTAGTTGATGTTGCAAAACGAAGCAGTTTTAAAATGCGTTCATGATTTGTTGTATCTTGCCCCAATCCTTCTTTTAGGACAGAACCAAATTCTGCATAGAACGTTTTAAATTTCTCTTGGTCTTTTTCATCTTCCGATTTAGACAAGCCATCTAGCATGGTAAGAATACGGCGTGTATTACCTTCTCGAATAGTTTTTACATCACGGCTTTCTTGAAGTAGTTCACGGCTTACGTTTAAAGGTAAATCTGCACTATCCACCACGCCCTGAACAAAGCGTAAATAATTTGGAATTAAATTTTCTGCTTCATCCATAATAAATACACGTTTCACGTACAGCTTAATGCCTGGTTTCGATTCACGCGTGAAAATATTACTTTGTGCTTTGCTTGGAATATAAAGCAGTTGCGTATATTCCGTGCTCCCCTCAACACGGTTATGTGACCATGCAAGTGGTGCTTCAAAATCATGACTTAAATTTTTATAAAATTCTACGTATTGCTCTTCCGTAATTTCAGACTTATTACGTGTCCATAAAGCACTTGCAGAGTTAATTGCTTCCCACTCATCACTCTTAACGTATTGACCGCCTTTAGGCTCTTCACCTTCAGCAACTTCTTCTTGTTGCCAAACTTCTTTTTGCATTTCAATTGGCAAGCTAATGTGATCTGAATATTTATTAATAATATTCTTCACTTTGTAGCTTTCTAAGTACTCAAGTGCATCATCACGTAAATGCAGAATGATATCTGTACCACGGCTTTCTTTTTCAATTTGTGTAACTTCAAAATCGCCTGTTCCACCACTTACCCAGCGAACACCCTCATTAGTAGGTGTACCCGCACGACGTGATTCAACCGTAATTTTTTCAGCAACAATAAAACCCGAATAGAAGCCAACACCAAACTGACCAATTAATTGTGCATCTGACTTTTGATCGCCAGAAAGCTTAGACATAAAGTCTTTCGTACCCGATTTTGCAATCGTACCTAAGTTATCAATCGCTTCTTGTTGAGTTAAACCAATTCCATTATCTGAAATTGTAATTGTCTTATTGTCTTTATCTAGGCTTACACGAACATGTAATTCAGGATCATTTTCATAATATTCAGGATGATTAATTCCTTCAAAACGCAATTTATCACATGCATCCGATGCATTCGAAATCAATTCACGTAGAAAAATTTCTGGGTTTGAATATAGAGAATGCGTCACTAAATGTAATAGCTGAGCCACTTCAGCTTGGAAACTATGTTTTTGTGCGCTTTGCTCGCTCATTCATTACTCCTTAAATTCAATACATTGTTTTGGATATAGTATGAATTGGAGCATAGTCGATATTTTTCAATAGCAAATTCAAAAAATTCTATTATCAAATTTCAATCACAAAAAAGCCCCATCATTTGATGAGGCTTCTTATATTCTACATTTCTAAATAATTAGAACTTGTAGCTATAACCTAATGTATAAACTACAGGATCAATATCCAACTTAAATTCTGTATCATTAGCTAAACGAACTTTCGGTGAAAGATCTGCATAGCGTACGTCAGCAAACACACCCCAGTTTTTCGCATCTGCAGGTTTAAAGTTCACACCTAATTGACCTGCTACACCAGCTGTATTTTTAACTTTAGCAACCTCACCTTTTTCGCTAAATGCAAAGAAACCTGTCGCACCTAAACCTACATATGGTGTGAATTGTGAATCATTCACAAAGTTATATTTAAAAGTTAATGTTGGCGGAAGCTGCTTGATACTAGTACCATCTAAATCAGAACCATTAAGTTTAATATTATGTTTAATTGGATTTGCTAATAATAATTCTGCAGAAAAAGCATCATTGAAAAAATATTCTACAGATGGTGTGAATGCATATTGATAGTCTGCTTCAACCTTTCCAAGACCTGCAACATTAGTGCTTCCCGTTGGTGAAACTAATGAACCACCTACTTTCACTTGCCACTGACCAGCCATAGCTGTAGACGCAACTGTACCCATTAATACAATAAGAGCTACTTGTTTTAGCATTTTAACAACACCTTTGTTATGAATAATATTATAATAAACATGAGTATGAAAATTATGCAATACATATTATTTCATTAATATTTTATTTATTTTTAAGTTATTGTTTTTTATTGTTATTTATTTTTAATTGACCAATAAGGTTGGTTTTAAATCCAACCTTATTAATTCAATTAATATTGTTTTAATCCTACTAAAATTATCAGAAATAAATATATTAACTTCCAATATTTTTATAAAATCAAAACTATAAAATCATTGCTGCAATCCAACCAAAAATCATCAACGGAATGTTGTAATGAATAAAAGTTGGAACCACACTATCTCTCATATGGTCATGTTGACCATCCATATTTAAGCCTGATGTTGGACCTAATGTTGAATCTGAAGCAGGTGAACCAGCATCACCTAGAGCTGCTGCTGTACCAATAAGTGCAATTGTTGCAGCAGGACTAAAGCCAAACTGTAAGCACAACGGAACATAAATAATAGCTAGAATTGGAACAGTCGAGAAAGATGAACCAATACCTAATGTAATAAGCAAACCAATAAGTAGCATCCAGAATGCTGCTAAACCTTGACTATCGCCAATCCACTGAACAGATGCTTGAACCAATGCAGGAACTTGATTTGTTGCCTCAATAACAGCTGCAAAACCTTGTGCTGAAATCATAATGAAACCAACCAATGCCATCATGCGCATACCGCTCACAATAACATCATCTGCTTCTTTCCACTTAAAGATGCCAGCACAACTTAAAATAGCAACACCAACAAGTCCTGCCAAAATCATTGAATCTGATATAACCTGAACAAATAGCGTCATCACTACGGCAATAGCAGCCATAATTAATGTAAATTTAGCTACGATTGGTTTACCATTTTCATCACATTTCACACTACTAGAAATAGAATGTTGTGAAGATTTAACATTTAAATCTGCATATTCTCTAGGTTTTCGGTAACTAAAAAATATTGCTATTAATAATCCAATAAACATTCCAAATACAGGGATCGCCATTGCATGTGGAATTTGGTCATATGAAATACTCAATCCATACGGCTTACCAAATGTATTAATGTTTTGTCCTAAAATATCATTTAGGAAAATTGCACCAAACCCGAAAGGCACCAACATATATGTTCCCACAAGACCAAATGTAAGCACACAAGCAATTAAACGACGGTCTAATTTCAAGTGATTAAATACACTAAGTAATGGAGGAATAAGAACTGGAATAAAAGCAATGTGGACAGGAATTACGTTCTGAGAACAAATTGCAGCAAGTCCAATAGTACCAAAGATCATGTATTTAACACGATTTTGTGCCTTTATATCACTATCCCCTTTCAGAGTAGTAATCAGTTTATAAGCAAGTAAATCTGGTAAACCTGAACGAGCCAAAGCCAAAGCAAAAGCACCCAACACACCATAAGCTAGTGCAATTTGCGCACCATTACCTAATCCACTATTAAAAGCTTCGATGGTTCCATGGACACCAAGTCCAGCCAAAAGGCCACCTGTAACAGCACCAATAATGAGTGCGAATACTACAGGAACACGAGCCAATGACAGTCCAAACATAACTGTAATGGCAGCAAGAATTGCAAACATAGGAAGTAGTATTTGTTAAAAACTATATTTTATCAGAGTTTTTTATTAAATTTACTCCAGTTATCAGCTAGATATTTTCTTTCTTATTATTTTATACAATTAAGTCACTTTTCAAATTAAGCCTAAATAATGTTCATTTTCAATATAAAGCCACAATTACAGCTCCCCTAAAAGCTGAGTACAAATAAAAAAGTGCAATATTTTGCACTTTTTTTATTTTAAATGAATGAGATATTATTTCTTTTGCTCGAGTGCAGCACCTGCACCACCACCTAGTGCACCACCAATAGCAGCACCAGTATTTCCACCAATAATCTCTTTACCTAAAATTGCACCCACTGCGCCACCTACACCACTGTAAGCCGCATTACGGTTTGAACCATTTTGAGTTTTACTGCCTACTGCAGAGCCTGCACCAGCACCAACAATAGCACCAGCACTTCCGCCCACTTTACTACCAACACCACCACCAACAGCACCACCAATGGCTGCTGCGCCAATTCGTTGTTGATCTGCATTCATTGTTTCACAGCCAGCTAACATAAATGTAGAAACAGCTAAAGCACCCGTCATCAGTAAAACTTTTTTCATGTTATTTCTCCTATTTGTTTAATTTCATATTAGCCATTTTTTAAACAATTTTTAATGGATTTATGTAAATTAAACTTTGAACTTGTAAACCTAAACTATTCGATTAAACATACTCTTATATACTACTTTTTGCATTACTGATTATCATCAATAATTAAAAGATCGCGTGTTTTTTCACCATCTTTAGTCGTTACAACATGAGATACCTTTTTAGTTGTATCAACACCTTTTGTTTCATTTAATTTTAGCGTACGTTTTATAGGTTCAACTTGACTCTTTTTGAACTCAACACCTTCAGCATCAATTACTTTATTTTGTGAAAGTACTTGCCCATCTTGGGTCACAGTTGTAATGAGTTCAATTTTTGATGTTGGTACTATTACACCACCTTCTTTTAAAACCGGAATAGATAATTTCTTATCTGAAAACTGCTGCTGATCATCATCAAATTCTACTTCTCGAGCAACAACATCCTTTCCTTTATTCGTTACCTCAAAAATTGTTGCTTCTACGTGTCGTGTTGCATCTTGACCATCTGCTTTACGAATAACTTCCTTCTTAAGAACAGGTACAACAGCTTTATCTTCTACCGTAATTGTATAAGGCATAGGTTTAGCCAATGCAAATGTAGACATACCCAAAGCTGCTAATGTTAAAAATGTTTTTGTAAATTTCATATCAGTGTTATTCCTTGTTTTTCATCTTAATATTAATCATTAAATATATGAAATTTACAATATTTTTGAAAGTACTCATTCCTTTTCTTTTAGTAATAAAAAAGGCGCCCTAAGGCGCCTTTTCTGCAATCAAGTAACGATAAATTAGAATTCTTCGTTAAATGCTTGGCTTAATGCTTGGTCTACATCAGAGAAATCATTTACAAGCTCAAATTCTGCAGCTTCTGATTCTTGACGACGACGCTCTAAGTGGTAAGCAAGACCTGTACCCGCTGGGATCAAACGACCCACAACAACGTTTTCTTTCAAGCCACGTAAATCATCTTCTTTACCTGTTACAGCAGCTTCAGTTAACACACGAGTTGTTTCCTGGAACGATGCAGCAGAAATAAATGAGTCAGTAGAAAGCGATGCTTTTGTAATACCCATTAATTGACGTTCAAACTTCGCTGGGAACTTGTTCTGAGCAAGTACAGCTTGGTTTTCGCCAACAACACGGATGTATTCCACTTGTTCGCCTTTGATGAAGCTTGTATCACCACCGTCAGTGATTTCAACTTTACGCAACATTTGACGTACGATGACTTCAATGTGCTTATCGTTGATTTTTACACCTTGGAGACGGTATACGTCTTGAACTTCGTTCACGATGTAGTTTGTAAGCGCAACTTCACCTTTCAAGCGTAAGATGTCATGTGGATTTTGTGGACCGTCAGAAACAGTTTCACCACGGTTTACATGTTCGCCTTCGAACACGTTAATCGTACGCCATTTCGGAATTAACTCTTCATAAATTTCAGAGCCATCATCCGGAGTAATCACAAGACGGTTCTTACCTTTAGTTTCTTTACCAAAGCTCACAACACCAGAAATCTCAGCAAGAATTGCATGCTCTTTCGGTTTACGTGCTTCGAATAAATCGGCTACGCGTGGAAGACCACCGGTAATATCACGAGTACGTGAAGATTCTTGTGGTACACGACCAATTACATCACCCACACCAATTGTTTCGCCATCACGGACAGAAAGAATTGTGTTTTGTGGTAAGAAGTAGAACTGTTCAGCACCATCAGCCTGATCTAATACTACAGCAGGACGCATATCTTTGCCTGACGCAGGACGTGAAGTCACTGGTAAAACTTCAATAGTTGTCATACCTGTTGCATCATCAGTTTTCGATGTAACAGTTACGCCATCAGCGATTTGGCTGAAACGTACTTTACCTGCGAATTCTGTAACAAGTGGATGTGTATGCGGATCCCAAGTTGCAACAATACCGCCTGCTTCAACAGTCTCACCATCTTTAATGATGATTGATGCACCGTAAGGGATTTTATAACGTTCGCGTTCACGACCGATATCATCAGCAATACCAATTTCACCTGAACGTGAAGTTGATACTAAGTGACCTTTCGCATGCTGTACTGTTTTCACATTATGGAAACGTACTGTACCTTTGTTACGAACTTGAATGCTATTAGCAGCAGAAGTTCGGCTCGCAGCACCACCTACGTGGAACGTACGCATTGTTAACTGTGTACCTGGCTCACCAATTGATTGAGCAGCCATTACACCCACAGATTCACCTGGGTTTACCAAGTGACCGCGAGCTAGGTCACGACCATAACATTTCGCACAAACACCAAATGTAGATTCACATGCAATTACTGAACGCACTTTAACTTCATCGACACCTTGCTCTTCTAAGTAGTTAGCAAGTTTTTCATCGATTAATGTATTACGTGGAAGAATTACATCATCAGAACCTGGTTTTTTCGCGTCTTCAGCAAGTACACGACCAAGAACTCGAGTACCTAAGTTCTCGATTACATCGCCACCTTGAATGAACGGAGTCATTACAAGACCGCCTAAAGTACCGCAATCTGGCTCAGTAATCACTAAGTCTTGCGCTACGTCTACTAGACGACGAGTTAAGTAACCCGAGTTTGCTGTTTTAAGTGCTGTATCGGCCAAACCTTTACGTGCACCGTGTGTTGAAATGAAGTACTGAAGTACTGTCAAACCTTCACGGAAGTTCGCTTTAATAGGCGTTTCAATGATCGAGCCATCTGGCTTAGCCATCAAACCACGCATACCTGCAAGCTGACGAATCTGAGCTGCCGAACCACGGGCACCAGAGTCAGACATCATGTAGATTGAGTTGAATGATTTTTGCTTCTCATCTTCACCCTGTTTGTTTTTAACAGTTGTGAAAGATAAGTTATCCATCATCGCTTTCGCTACTTGGTCGTTTGTACGCGCCCAAATATCGACAACTTTGTTATAACGCTCACCAGCAGTTACGAAACCTTGTTCAAACTGTTGTTCGATTTCACGAACTTCAGCTTCAGATTTTGCAATGATCGCTTCTTTGTTTGGTGGAATTAACATGTCTTCCATACCAACAGAAACGCCTGAACGAGTCGCTTGACGGAAGCCCAAGTACATCAATTGGTCAGCAAAGATAACTGTATCTTTAAGACCTAATTTACGGTAGCAAGAGTTAATTAACTTAGAGATGTTCTTTTTAGTCATCTCAAGGTTAATTTGTTGGAAATCCATACCTTCAGGAACAACTTCCCAAAGTAAGCAACGACCAGGAGTTGTATCTACAACAATCGTTTGCTGTTCACGGTTACCATCTTCGTCAATTACAGTTTGATGTACACGTGCTTTAACACGAGCGTGTAAATCTACTTGACCTGTTGCAAGTGCACGGTTTACTTCGTCAGTATCCGCAAACACCATGCCTTCACCTTTGGCATTGATCGCATCACGAGTGATGTAATACAAGCCCAAGACAACGTCTTGAGAAGGTACGATGATTGGTTCACCGTTCGCTGGAGACAAGATGTTGTTTGTCGACATCATTAACGCACGAGCTTCTAATTGAGCTTCAAGTGTTAATGGTACGTGTACCGCCATTTGGTCACCGTCAAAGTCGGCGTTAAATGCCGCACAAACTAACGGGTGAAGACGGATCGCTTTACCTTCAATAAGAATAGGTTCAAATGCTTGAAGACCTAAACGGTGAAGTGTTGGCGCACGGTTCAACATTACAGGGTGTTGACGAATTACAGATGCAAGAACGTCCCAAACTTCTGGAGTTTCGCGCTCAACCATTTTCTTCGCAGCTTTAATGGTTGTTGCTTGGCCAGATGCTTGTAATTTAGCGAAAATGAATGGCTTGAATAATTCAAGTGCCATTTTTTTCGGAAGACCACATTGGTGCAAACGTAAAGTAGGACCTACTGTAATTACCGAACGGCCCGAGTAGTCAACACGCTTACCAAGTAAGTTTTGACGGAAACGACCTTGTTTACCTTTGATCATATCTGCCAAAGATTTAAGAGGACGTTTGTTCGAACCAGTAATTGCACGACCACGACGACCGTTGTCTAACAATGCATCTACAGACTCTTGTAACATACGTTTTTCGTTACGTACGATAATGTCTGGAGCAGCAAGGTCTAGAAGACGTTTTAAACGGTTGTTACGGTTAATCACACGACGGTAAAGATCGTTCAAGTCAGAAGTCGCGAAACGACCACCTTCAAGAGGAACTAACGGACGAAGATCTGGTGGAAGTACAGGAAGTACTGTTAACACCATCCATTCTGGTTTGTTGTTCGACTCTTTAAACGCTTCCATTAACTTCAAACGCTTAGAAGATTTCTTAAGCTTTGTTTCTGAAGTTGTATTTGGAATTTCTTCACGTAAACGAGAAATTTCGTTTTCAAGATCGATATCTTTCAACAAATCTTGAACTGCTTCTGCACCCATTTTCGCAGTGAATTCATCACCGTGTTCTTCTAACGCATTGAAGTACTCTTCATCGTTAAGAAGTTGGTATTTCTCAAATGGAGTCATACCTGGGTCAGTTACAACATAAGATTCGAAATACAATACACGTTCGATATCACGAAGCGTCATATCAAGTAATAAACCGATACGGCTTGGTAATGATTTCAAGAACCAAATATGTGCAACTGGAGAAGCTAATTCGATGTGACCCATACGTTCACGACGAACTTTCGCAGTTGTTACTTCAACGCCACATTTTTCACAAATGACGCCTTTGTATTTCATACGCTTGTATTTACCACACAAGCATTCGTAATCTTTTACTGGACCAAAGATTTTGGCACAGAATAAACCATCACGTTCTGGTTTGAACGTACGATAGTTAATGGTTTCAGGTTTTTTAACTTCACCATGAGACCATGACTTAATCATTTCTGGTGACGCAAGACCAATACGGATGCGATCAAACTCTACTGGAGCATGACCGTCTGAATCCGTCTTTTTGCGCATGATATCGAGCAAGTCTTTCAATTTTTTTCTCCGTGTGTTGTGGAGATTTTCACTCAACAACTGGGTCACAAATATTGTTTTTTAACTGAGTAATCCTCCCTCAATCCCTCCTTTTTTCTAAGGAGGGAAGCTCCAACCCTTTCGAGTAAGAACTCCCCCTTTCTCAAAAGGGGTTAGGGGGATTAAATGGAACTAATTAGTCACCATTTTTCAGTTCAATGTTGATACCTAAAGAACGGATCTCTTTGGTCAATACGTTGAACGATTCTGGCATACCTGGATCCATATAATGGTTTCCATCTACAATGTTCTTGTAGATACGAGTACGACCTTCAACGTCATCCGACTTAACTGTAAGCATTTCTTGTAGCGTGTAAGCTGCACCGTATGCTTCAAGTGCCCAAACTTCCATCTCACCGAAACGCTGACCACCGAATTGTGCTTTACCACCAAGCGGCTGTTGCGTAACTAGAGAATAAGAACCAGTAGAACGCGCATGCATTTTGTCGTCTACCAAGTGGTTCAGTTTCAACATGTACATGTAACCAACAGTTACAGGACGATCAAAACGTTCACCTGTACGACCATCATACAATACTGTTTGACCAGTACGTGAAATGCCCGCAAGTTCTAATAACTCTTTAATTTGACCTTCATCAGCACCGTCAAATACAGGAGTTGCTAAAGGAACACCTTTACGCAAGTTCTTAGAAAGTGCTAGAACTTCTTGGTCAGTTAAGCTATCAAGATCTTCTTGCTCGCCACCAACTTTGTTGTAAATCTTATCTAAGAATTCACGAAGCTCCATGATCGTACGTTGCTCTTGCATCATCTTGTCGATTTTTTCGCCAAGACCGCGAGCAGCCATACCCAAGTGAGTTTCTAGAATCTGCCCCACGTTCATACGTGAAGGTACACCTAGAGGGTTAAGTACGATATCAACTGGAACACCATTTGCATCGTGTGGCATGTCTTCTACTGGTAAGATGTTTGATACAACACCTTTGTTACCATGACGACCCGCCATTTTGTCACCCGGTTGGATGCGACGTTTAACAGCTAAGTAAACTTTAACAACTTTCAATACGCCAGTTGTAAGTTCATCACCTGTAGAAAGTTTGCGTTTCTTCTCTGCAAATTTCTCATCAATTTCTTGGCTCTTCTCTTTCAAGAACACCTGAATTTGAGTTAAACGCTCTGCGATTGCTTCATCAACTGGTTGGATATCCAACAAATCAACAAGCTCTAAACCAGACAACACAGCTTCAGAAAGCTTGTCACCACGTTTAGTTGTACCGCCACCGTTAGATTCTTTGCCATTCAATAAACGAATGATACGTTCACGAGCAGCTTCTTCAAAGATTTTGAATTCTTCTTTCAAATCTTTACGGTATGCATCAAGCTGAGCTTTTTCAATTGCTTGAGCACGTTCATCTTTTTCAAGACCATCACGTGTAAACACTTGAACGTCAATAACTGTACCTTTAACGCTTGAAGATACACGTAAAGATGAGTCTTTAACGTCAGCAGCTTTTTCACCGAAGATTGCACGAAGCAATTTTTCTTCTGGTGTTAACTGTGTTTCACCTTTAGGCGTTACTTTACCTACAAGGATGTCACCAGCAGCAACTTCAGCACCGATATAAACAATACCTGACTCATCAAGTTTCGATAATGCAGCTTCACCTACATTAGGAATATCGGCAGTAATTTCTTCTGCACCTAACTTAGTATCACGAGCAACACATGAAAGTTCTTGAATATGAATCGAAGTTAAACGATCTTCTTGAAGAACACGTTCAGATAATAAGATCGAGTCTTCATAGTTGTAACCGTTCCAAGTCATGAACGCTACACGCATGTTTTGACCAAGAGCCAATTCACCGCCATCAGTAGATGGACCATCAGCAAGCACGTCACCACGACCAACTTGATCGCCTAGGCTAACAAGTACTTTTTGGTTAATACATGTATTTTGGTTAGAACGTGTGTATTTGATAAGGTTGTAGATATCTACACCCGCTTCACCTGCAATCATTTCGTCTTCATTTACACGAATAACTACACGCGATGCATCAACAAATTCGATACGACCACCACGTTTCGCGATCACACATACACCAGAGTCATGTGCTACGTTCGCTTCCATACCAGTACCAACAAGTGGCTTGTCTGCGATTAACGTAGGAACAGCCTGACGTTGCATGTTTGAACCCATCAATGCACGGTTAGCATCATCGTGTTCAAGGAACGGAATAAGTGACGCAGCTACAGATACAACCTGCTGAGCAGATACATCCATATGCGTTACTTTTTCAGGAGGCATACGTACGAAATCACCTTGGTGACGTACAGATACAACTTCTTCTAATAAGTTACCATCAGCATCAACTGCAGAATCGGCCTGTGCAATTACAGTACCTACTTCTTCAATTGCAGATAAGTATTCGATATCTAAAGTAACACGGCCATCAACAACTTTACGGTATGGAGTTTCTAAGAAACCAAAGTTGTTCGCTTTAGCATATACAGAAAGCGAGTTGATCAAACCAATGTTTGGACCCTCAGGTGTTTCAATTGGACATACACGACCGTAGTGAGTTTGATGTACGTCACGTACTTCAAAGCCCGCACGTTCACGAGTCAAACCACCGGGACCAAGAGCTGATACACGACGTTTATGCGTGATTTCAGATAATGGGTTGTTTTGGTCCATGAACTGAGATAACTGGCTTGAACCAAAGAATTCTTTGATTGCAGCAGCAACAGGCTTCGCATTAATTAAATCTTGCGGAGACAAGTTATCAGTTTCTGCTTGGCTTAAGCGCTCTTTAACAGCACGCTCAACACGAACTAAACCAACACGGAATTGGTTTTCTGTCATTTCACCAACAGAACGAACACGACGGTTACCTAAGTGATCGATATCGTCTACTTCACCTTTACCGTTACGAATTTCAATTAATGTTTTTAAAACATCAGTGATATCTTCGTTCGATAAAATACCTTCAACTTCACGTGACTTCTGATCTGTACCAACTTCGTAAGGACGACCTAAACGACGGTTGAACTTCATACGACCTACAGGAGATAAGTCATAACGCTCAGATGAGAAGAATAAGTTGTTGAATAAGTTTTCAGCAGCTTCTTTTGTTGGTGGCTCGCCTGGACGCATTACCTTGTAGATTTCTACAAGTGCTTCTTCACGACTAGTAGTCGTATCTGCACGTAGAGAGTCTGCAATGAATGAACCACGATCAATGTCATTTGTGAACAGAATATTGAACTGCTTCACGCCGCCTTCTGCAATCTTAACCATGATCTCATGGCTCAATACTGTGTTTGCAGCAATTACGTCGCCATCACGTAAAGCGATGTCTTCAGCAGTAATACGTTCATACAAGTATTCATCAGGAACTGAAAGCTTAGTTAAGCCAGCAGCTTCCATTTGACGAACATGACGCGCATTAATACGTTTACCTTGTTCAACAATCGCTTTGCCGTCAGCATCAAGAATGTCGAATTGAGCCATTTCACCACGAAGGCGCTCAGGCACAAGGTCAATTTGGTAGCTACCCATGTCTAGGTAAACAGGAACTTTCTCAAAGAATAAATCTAAGATCTGCTCATCTTTATAACCTAAAGCACGAAGTACAACAGTTGCTAATAATTTACGACGACGGTCGATACGTACGTATACTAAATCTTTCGCATCAAATTCAAAATCTAACCATGAACCACGGTAAGGAATGATACGAGCAGAATAAAGAACTTTACCACTTGAATGTGTTTTGCCTTTATCGTGATCGAAGAATACGCCTGGTGAACGGTGTAATTGAGATACGATTACACGTTCAGTACCGTTAATAACGAATGTACCGTTATCTGTCATGAGTGGCATTTCACCCATGTACACTTCTTGCTCACGCACATCTTTAATAGATTTTGTTTCGCGATCTTTTAGGATCAAACGAATTTTAACGCGCATTGGTGCCGCATAAGTTGAGCCGCGAAGAATACATTCACGCACATCAAACTCAGGCTTACCAAGACTATACTCAACAAATTCTAAAGCAGCATTGCCAGAATAACTTTCTATAGGAAAAACTGAACGAAATGCGGCTTGGAGACCGATATCTTCGCGGTTTTTTGGAGTTTTGCCATCTTGTAAGAATGTTCTGTACGAGTCAACTTGAATCGCTAGCAAGTACGGAGCATCCATTACTTGGGGCAATTTACCAAAATTCTTACGGATCCGTTTCTTTTCGGTATATGAGTATGCCATCTGGAGTCCTCGGAAAGTAAACTAAACTCGCCTGCAGAACGAGTTTAGAAGGAATTACGCAGGCCGATATGGCCACCACTTAGACAAATGCTGCAAATTATAGTGGTATTAAAACGCTTAACAATATTTTCAAACTTAAAAAAATATTGGTAAGCGTTTGATTTTATATATCTTTTATTGACTGGTGGATTTTAAGCCACACAAACAAAAATCGAGCCGATTATTGTAACGCAAAAAGGCTGATGACCCAAGAGCCATCAGCCAATTTTTGGGGTCAAATTAAAATTTGCCCCCTGGCAAAATTACTTAACAGTAATTGTAGCGCCAGTTTCATCAAGCTTTTTCTTAAGTTCTTCAGCTTCTTCTTTAGAAATGCCTTCTTTAAGAAGTGAAGGAGCGCCTTCAACTAAATCTTTAGCTTCTTTAAGACCAAGACCAGTAACTTCACGAACTGCTTTAATTACAGCTACTTTGTTAGCACCGAAAGAAGTCAACTCAACATTGAATTCTGATTGCTCTTCAGCAGCAGCACCAGCAGCAGGACCAGCAGCTACAGCTACAGCAGCAGCAGATACGTTGAATTTTTCTTCGAAAGCAGAAATAAGTTCAACAAGTTCAAGAACAGTTTTTTCAGAAACTGCGTTTAAGATTTCTTCGTTTGTTAAAGCCATGAGATTAACTCCAAATGGGTATTGAATGATGTGTGTTTAAGTTTAAGCTTATGCAGCTTCTGACTCGTTTTTCTCTTTGAGCGCAGTAATAAGGCGACCCAATTTCGAAATAGGAGCTTGAAGAACGTTTGCAAGCATAGTAAGCGCTTTTTCTTGGTTTGGAAGATTCGCAATAACGCTAACTTCAGCACCTTTATAAAGTTTGCCGTCAAATGCAGCAGCTTTAAGTTCAAATGCTTTGTTAGTTTTAGCAAATTCTTCAAACAAGCGAGCAGCTGCGCCCATGTCGTCTTCAGAAGTTGAGAAAGCTAAAATTGTTGGGCCAACAAGGTCTTCGTTCAAGATATTGAATTGAGTATCTTGAAGAGCGCGCTTAGCCAAAGTGTTACGAACTACACGAGTAGCAACACCTAGTTTACGAGCTTCAACACGTAGAGCAGTTAATTGTTCTACTGTTAAACCTTGGTAGTCAGCAACAACAGCAGCAAATGCAGTAGAAGCAACTTCAGTTACTTCAGCTACGATCTGTTTTTTGCCTTCGATAAGAAGAGCCATTGTAAAACCTCCTAACGGTGATTTATGCATTCACAGAATGCACTCCCAATTTCGTTGATTTATCTCTAAATCAACACGCGGAGGATGAACAAATCACACCACCGCGTCTACTCCGGCTGGAATATTAAGAAAAAAGCATAAAAACTTTCTTCGCCTGAGGTCTTTGACGCTGATAAACAAATATTTATCAATTCAAAGTTTGCCTAAGTTTGCAAAATACGACGGAGCGTTTCTTGTGTAAAAATTAAAGCAACACTTTAATTTTTACTCAGGGCTTTAAAATTCTTTAATAAGTCGAAACTTATTTAGAAACGCTTGCTACATCAACAGTAAGACCAGGACCCATAGTTGAGCTTAAAGTGATCTTTTTGATGTAAACACCTTTAGAAGTAGCAGGTTTTGCTTTCTTAAGGTCAGCTACAAGAGCTTCAAGGTTTGAGCGAACAGCTTCTTCAGAGAAACCTACTTGACCGATCGCAGCATGGATAATACCAGCCTTGTCTACACGGTAACGTGCTTGACCAGCTTTAGCGTTTTTAACAGCGCCAGCTACGTCAGGAGTTACAGTACCCACTTTAGGGTTTGGCATTAAGCCACGTGGACCAAGAATAGTACCTAACTTACCAACAACGCGCATTGCATCAGGAGCAGCAATTACCACGTCGAAGTCAAGGTTACCAGCTTGAATGCTTTCAGCTAAGTCATCAAAACCAACGATGTCAGCGCCTTCAGCTTTAGCAGCTTCAGCAGCAGCACCTTGAGCAAACACAGCAACACGTACAGTTTTACCAGTACCTGCAGGAAGTATAGTCGCGCCACGAACAACTTGGTCTGATTTACGAGGATCAACACCTAGGTTTACTGAAACATCCAAAGATTCTTTGAATTTAACAGCAGGAAGGCTTGTTAATACCTGTACAGCTTCTTCCAAAGTATAAACTTTGTTTGCTTCTACAGCAGCTGCAATAGCTTTTTGACGTTTAGTTAATTTAGCCATGTCTTAAAGCTCCACTTCCAAGCCCATAGAACGCGCAGAACCAGCAATGGTACGTACACGTGCGTCTAAATCAGCACCAGTTAAATCTGGTTCTTTAGTAGTCGCAATTTCTTCCAATTGAGCGCGAGTCAACTTACCAACTTTAGTTTTGTTAGGTACAGCCGAACCCTTTTGGATACCAGCAGCTTTCTTAAGAAGAATAGCAGCAGGAGGAGTTTTCATGATGAATGTGAACGACTTATCGTTGTACACAGTAATCACTACAGGAATTGGTAAACCAGCTTCAACTTTTTGTGTAGCAGCATTGAATTCTTTACAGAATGCCATGATGTTAACACCACGTTGACCTAGTGCAGGACCAATCGGTGGAGATGGATTCGCTTTACCAGCTGGAACTTGCAGCTTGATATAGCCGTCAATCTTCTTAGCCATTTCAAATTACCTCTGGGTACAAACGCCGATTAAGGCTCCCCAACGTTTTCAAGTAACGATAACCGTTACAACAACAATGCCCAATCTTAAAAAAATCGGGCGTTTTCAACCAATTCCAATTAAACCGATTTTTCGACTTGACGAAATTCCAGTTCAACTTGAGTTGGTCGGTTAAATACATTAATAGTCAACGTTAAACGCGACTTTTCGTATAGAACTTCTTCCACCACACCTTTAAAGTCAGTGAATGGACCATCTACAACTAATAATTCTTCACCTGGTTCAAACATCGTCTTAGGACGAGGTGCTTCACCAGTGTTACGTACACGAGCTAAAATAGCATCAGCTTCTTTTTGAGTAATAGGTGCAGGTTTTTCTGCAGTACCACCAATAAAGCCAAGTACTTTTGGACACTCTTTTACAATGTGCCAAGTATCATCATTCATTTCCATTTCGACTAACACATAGCCAGGAAAGAATTTACGCTCAGACTTACGCTTTTTACCTTCCTTCATTTCCACTACTTCTTCAGTAGGGACAAGGACTTCACCAAAGCTATCGGCAACAGCGCTACGCTGGATTCGATCATTAAGCGAACGCATCACTTGTTTTTCATAACCTGAATAGGCATGAATAATGTACCAACGTTTCATAGCTCTCTTACCCGATAATAAACTTCATTAACCAGCCTAAAATATAATCAAAACACCACAAAACGATTGCAGCAATGATTACAACCAATAAAACTTGCCAAGATGTGGTCACAGTTTCGTTTTTGGTTGGCCAGGTCACTCGACGCAACTCTATTCGAGAATCTTTCAATAAACGAACAAAGCCTTTGCCTTGATGGGTGGCGTATAATAAACCTAAAGCGGCTACGATACAAGCCAAAATCACCCCAACCCGAACCCAAACATCGCTCGCAGGCGCCCAATATCCCGGCAAATGTTGATTTGTCAGCATTGCAGCGATAAATAAAATTATAGATATTATCCATAAAATATAATCTATCGGCGAACTAGAGCTTACGATTTCAGCAGAATTATTTCTTTGAGGAATTGGCGCTTCGCTTAATGCGTCACGCGATTTATCATTCGACATTTTTGTACTCGTCGTAGAACTCGCGACTTATTATATGACCAATTTAACCAGCATCAAGTTTTTTTTAAAAAAATGGCAGGTCAGGAGGGACTCGAACCCCCAACATTCGGTTTTGGAGACCGACGCTCTACCAATTGAACTACTGACCTACAAAACAAGTTGGAGCCGAAGCCCCAACTTGAAATACCTTTAGCGATTATGCAGTTACTTTAGCAACTACACCAGCACCAACTGTACGACCACCTTCACGGATCGCAAAACGTAGACCTGGGTCCATTGCGATTGGGTGGATTAATTCTACTGACATTTCTACGTTGTCACCAGGCATAACCATTTCTACGCCGTCTTGAAGAGCGATAGCGCCAGTTACGTCAGTTGTACGGAAGTAGAACTGTGGACGGTAACCGTTAAGGAATGGAGTATGACGACCACCTTCTTCTTTAGAAAGTACATATACTTCTGCGTCGAATTTAGTATGCGGCTTGATTGCACCTGGTTTAGCAAGTACTTGACCACGTTGAACGTCTTCACGCTTAGTACCACGTAGAAGAACACCACAGTTCTCGCCCGCACGACCTTCATCAAGAAGTTTACGGAACATTTCTACGCCAGTTACAGTTGTTTTAACTGTATCTTTAATACCAACGATTTCAACTTCTTCACCAACACGTACGAT
>NZ_JCAKNB010000005.1:0-217320 GCF_059515905.1 Acinetobacter sp. FY731 | reverse complement strand
CGAATAATATAATCAAAAGCAGATAGAGAAGCTTTAGCACCTTCACCTGTCGCAATGATAATTTGCTTGTAAGGAACAGTTGTACAGTCACCTGCGGCAAATACACCTTTTACATTGGTTTCGTTACGGTCGTTAATTATAATCTCACCACGGTTTGAAAGCTCAACAGCAGTTTCTTTTAAGAAGTCTGTGTTTGGTAACAAACCAATTTGTACAAAGATACCAGCAAGCTCAACCGTTTTAATTTCATCTGTTGCACGGTCTTTGTATTTAAGTGCAGTTACTTGTGAACCATCACCCACCACTTCTGTAGATAACGCATTTTTGATGACTGTTGTGTTTGGCAAGCTGTTCAATTTATCTTGAAGCACTTGGTCAGCACGTAATTTAGTATCAAACTCAACCAATGTTACGTGTTCAACAATACCCGCAAGGTCAATCGCTGCTTCTACACCTGAGTTACCACCACCAATCACAGCAACACGTTTGCCTTTGAATAATGGACCGTCACAGTGTGGGCAGTAAGCAACACCACGAGTACGGTATTCTTGCTCACCAGGAACATTCATTTCTCTCCAACGTGCACCTGTTGAAAGAATCACTGTTTTAGATTCTAGTTTTGCACCATTCTCTAAAGTGACTTCAACTAAGCCATTTGCTGTTTGATCTGCACCTTTAATGTCAGATACACGTTGTAAGTTCATGATGTCTACACCATATTCACGAACGTGTGCTTCCATTTCAGCAGCAAATTTAGGACCTTGAGTTTTTTGTACTGATGTAAAGTTTTCAATATCCATAGTATCCATCACCTGACCGCCCATGCGTTCAGCGACGATACCTGTACGAATACCTTTACGTGCAGCATAAATTGCAGAAGTGTTACCTGCAGGACCACCACCAATTACCAATACATCAAATGCTTCTTTTGCATTTAACTTCTCAGCATCTTTTACAGCAGAATTTGTATCTAACTTTGCAATAATTTCT
Source organism: Acinetobacter sp. FY731 (assembly GCF_059515905.1). Taxonomy (NCBI): domain Bacteria; kingdom Pseudomonadati; phylum Pseudomonadota; class Gammaproteobacteria; order Moraxellales; family Moraxellaceae; genus Acinetobacter; species Acinetobacter sp. FY731. The sequence goes on along the minus strand of NZ_JCAKNB010000005.1, from coordinate 216,330 downwards.
TCCAAAGTCATACGACCTTGACCAATGTGCTCACCATTTTGGAATAGCATTGGAACTGCCATAATTTTGCGTTCTTCAACTTCGTCTTGGAAGAATGCACCATCAATCATAGTTGCAGTTGTACCTGGATTGTTAATTGCAATTAAGTTAAGCGCTTGAACAACGTCAGGACAGTTATGGCAGCTTAAAGATACAAATACATCGAAGTCAGCAGTTAGGTTTAAACCTTTAATTTGAGCAAGAACTTCATCAGAAACTTTAGGTGCATAACCTGATACTTGTAACAATGCAAGAATCAAAGAAGTGAACTCATGTCCCATTGGTAAACCAGCAAAGTTTACGCGAGGTTGCTCACCTACTTTAGCAATACCAAAGCTTGGCGCACGAGAATTAGTACCGTCAAAACGAGCAGTGACTAAATTAGAAAGTGCAGCAATTTCAGTCACAAGTTCTTTAATTTTGTCTGATTTATCAGAACCATTTAAAGTCGCAACAATTTCAATTGGGCTTTCAAGGCGTTCAAGAAGTGTCTTTAATTGAGCTGAAGTATTTTGGTCTAACATTGCTAACGTCTCCAAAGGAGTAAATATTTATTTGATGAAAGAATCATAGAACAAACAATAAAATAGAGGAAACAGTTTGTTTTTATATATATGATCGGTTTTTTAGATAATTGTAAAAATACTAAACTTAATCAGATATATATAACTGTCTATACCAATAGATATTGGGACAAAATGTGAAATTTCAATGAATATTTACGGAAATAAATCAAAATATATATCATAAAAATTGAATCAAGTTATGATATTGAAAACTTGAAATGTGAGGTTATCATGAGCTTAAAAAGAGGAATTTATCAGCACTACAAGGGCAATTTGTATCAGGTCTTTCATGTTGCTACTCATAGTGAAACAGGTGAGAAATTAGTAGTGTATCAATGCCTCTATGGTGATTATTCAATGTGGGTTCGACCATTAGTGATGTTTACTGAAACAATTACAACAGCTGATGATCGTGAAATGGAACGCTTTAAGTTAATCCAGGAAACTGAATAAAAGAGTTTTTTATTTTTGCTTGAAGTTGGCGATATATTTTAAAAATTAATTTTATCAACAAGGATGTTTCATGGAGCACAATGTATTTATTCAGGAAGTAGCAAAAATATATCAAGAGTTTAAGCGGTATGATGCCTCACAGTCGAATCGTCTAGCACGTTATCGAAATATAGAGCCTGAATCTGCTGAATTACTGAATATTTTGATACGTAGTAAACAAGCCAAAAATATTCTAGAAATAGGTACATCTACGGGTTATTCAACTTTATGGTTGGCAAATGCAGTAAAAGATATAGGTGGTACTGTAACAACATTAGAAATAGATAAAGATAGAACGGCAATTGCTAAGAAAAATGCAGAAAATTTGAAATTGGATGACTTTATTGATTTTAAAGTAACAGATGCAAAAGCTTATTTGCATGAGTGTAAAGATGAGTTCGAATTTATTTTAGTTGATGCTGAGCGTGATGCTTATTGTGATTATTGGTTCGATTTGCAAAGGTTGTTAAAAGCCAATGGCGGGTTGATGGTGGTTGATAATGTTATTTCTCATGCAAAGGAAGTTGAAAGTTTTATAGCACATGTAAAACAAAATTCTTTATTTATGAGTACAACCTTAGCTGTTGGTGCAGGACTATTTATAGTGACACGAGTGGCTTAAAATAGATAAAAGAAAAGCCATCTTTAAGATGGCTTTATTATTTATTGCATGGAAACACGTTTAAAATTGAGATCATATTCTAAATATTTGTGAATAAAAGACGTTTTATCACTAGATCGAACTAAATTATTATAAATAAACTCAGGCACTGGGTGAAATAAATCTGCAGATCCATCATTGTAAAAAATTTTTAAATATCTGGATGTTGCATTGTATTTGAAAAAGGTAACCACAATAGTTTTTTCCATAAGCAACCTCATTATTTTCGTATTTATATTATGCGGAGATGGTTTACTTTTTTATCAACTAGGTCATTTATGTATATCATAAATGTGAAATCAATCAATATATAAATGTAAGATTTATATTTATTATTTTTATGATAAGAGGTTGAAAAATGTAATAAAAAAACCACGCTAAAAGCGTGGTTTTTTTGAATCAGTTCAATCTAATTTAAATTAGATTTTACCAACTAAGTCGATTGAAGGAGCAAGAGTTGCGTCGCCTTCTTTCCATTTAGCAGGGCAAACTTCACCTGGGTGAGCATGTACGTATTGAGCTGCTTTAACTTTACGAAGAAGTTCAGAAGCATCACGGCCAATACCACCAGCGTTGATTTCAACGATTTGGATTTTGCCTTCAGGATCGATAACGAAAGTACCACGGTCAGCAAGGCCATCAGCTTCGATTAATACGTCAAAGTTTTTAGCAAGAGTCCAGTTAGCATCACCAACCATTACGTATTGGATTTTTTTGATTTCTTCTGAAGAATCGTGCCAAGCTTTATGAGTGAAATGAGTGTCAGTAGAAACTGAGTAGATTTCAACGCCTAATTTTTTGAATTCTTCGTAGTTGTCAGCAAGGTCGCCAAGTTCAGTTGGGCAAACAAAAGTGAAGTCTGCTGGGTAGAAGAATACTACTGACCATTTGCCTTTAAGGTCAGCTTCAGTTACTTCGATGAACTGACCGTTTTGGAATGCAGTTGTTTTAAATGGTTTAACTTCAGTATTAATTAAGCTCATCATTGTCTCCATGATTGAGGTTTGTATTTAATTTCCGATAGATTAACGAATTCTTCTATGTTGCTGAAATAGTATTTTTACATTACAGAAATCGGAAAAACCGAACTAGTAACTTATTTGTTAACTATTTCATGTAATTAAGCGGTTTTGTACATTTATACATTTAAAAAATTAAATAAAAATGACAGCCTACTTTAAAAGTCATTCTTTAATAAACATGATGCCTCAAGAGTTAAAATTCAAGGGCTAAAAGGAAATAAACTTTAAATATCACATATTCGATGATTAATTCATCAAAAATAGAATCTAATTTGATATTTTGATTAATTAGGTTTAGGCAATGAACATGTTTCAAAATAAAAATATTTAGAAATTGCAGTCAAAGTGTTGTTTAGCTTTATCTCTATCCATAGAGCGCTTAGAATACGAAATCCAATTATTTTGAAGGTTAAGCATCTGTGGCAAGTCATTTAAATGTAGATCAACTTGTGATGGCACGTGACCGTCACCGTTTAAATCGACTGAAAAAAGGTAAAGATGCTAACGAAACACAACATCAAGAATTATTTGAAAAATCTAATTTAAAAGTTCGTGAACGTATTGAACGTATTCCTAATATAAGACTAAACCAAGATTTGCCTGTAACTCAATCTGCGGACAAATTGATTGAAGCAATTCAAAAGCATCAAGTGATTATTGTTGCAGGTGAAACAGGTTCGGGTAAAACAACGCAATTACCACAAATTGCGATGCTTGCAGGACGTGGTTTAACAGGTTTAATTGGACATACACAACCACGTCGTTTGGCAGCTCGTAGCGTTTCTCAGCGTATTGCCGAAGAGGTAGGTGAAAAACTTGGGGAATCTATTTCTTTTAAAGTTCGTTTTAATGAACAAGGTTCTCAAGATTCTATTGTCCGTTTAATGACAGATGGTATTTTGCTTGCTGAACTTGCCAATGATCGTTTTTTAACAAAATACGATACGATTATTATTGATGAAGCACATGAGCGTTCACTCAATATCGACTTTATCATGGGCTATTTAAAACAGCTCTTACCACGTCGTAAAGATCTAAAAGTCATTATTACGTCAGCAACATTAGATGTAAATCGCTTCTCGAATTACTTTAATGGTGCACCAATTTTTGAGGTTGAAGGACGTAGTTTTCCTGTTGAATTACGTTATCGTCCAATTTCAGAAATGAGCATTGTAGGTAGCGATGATGATGAGTTTGATGATTTTGAAGAAAATTTGCCTCGTGCTGTTGTTGCAGCAGTAGAAGAGTGTTTTCAAGATGCTCAAGAAAAAGGGCATCCAGAACATGCAGATATTTTAATTTTTGCAAGTACAGAACAAGAAATTCGTGAGCTTCAAGAAACATTACAAAAATTTGGTCCTAGACATACCGAAGTTTTGCCTTTATATGCACGTTTAGCGTTAGCAGAACAGCAAAAAATCTTTAATCCATCGGGTGGTGGAAGACGTATTATTATCGCTACAAACGTGGCTGAAACAGCATTAACTGTACCGAATATTCGTTATGTTATTGATAGCGGTTTTGCGCGTATTTCACGTTATAACTATCGTTCTCGTGTACAGCGTTTACCTATTGAAGCGGTATCGCAAGCATCTGCAAATCAACGTAAAGGTCGTTGTGGTCGTATTGCACCAGGTGTTTGTATTCGTTTGTATTCGGAAGATGATTTTCAAGGTCGTCCTGAATTTACAGAACCTGAAATTAAGCGCACGAACTTAGCCTCTGTAATTTTGCAAATGCAAAGTTTGGGTTTGGGCACATTCGATGATTTTGATTTTATTGAACCACCAGATCATCGTTTAGTAAATGATGGTCGCAAGCTTTTAATTGAGCTTGGAGCAATGAAAGAGAAGAGTAAAGCCCCTCTTTCAGAAAGAGGGGTTGGGGGAGATTCTCTAACCAAAATTGGTCAGCAAATGGCGAAAATGCCAATTGACCCACGTCTTGCACGAATGATTTTGGGTGGGGCACATTTTGGTGTTTTAAACGAAGTTTTAATTATTGTTGCAGCTTTGGCGGTACAAGATCCGCGTGAACGTCCTGCCGATAAACAAATGCAAGCCGATCAGAAACACGCATTATTTCGTGAAGAAGATTCAGACTTTTTGTTCTACATTAAACTTTGGGAAACCTTAGTTGCTAATCGTGAGATGAGCGAAAATAAACGTCGTACATTTGCACGAAATCATTTTCTGAGTTGGTTACGTTTGCGTGAATGGAAAAAAACGCATGAACAATTGGTCGATTTAGCCAAAGGTTTAAATCTTTCATTTAATGAAAAGAAAGCCAATTATGAAAACTTACATCGCGCGCTGTTAACAGGCTTATTGTCTTTTATTGCGAATAAAACAGATGAGCGAAACGTCTTTATGGCGGTGCGTCAGCAAAAAGCACGAATTTTCCCTGCATCGGCATTACATAAAACCAATACGCCTTGGGTAATGGCTTTTGAGATGGTTGAAACATCTCAAGTTTATATTCGTACGCTTGCAAAAATTGAACCTGAATGGATTTTACTTGCAGCAGGTGATTTGCTCAAACATCATTATTTTGAACCGCATTGGTCTAAAAAATCAGGTGTAGTGAACGCGTATGATCAAATTTCATTGTTTGGTTTAATTGTTGAACCTAAGCGACCAATTAATTATGAAAAGGTAGATCAACCTGCTGCGCATGAAATTTTCTTACGTGATGCTTTAACCACAGGGAATTTAGGTATTACACCGCCATTTTTAAAGCACAACTTACTTAAACTGGAAGAAGTAGAACGTGTTGAAGATAAGTTGCGTCGTCGTGATTTGGTGGTGGATGAAGAAACGATTTATCAATTTTACGCAGCAAAAGTTCCTGCTGAAGTAGCAAGCCGACGTAGTTTTGAAGATTGGCGAGCAACGGTCGAACCGCAAAATCCACGTTATTTATTTGTCGAAGATGATGCACTTTGGATGAATGATCGTCCAACAACACAACAATTCCCTGATTATTTACGTAATGGTGAATTACGCTTGGCGGCAACGTATCGTTTTGACCCAAGTCACGATCAAGATGGTGCAACAGTTAAAATTCCTGTGCAAGCACTTCCGCAAGTAGATGAAGGGATTTGGTCTTGGGGTATTCCGGGTTGGCGTTTAGAGTTGATAGAAGCATTATTAAAAGCTTTGCCTAAAGATAAACGACGTAACTTGGTTCCAATTCCAGATACAGCACGTAAGCTTATGTCGCGTGTAGATGCTATGCATCTAAATCAGCATATTTTTAATTTCTTGGCATTTCAGTTACGTGGCGACCAAATTACAGAAAAAGATTTTTCATTTGAACGTGTAGAAGATTATTTATTACCTTTTATTAAAGTCGTTGATGATAAAGGTCGTGTCATTGAACAAGGGCGTGATTTATCAGAATTAAAAGCACGTTGCCGAACGGAAACACATAGTCCTGTAAAACAGTTAAAAGGTGAGTTTAAAGCTTTCCCTGAAAGCTTTGTATTTGAAGCATCGCAAAAAGTAACAGGTGTGGTGGTAAAACAATATCAAGCTTTAGTGCCAAGTAAAGATTTTGCTAGTATTGAACAGAAAGATGAATCGGGCGTGGTGATTCAAACTTTTAATGATCAGTTTGAGGCAATTAAGCAACATCGTGAAGGGATAATTCGCCTTATTTATATGCAATTAGGTGATTTAACGCGGCAGCTTAAAAAGCAAATTTCAAAGCCTCTTGCACTAGCTTATTCACCTTTGGGTGATAAAGCAAAACTTGAGCAAATGCTGGTATATGCAACATTACAAATGTCGATTCAATCACTTCCTGTAAATGCTGAAGAATTCCAAAAACTGATTTTAGATGTGAAAAAGAATTTCTTAACGCACGGTCAAACAGCTTTAGGTTTGATGAGTGATATTTATATTCAGTGGCAGGATATTCGTCGAAAATTATTGGTTTTAGATGATTCAATTTTTGGTAAAAATATTGATGATGTTGAAGATCAGCTCGATTTAATGATGTTGTCTAATTTTGTTTATGAAAAATCACCAGATGTTTGGCAAGAATTTCCACGCTATTTGAAGGCTTTGGTACAGCGCTTAGAGCGTTTGCCAAATAACTTAACACGAGATAACGCAGCCATTGTAGAAGTTGATCCTTGGATGGAAAAACTTTTTAAATATAAAAATGATACACGTTTGAAAGAAGTTTACTTTATGGTTGAAGAGTTAAGAATCTCATTATTTGCTCAACCAATGAAGACAAAAATGCCAATTTCTCCAACACGCATACAAAAAGTATGGGATAAGCTTGGAATCAGTTAATATATAGGTAATTTCCAAAAGGAGTTTTACATGGGCATCCGCATTACAGGTACTGGCCTTTATCATCCAGAAGACATTATCACCAACGAAGAATTGGTCGATAGTTTAAATGCTTATGTGGAACGTTATAACGAAGATAACGCTGAAAAAATTGCAGCAGGTGAGCTAGAAGAGCGTCGTGGCTCTAGCGCTGAGTTTATTGAAAAAGCTTCTGGCGTAAAACGTCGCTATGTTGCAGAAAAAACAGGTATCTTAGATATTAATCGTTTACGTCCGAATTTACGTGAACGCTCAAATGATGAGTTATCAATTCAGGCTGAATGGGGCGTAACTGCTGCAAAACAGGCGATGGAAAATGCAGGCGTAACTGCTGAAGATATCGATGTTGTTATTTTATCGTGTTCTAATTTACAGCGTGCATATCCTGCAGTAGCAATTGAAATTCAAACAGCACTTGGCATTCAAGGTTATGCTTATGATATGAACGTTGCATGTTCGGCTGCAACTTTTGGTCTTAAACAAGCTTATGATGCAATTAAGGCAGGTGCACGTCGTGTATTACTTGTGAATGTTGAGATTACATCAGGTCATACAGATTTCCGTTCACGTGATTGTCATTTTATTTTTGGTGATGTTGCAACGGCTTCTATTATTGAAGAAACAGAAAGTAAATCTGGTTTTGAAATATTAGATTTTAGCTTATTTACGCAATTCTCAAATAATATTCGTAATAATTTTGGTTTCTTAAATCCAAGTGAAATTACGAATGCTGATGACAAGCGTTTCAGTCAAGATGGTCGTAAAGTATTTAAAGAAGTTTGTCCGCTTGTTGCAAAAATGATTTCAGCGCAATTAGTGAAAAATGAAATTGAAGCGACAAATGTTAAACGCTTCTGGTTGCATCAAGCCAATGCAAGCATGAATGAATTAATTTTGAAATTGGTTGTAGGTAAGCAAGTTGCTGAAGCAGATCCAGCACTTGTACCAATTATTCTTGATGAGTTTGCAAATACATCATCTGCTGGGGTAATTATTGCATTACACCGTACAGCGAATGAAGTAAACACAGGTGAATACGGTGTGCTTTGTTCATTTGGCGCAGGTTATTCAGTAGGTTCTGTTTTGGTACAGAAAAAATAAAGCATTTGCTTTAAAATTAGATTGAAAAAGTAAAAATACAAATCCCTAACCTTGGTTGGGGATTTTTTATATATAAAAATATTATTGAGAACTTTATGAAAAATAGTGCTTAGGTTAAGATGAGCCATCATTTATAAAAGCACTTATGAAAACCTATGCAACCATTTGTTCTATACAATTCAGAGCAACGTAAAAAAGTTGAATTTGTTCCACGTAAAGAAGGACATATCGACATGTATGTGTGCGGTATGACAGTTTACGATTACTGTCATATTGGTCATGCTCGTGTAATGGTTGCATTTGACTATATTATTCGCTTCTTACGTAGCCAAGGTTGGAACGTAAAATACGTTCGAAATATTACAGATATTGACGATAAAATCATTAAACGTGCCAATGAAAATGGCGAAAGCATTACGGCTTTAACAGATCGTTTTATTAAAGCAATGAATGATGATGCTGCTGCTTTGGGCTGTACTGAACCAGATGAAGCACCACGTGCGACAGATTATATCGATCAAATGCAAAATATGATTGGTACGCTTGTTAATAAAGGCACAGCTTATCCATCTGCAAATGGTGATGTGTATTTTGAAGTTGAAAAATTTTCAAAATATGGTCGTTTATCAGGTCGTAAACTTGAAGATATGCAAGCAGGTGCATCTGAGCGTGTAGATGTAGAAGTTGAGAAAAAACATCCGTTTGATTTTGTACTGTGGAAACATGCAAAAGAAAATGAACCGTCTTGGGCTTCACCTTGGGGTAGTGGTCGTCCGGGTTGGCATATTGAATGTTCAGCAATGTCGACGTGTTGCTTAGGTAATCATTTTGATATTCATGGTGGTGGTTCAGATTTAACTTTCCCACATCATGAAAATGAAATTGCACAATCAGAAGCAGCAACAGATGAACAATATGTAAACTATTGGATGCATGTGGGTTTCATTAATGTTGATGGCGAAAAAATGTCTAAATCTTTAGGCAACTTCTTTACCATTCGTGATGTGATGGATAAATTTCATCCTGAAGTGATTCGTTATTTCATTGTATCTTCGCATTATCGTAGCCCTGTAAACTTCTCAGATGCTGCATTAAAAGAAGCGAAAAATACATTGTCACGTTTCTATCATTCATTTAAAGCATATCAACAAACTTATGGTACAGAGATTGTTGCTGCTTATGATGAAATTTTAGTTGAACGCTTTAATGCTGCAATGCGTGATGATTTCAATACATCAGAAGCAATTGCTGTTTTGTTTGAAATTAATAAAGCATTAAATAGTGCAGTGAAAGAAGAGCAGACAAATCAGGCTGCTGTTTACTATGCAACTTTACGTCACTTGACCAATATTCTTGGTTTGGTTCAGCACAATGTAGATGACTTCTTGAAATCTGATATTGGTCAAGAAGCTTTAGGTTTATCACCTGAGCAAATTGAAGATTTAATTCAACAACGTGTAGATGCAAAAAAAGCAAAAGAATTTGCTCGAGCAGATGAAATTCGTCAATCATTACTCGATCAAGGTGTAGTTTTGGAAGATACACGTCAGGGCACAATTTGGCGTCGTGCTGATTAATTAAGCAAACAAAATTATAGAGAGTTGACATCGGCATAAAACTCTCTATAATGCACCTCATTGCGGGAATAGCTCAGTTGGTAGAGCATAACCTTGCCAAGGTTGGGGTCGGGAGTTCGAGTCTCCTTTCCCGCTCCAGAATACGAAAAAGCCTTTATCGAAAGATAAAGGCTTTTTTTATGGCGAAATAAAAGTAAATTGAATTTGTAAAATTAAGTTTTCTTATACATTTAGAAACGTTGCCATTGAATAGATATGTTAAAATTGCGAAAATTAAGCATAAATGCAGATGAATGGCTCTTATAGAGCAAGGTCTTAAAAGTTGAATTCAGAAAACATGCCAAATCAAATTAATTTTCAAAATGTTGCTTTAGAAACATTAAAAATAGAAGAGCATGCCTTACAAGTTCTTGCTTCTCAAATAGATGCGCGTTTTGCACAAGCATGTGAAATTATTTTGCAGTGCAAAGGACGTTTAGTTGTGACGGGTATGGGTAAATCTGGTCATATTGGTCGCAAAATGGCAGCAACTTTTGCCTCAACAGGAACGCCATCCTTTTTTATGCATCCAGGTGAAGCAGGGCATGGCGATTTAGGCATGCTGGTTCGTGGTGATGTTCTGATTGCAATTTCTAACTCTGGTAAGAGCGATGAAATTATGATGCTAGTGCCTTTGGTTAAGCATCTGGGTATTCCTTTAATTACCATTAGTGGTGACAATAAAGGTCCAATGCCACAAAATGCAGATGTTGCACTTACATTAGGTAATATTCAAGAAGCGTGTCCACTTGGCTTAGCACCTACATCAAGCACAACAGCAACATTGGCTTTGGGTGATGCTTTAGCAGTTGCTTTATTGGAAGCTCGTGGTTTTACAGCAGATGATTTTGCGCGCTCACATCCTGCGGGAGCTTTAGGTAAACGTCTACTTTTAGATGTTAAAAACTTAATGCATACAGGCGATGAATTACCAAAAGTATCACCAGATACACCAATGAATAAAGTCTTGTATGAGATTTCTAGTAAGCGTCTTGGTTTAACGACAATTGTTGATGAAAATGATGCTTTGCTTGGTATTTTTACCGATGGTGATTTGCGTAGACTGATTGATCAACAGCAAGGCTTTGATGTGAATTTGAAAGTGTCTGAAGTTATGACAAAAAATCCAATGACCATTGGGCAGAACTCACGTGCAGTCGTTGCTTTAGATAAAATGAATGAAAATAAAATTAATCAATTTGTTGTGGTAGATATAGATAACAAAGTGATTGGTGTAATTGGTATGCATGATTTAATTCAAGCTGGGGTAAAATAAATAATGGCATCATATGTTTTATTAGAACAAGCACGTCATGTTCAGGCTTTGGTTCTAGATGTTGATGGTATTTTAAGTGATGGCTTTGTAACGCTCACGAATACGGGCGATGAAATTAAATCTTTTGATATTCGTGATGGCTTAGGCATGAAGCTTGTGCAACAAGCAGGTGTTAAAGTTATTATTATCACAGGACGTAAAAGCAATATTGTAGAAACACGCATGTCTGCATTAGGTGTAGATTTAGTGTTTCAAGGTCGAGAAGATAAAGGTGTTGCACTCAAAGAAGCATGTGCACAATTTAATTTATTACCTGAAGATTGTTTATACATGGGTGACGATTGGCCAGATTTGTCTGCATTTGCAATTGCAGGAATGAAAGTGACTGTGCCAAATGGACATGTAGAAGTTCGTCGTCGTGCAGATTTAGTCACTCAGGCAATGGGTGGTCGTGGTGCTGTGCGTGAAATTTGCGATATGATTTTAATGTCTAAGGGCGTATACACACAGTTACTCGAAAAATACGCATCTGCTCCACAATAATGTTATATACATTCAAAAGCTTGAGTTGAAATCATACTTATGGATACAAAAAAATTATACGTCGCAGCTTTAATTATTGTAGCTATAAGTAGTGGCTATTATTATTTGGGCGGAAAAGGTAAAAAATTAGAAGTCGATTCTTCTAAAAGTATGATCTATTCTGCTGAAGTGATTAATTTGACACAAACTGATGAACAAGGCTTGGTATCTTTAAAAGCGCAAGCCGATCGTTTAGAGCAAGATATGCAAAAGCATACTTCGCATCTAGATAATTTGCATGCGTATACGTTTAAGAATGCAAGACCTGATGGCACTTTTTATGCAAAAGTAGCAAATTCGTATGATGATAATGCCAAAGTGATTATGTCTGATGAAGTTGTTGCAACACGATTATTGGAAAGTGGTGACAAAATGGTGTTTAAGACGACCGAACTAACGGGTTTTCCGAAAACACAAGAGTTGCAAACAGATAAGCAAATTACCGTTGAATCTCCGCAGGCTAATTTTATTAGTCATGGTATGAAAGCAAACTTTAACAACGGACAGTACGAATTCTTTAATATTCGAGGCACTTATGAACGATAACTCTAAAAGTAGTACATTAAAATTTTTAGCTAAAAAATCTTTATTAGCTGCTGGCTTAGCTGTTGCATTTTCAAGTGCGGTTTATGCAATACCTTCAGACCGTCAACAACCACTATCTTTGATTGCAGACCGAGCAACGTTTAATGAAAAAACGGGTGTTACGACGTATTCAGGCAATGTCATTATTGAACAGGGAACAATGAAGCTCCAAGCGAATTCAATTGTGGCTAATTTAGATGTTAGTAGACAAATTAGTTTGATTACTGCAAATGGTGGACCAGCTCGATTCCAACAAAAGCTTGATTCGGCAAAAGGTTTGGCAAAAGGACAAGCACAAAAAATTGTGTATAACGCTCAAACAGGCATCATTACATTAACGGGTAATGCACTTTTAGAACAAAATGGTTCAAGTATTCGTGGTGCAACATTACGATACAGTATGAATAAGGGCGATATTGAAGCAATTGGTACACCAAATGCTTCGGGTTCAGCCAACGGTCGTGTACAAATTGTGATTCCACCAACGGGCTCTAAAACTTTCCCTGGAGCGCGTGATTAATGGATCAAATGCAAAAACAACAAACTTTATGCATTAAGCATTTAGCTAAAAACTATAGTAAGCGTTGGGTTGTGAAAGATGTATCTTTTACAATGAAAAGTGGCGAAATTGTAGGATTACTTGGTCCAAATGGTGCTGGAAAAACAACGAGTTTTTATATGGTTGTTGGTCTTGTGCGTATGGACAAGGGTGAAATTCATTTAGATGATTTAGATTTATCTGATTTAGCAATGCATGAGCGTGCTCAAAAGGGTATTGGTTACTTACCACAAGAAGCTTCTATTTTTAGAAAACTTTCTATTTCTGAAAATATTATGGCAATTCTTGAAACACGCAAAGATTTAAATAAAGAACAGCGTAAAGAGCGTTTAGCTGAATTATTGGCAGATTTTAAAATCACCCATATTAAAGACTCTTTAGGTATGAGTGTATCTGGTGGTGAAAGACGTCGTGCAGAGATTGCACGTGCTTTGGCTGCAGATCCTAAATTTATGCTGTTAGATGAACCTTTTGCTGGGGTAGATCCAATTTCAGTAGGTGATATTAAAGATATTATCAGTACGCTTAAAAATCGTGGAATTGGTGTATTAATTACAGATCATAACGTACGTGAAACACTTGCAATTTGTGAGCGAGCTTATATTGTAAGTGAAGGTTCTGTTATTGCCGAAGGTTCACCTGAAGAGGTGTTATCTAATGAGACTGTACGCCAAGTTTATTTAGGTGATGACTTTAAAGTTTAATCGAAGTGCTGAGTTATTCGATAGCATATAATTTATGCGAGTCTTAATAATACAGCGATAAACCTCTTTTCGAAGAGGTTTTTTTATTGCTAAATTTAAACGTGAAATCACGCTATAATAAGCCAATTGCTTATGTTTTTTCATTTATGCCTTTTACTATAGCCGAACCCGTAGAATTTGAAGAAGATATTAAGAAAAGTCGTTTTCAGGCAATAGCTGTGCCTGTTGAAAATGAACAAGCTGTAAAGGATTTTCTAGAAGCCAATAAAGATCACACCACAACACACCAATGTTGGGCGTGGAAAATTGGTCATGATGTACGATTCAATGATGATGGTGAGCCTTCGGGAACAGCAGGGCGTCCTATACTTGCAACTATAGAAGGAAATGAACTTACTAATGTACTAGTATTGGTGAATCGTTGGTATGGTGGTGTAAAGCTAGGCACAGGTGGATTAGTCCGTGCTTATGGTGGTAGTGCTGGACAATGTTTATTACTTGCTGAAAAAATAGAACTGATTAAAAAGCAAAAAATTTATTTTGAATGTTTATTCAATGAATGGTCAATTTTGCAATATGAATTAAAACAAGGCGATATTGAATACCAAGAAGACTATACAGCCGAAGGTGTGGCTGTAAATGCACTTGTACAAGTTCATCAAATAGAACCTTTAGCAAATAAAATTCAAGATTTAACACGAGGGCGTGCACAACTCAAAATGATTGAGGAGCCATCTGATGACTGATATCGATCCATTATTAAAATATCGTGAACAACACAAACATCGTTTGAATTATATGCCTTGGCTGTATTGGACGCTTAAGCCCAAAAATCGTGTATGGGCAGAGGCATGGCAGAAAGAATATCAAGAATATTTGATGTCTATGGAAACGGTTGAAATAGGTGAAAACTGTTTTATTTCGCCATTAGCCCATATTTTTGCAGAACCTGGTCGTAAAATTATTATTGGTGATAATACCTTTATTGCTGCCGACTGTACTTTGCATGGACCTTTAGAAATAGGTAGTGAAGTTGCAATTAATCATCACTGTATTTTAGATGGTGGGCGAGTGGGGATTAAGTTGCATGATCAAGTTCGTATTGCTGCTTATTGCCATTTATATGCTTTTGATCATGGTATGGAGCTTGATGCACCAATTTACCAACAAGCTGTACGTTCACAAGGCATCGAAATTGGTAAAGATGTGTGGTTAGGTGCGCATGTTGGGATCAAAGATGGTGTGAAAATTGCAAATCATGCAGTGGTAGGTATGAATAGTATGGTCACGAAAGATATTGCTGAAAATGAAATTGTCGCTGGGAATCCTGCAAGGTTTATACGTTATAGAAAATAGAGAATACGTTTTAGCTTACATATTTTGATGAAAATTATAAGAAAGATGTGCTAATTTAAAAATAACAACAATGAATTAAAAATGTGGGACATGAGGAGGGCTTTATGAAACGTGTAGTGGCTTGTATTGATTCATCCCCTTGTATTAATGCGTTAGCAGAGGCTGCCGCTTGGATTGCTAAGAAAACCAACCGAGAGTTGGTGCTTTTACAAGTTCTCGATTATTACCCAGCAAGTTATCATTTGGGGGAAATTAGCGGTGTGATTGGTTTTGAAAGTAATGCAATGCTTTTAAAGGAGCTTGCTGAACTTGAACAAAAGCAAAGTGAATTAGCACTCGATTATAGTAATAATTTGCTTAATCATATTTCAGAATTAATTCAAGAAAAACACGGTATTGTTCCTACGCGAATACAAGAAAAAGGTGATTTTTTAGAGCAAAGTTTTAATGTTCTTCAAGAAGATGATATCGCGCTGATTGGGCGTTTAGGTGAACGTTCTGCTGAGCGTAAAAAGCCAATAGGCAGCAATGTTGAAAACTTTATTCGAGGTGCAAATTGTACCGTAATGACTGTAGGCGAAACCTTTAAGCCACCAACACGATTTATTTTTGCTTATGAATACTCACCGACTTGTGTGAAGATGATGCATCGAATTGCGAAAAGCGATTTACTAAGAATTTTACAATGCCACTTATTATATGTAGGCGATCATCCTGAAGTGCTCAAAGACCCTGAGCAGTTTTTGAAACAAGCTGGATTAGATGTGGTTACGGAATATCGATATGGTGATGTTTCTGAGAATATTCTAGGATATCAAAAGGAACATGGTATTCAACTTATTTTGTTGGGTGCTTTTAGCCACAGTAAAATTAAGCAATTCTTTTTGGGGAGTATTACAACAGCTATTTTTAGAAATTCAACAGTACCGTTAATGGTTGTAAAATAATGTCATATAGACTGTTTAGAGTAGTTAATCTAAACTGAGTTAATTCTGTCCATAGTTATCCTCATTTATTGTGGATAACTATATGGACAGTGTATGTAACTATATAAAAAATAAAAAATAAAAAACTAAGGTTGTTTTTTGTTCTGTGTTAAAAGATTATTTAACAATAGCAAGAGCAAAGCCGTCATGTCCTTTACTACCCACTGTTTGAAGCGCCGTACAAGATAAAATTTTAGGATGATTTTGCATCGCTTTAAACATATCTCGAATACCTTCAATACTTGGTTTTTGATTTTCAGGATTTAGGATTTCACCTGCACGAATCACGTTATCTAAAAAGATAATAGTGCCTGAATGTGAAAGATTTAAGCTTAATTCTAAATATTCAGGGTAGCTTTGTTTATCTGCATCAATAAATATGAAATCGAATGGTTCTGTATCGTCAGGAAGCGCACGTAAAATATCAGCAGCACGACCACACTTCAATTCAACAGTGGGTTTTAGCTTAGCATTATCGATGTTTTCTTGA
The DNA here is from genome assembly GCF_059515905.1 of Acinetobacter sp. FY731. NCBI lineage: Bacteria > Pseudomonadati > Pseudomonadota > Gammaproteobacteria > Moraxellales > Moraxellaceae > Acinetobacter > Acinetobacter sp. FY731. The sequence continues at coordinate 199,952 of NZ_JCAKNB010000005.1, read as the reverse complement.
CCTAAAGCAGCATGTGTATCACGACCCTCCATTGTTAAGATGTAGCCATCTTCAGGAAGCGCACGTGCCAGCCACATTGTGCTATAGGCAGCAAAAGTTCCAAGCTCAAGTACACGTTTGCAATTGTTCATTTGAATTAACATTTGCAATAGCATGCCTTGGTTTGCCGCAACAGCTAAATGATCTGGAAAACCTTTATCATCAGTGTTCTTTAAAGTCTGAGTCAAAATAGGATCTTCAGGAATTAAATGTGACTCGATATAGCTATCAATTTCTGTCCACATTTGTTGCATAGTTCATTTACCTTTGTTGCGTTGCGTGCATTTTATACCTTTATGCTCAGACTGCAATTTTAAAAGTTAAAAATAAATTGTAGCGATAAAAAAAGAGGTCTATAGACCTCTTTTTAAGATTTTAATTTAATAATTACACATTGAGGAGCTACGAGATAAATTGGGTCCCCAAGTACGGAAACCTTGAGAGTCAATATGAATTTGACCTGATGAATATAAGCCTAACCCCATATTTAAGCTGCTGCCGTACTGTGACCAGAATTGGCAAAGTCTGAATTTAGTATATTCAATATAAGCATAATCTTCAGGTTGTGGAACAGCAGGACCAATACGAAAATCAATTGCAGAATTGAATAGATGGCGTGATGAGCTTGCACCACCAGCACATTGATTTAAAGCTAAGTCTCGGTATACAGATGTCACAGTAAAGTCTGTAAGTACCTTTGAGGCAATAAGGTATTTAAAGATTCGTAAAGTAGGGACTTGATTTGCCCATAATTCACGATTTGGAACCATATATTCAGAACGACCACATTTTTGCCAATCACGAGCTGTACGTAATAATTCATAGCTAGGAATAATATTACCGACATCATTTTTTTCTAAGAATATTTCATAATCTCGGATTTGTTTTAAGTTGTCACTTACAGCTGTCCAAGAGTTATAGGTATAAGGAATAACTTTAGGAGGGACTTTTCGATCAAAGGTTACATTTTCTTGAGGGATGAAAATTCTTTTACCCGGCTGAGATGTGGAACCTTGATTGGGATTAGATGAACATCCAATCATGATAAGTGGGATACAACTAAACGAAAGCAATGCTTTCAAAAAATGCTTCATTATTTAAATCAGAAGTTTATTAAAATCAGAAATATAATAATCTAAAAATTGAGAATTATTTATAAAATATTGAAATGAAATGTGTATTTTGTGGATAAAAAAAGATCAGCATGTGCTGATCTTTTTTTTAATCTTATTTTTCAAGATATTGTAATTTATCTTCTTTACCATTCCACTCTTCACGGTCAGCTGGTTGATCGCCGATTTGAGTGATATTTGGCCATGTTTGAGACAGCTCTGCATTGAGCTCAATAAAGACTTCTTGACCCGCAGGCAATTCATCTTCAGAGAAAATTGCATTTGCAGGGCACTCAGGTTCACATAGTGCACAGTCAATACATTCATCTGGATTGATTACAAGGAAGTTTGGACCTTCGTAGAAACAATCAACAGGACAAACTTCAACGCAGTCTTGATACTTACATTTAATACAATTTTCTGTGACAACAAATGTCATGGCGACGGCTACCTAAAAAATTTGGTCTAATAACTAATGACGTATTTTAGGCAAAAACACATCAAACAAACAATTCCTTTTATTGATATTTATTATTTAAATCTATGAAAAGGGGAAATGATATGATTTTTCTTGATAAATGATAATTAATATCACTTAGCGATGTATCTTTGTAAGACATATAAAGCTCTATATCGCTAAGTGAATTTTAAAACTTAGCTATTTTTTAGTTGTTGTGAACCAATCCAGTGTTTTGAAAATTGGTAAGCTGCTCGCCCTGAGCGTTGACCTCGAGATTGACACCATCTTAAAGCTTCAGCACGTACGTCATTATTCATTTCTATGTTGGCTTTATTCAGATAACTTTCAACAATTTCTAGGTATAAGTTCTGATCCATAGGGTAAAAAGAAAGCCATAAACCAAAACGGTCAGATAACGAAATTTTTTCTTCAATCGCTTCTTGAGGATGCAATTCTTTGTGTTGAGGCACATCTGCTCGCATGATAGGTGTGTTTTCATGCATAAATTCAGGTAATAAATGACGACGGTTACTGGTCGCATAAATAATAAAATTACCTGAGCCTGATTGTAATGAGCCATCTAATACACTTTTTAAGCTACGATAATTTTCATCTTCTGCATTAAAAGCAAGATCATCACAATAGACAATAAATTTTTCAGGTCGATCTTTAATCATGTCTTGAATGAGTGGTAAATCAGATAAATCATCACGTTCAATTTCAATAAGTCTTAAGCCATGAGATTCATATTCTGTGAGTAGGGCACGTACAATTGATGATTTCCCTGTACCACGAGAGCCTGTTAAAAGAACGTCATTGGCAGGTAAGCCTTTTAAAAACTGTAAGGTATTTTGAATGACCTTTTCTTTTTGGCGTTCAATGCCTTTTAAATCTTCTAAGTGTATTTTTTTTGCTTGTTGAATGGGTTTGAGTTGTTTGTTTTGCCATTTATATGCAGAAGTAGAAAAATCGGTGTTGTTACGAAGTTCGGGTAAAGTTTGTTGCACTTGTTGAAGTACAGTGGTCATTAACTTAAGAATATTTTCGGGTAAATCGATTAGTGCCATGATTTTTCAGCTTATATGTCCATATAGAAAAGGCAAAATGTTGCTTAAATGAATGTATACCAAACATTCGAGTGTTGCCAAGTAAAACACGTTTTAATTATTGAACTATTGAAAGAAGTTCTGCATAGTTCAAATGTATGGATAATAAATAACAGCAGAGGGACATAATGTTGTTTAAAGATTTTGGAAATAGCATGAATCCACACCAATCTAAGCGAATTAAAACATTAAAAAAACAAATAGAAACGGCTGAGTCTTATGAAGAGTGGAAAGATTTAGCACTTAAAATAGATGAGGAAACAGGCGCACAAGCTTGGAAATATGACAATTCATCCCCTTATTTTGATGCTGAAACTATTGCACATCGGTTAATTCTATTGCGTCGTTATCGGTCGCAAAACCGTATTCCAGATTTAATGCATATATTACGTGAAGGATTAACTTATGATATTGCCAATATCGCACATCCCTTGCTGTTTACAGCCACTATGGTTGGAACAAAACAAATTATTGAAGATTATGTTGCCGAGGTAAGCAATAGTTTGGCTTTTGTGGCATCTGACCAATGCCAAACGATGAGTCATGAACAGAAAATTACGTTTTTTCAATCGTGTCAAAAAGCTTATGGTCAACCTGCATTGATGTTTTCTGGTGGAGCAACCCTTGGTTTGTTTCATACAGGAGTATGCAAGGCATTACTTGAGCAAGACCTTATGCCCAAAGTTATGTCGGGTTCAAGTGCTGGGGCGATTATGGCGGCTATGCTTGGTGTTGCAAAACCATCAGACATGCAACATATTTTAAATGGCGATAGTTTTTTTAATGAGGCATTTAAATTTCGAGATTGGCGTGAAATTATAAAAGGCAATGGTGGTCTTGCAGATGTTAAGTTTTTAAAACAGTTTTTAAAGGCAAATTTAGGTGACTTAACTTTTGCAGAAGCGTATGAACAATCGGGCTTACACATAAATGTTGCTGTTGCACCTTATGATGCCTCCCAAGATGCGCGTATTATGAATACCTATACATCACCTGATTTGTTGGTTTGGAGCGCCGTATTGGCTTCTTGTGCTGTTCCTGTGTTATTTCCACCTGTCCGTTTAACCAGTAAACGTCAAGATGGTAAATATACGCCTTATATGGCAACAACTACTTGGGTCGATGGCAGTGTGCGTAGTGATTTTCCGCAAGAGAAAATGGCACGCCTATATAACTTAAATTACACTATTGCTAGTCAAGTAAATCCGCATGTTGTCCCATTTATGCAAAGCGATGAAGATCGCTTTCGCAAAGATATGCTGAGTTGGCCTGAGCGCATTGTTCGTCGCCAAGGAAAGGTTATTTCTAGAGGGGTGATGGATTTTGCTCGCGAACGTGTAGGAAGCGTTCCTGCGGTTAGGCGCTTACTTGATCATGGCTATGGAGTAATAGATCAGCGTTATTATGGCGATGTAAATATCGTAGGACATTTTAATTTACGCCATTATGGTTATATGCTACAAAATCCTAAAGAACATCTATTTAAAATGTTGCAACGTGAAGGCGAGCGCGCAACATGGCCAAAAATATCTTCAATTGAAGTTCATGCACGTGTGGGTAAAACTATTCAGCACTGCTTGGAGCTTCTTATTTATCAGAAAGATAAAACTCAACATGCTGGCTCCCAATTTATTCAAATTTAGTATTGATGATTTTTGTACTAAAGAACTGAGATGTGCAACAAAGCCCCAAAGTCTGGCTTTAGGGCGCCGTGTATTTTATTTTTTTGAAGATCAACAACAATATTGGTTGAAAACGCATACTTTACAAATGAATGGAGCGCTAGAAGCGGCTTTTCAGTCTGAGCTAGATTTTTATTTAGCTTTAACCCAAGAGCAAGCTCAAAAGATTACATTGCCTTTTCAAGTATTGAATCATTCAAAATTAATCGATGATTTTCAGCTAGCGATGCCACTACTTATTTTACCGCATGCGAAAAGTTTATTTGCAGAAAGTCCGTATACGCTTACTACTGAACAAATTAAACATAAAATGATTCAGGCACTTTCGGTATTAGAAAATTTGCATGAAGCAGGGTGGGTGCATGCAGATTTAAAAAAGGAGCATTTTGTTGAGTATGCAAAAACAGTAAAACTTATTGATTTTGAGCAAAGCATAAAAATGAAAGATATTGCAAAAAATATAACTTTAACTGCAACACCACGTTATATGGCACCTGAATTATTTCATGCAGAAGTAAAAAGCATTGCAAGTGATATTTATGCTTTAGGTATTATTTTTTATGAGTGGTTAAAACAAGAGCGATTTTTAGCAAGAAGCTATTATGACTGGGCTATTTTACATTGCCAAAAGTTAGAAATTGAATTGCCCGATAGATATTTATGTTTCAAAAGGATATTAAAAGTCATGCTAAATAAGCAAAAACAACATAGATTGACTGATATTTCAGCATTAAAAAAGTACTTAATTATTGAAAATGTATAAGAAAAAATCAAAAAATAGTGTTTTGTTTTTTATTTAAACAAACGATGTGTTTTTTAATAAAAAGGGCTTGTCATCATCAAGTGATCTCTATAATATACACAGCCATTGGGGACGTGGCGAAATTGGTAGACGCACTGGATTTAGGTTCCAGCGCCGCAAGGTGTGAGAGTTCGAGTCTCTCCGTCCCCACCAATAATTACTGAGTGATATTGGTAATTAGGCAATAGAGGATTGGTGTAATGGTAGCATGACGGTCTCCAAAACCGTTCGTCAAGGTTCGAGTCCTTGATCCTCTGCCAACTTAAAATCTAACATTATGTTAGTACCCTATGATGGGGACGTGGCGAAATTGGTAGACGCACTGGATTTAGGTTCCAGCGCCGCAAGGTGTGAGAGTTCGAGTCTCTCCGTCCCCACCATCATAATTAAAGCAAGGCATAGTCCTTGCTTTTTTATTGCCTGAAATTTAACAAATATAAATAAGTAGTATTTCTTAGGCATAAAAATGCCCATTAAAAAATGGGCACATGAAAATCCATTTTCACTTTTTCGTGTGAAGATTCAGTTTTAATTTGAAAAAAAATTAAGCCTTTAAATGATCTTCAAACTCTTCGCCAAGCTGAACAGCAAGGGCGTTACCTGCAAGTTCACAAGTGACTAAACCATATTCTTTTTTGAAGCTAAATGTAAAACCACGATTATCTGTTAAATTTTTTACTGAATATCCTAACTTTTCCAACCAAATACGAAATGCGATTAAATTTTTTGCCTTAACTACTTTTTTCACGAGAAAGCTCCTTGTTTATCCCTAAATATATTAATAGGGATGGATAAATCTTTTTAAAGGATAGAATTAAATAAAAATGAATTATGTTGATTTTTTATTTTCCATATTTCGTGAAAAATATTGATAACGTAGGGTTTTTGCAGCTTTTATTTTTGTTAAGTTGCTGAAAATAAAAATAAAATATTTTTTTTGAATAGTTGGAGTTGTTTTTATCTGATGTTAAAACATGTAAGCCTGAAATATTTTGTAAATATTCAACAAGAGTTCATGCAGAACTTTGGTAATTTTATTTATATGTGACTTTTATTGTAATTATTGAGTGAGACAATAGGTTTGCTTGATACGTCAGTAAGTACGTATCAAGCTTTGATTAAATTAAAAATTGTCTTTTAATTCTCGAAGTTTTTGAAATTCTTGAACGTTATTTACACGTAAAAAAGGATTTGTTTTTAGTTCTACGCTTATTGTGCTTGGTAGTGTGCATTGGTTTAGCAGACGTAAGTTTTCTACTTCATTTGCACGTTGAATAATATCTAGATTATTTGGCTCTACATGTAAGGCAAATTTTGCATTGGAAAGAGTGTATTCGTGAGTGCAGTATACTTTTGTGCGGGGAGGGAGTGCAGCAAGTCGATTGAGCGAATGGTACATTTGTTCAAATGTACCTTCAAAAACACGCCCACAACCCATTGCAAATAGTGTGTCGCCACAGAATAGTGTGTCTAAAGTATCAATAAAATACACAATATGCCCAAGTGTGTGCCCGGGAACGGCAATGACATTAATATTTAGATCGTGAAATTGAAAATTATTTTCATGTGATAGTGGGTGGTTGATGAATGGGATTTTTCTAAGTTCATCAGTCGGACCATATATGGGGATGTTTCTGTTTTTGATGAGATCGGGTACACCACCAATATGATCTTTATGCCAGTGCGTGAGCCATATTTGCGCTAAGTTAAATTGATGTTCTATGCAAAAATCTTCGACAAGTTTTGCATCTGTAGGGTCTACGCAAATTACGTCATTTGATGGTGTATGTTCAATTAACCATATATAGTTCTGAAGCTGGTTTTTAACGTCAATAACATGAACTTTATAGGTCATACCTACTCACCAAAATTTAATTGAATGTTAATGTTCATATTACATATTTCCGAAAGGGATGTGTATTAAAAAAATGCGCCATATTGGGCGCATTTTTCATTTAATTTTAATGTGTTAGATTAATATTCCCAGAACATGCGTTGCATTTCTTTTGCATCTTTGGTTTTTGTTAAAGCTAAAGCAGTAAGGATTCTTGCTTTCTGAGGATTTAAGTCGTGTGCAACAACCCATCCATATTTGTCATCTGGTTGTTCTGCATTGCGTAAAACAAAGCCTTGCGGTACACGAGATGAGCGAACAATTTGTACACCTTCTGCTTGTAATTGATTAAGTGTAGGTACAAGGTATTTTGCTACTGAGCCATTACCTGTACCTGCATGAATAATCGCTTTAGCACCTGCTTTTTGGTAAGCAAGATAAGCATCTGGCAACATATTTGTTGAACCATAAACAATTTGTACAAGTGGTAAAGCATCACCTTTGATATTTTCAATATTGAACTCTGATGAGTTATTGAAGCGTTTTGCGACATTGCGGAACCAATATGGTTTGCCTTCAACAATTGTACCTAGTGCTCCCCATTGGCTTTGGAAGGCATTGGTATGAATGTTAATGGTTTTTGATACATCTCGTGCAGCAAAAATGCTGTCATTCATGAGAATCATGACCCCTTTACCTTTGGCACTATCTGATGCTGCAAGTGCTACTGCACTGTAAAGGTTGAGTGGGCCATCTGCTGAGAGTGCTGAAGGTGGACGCATAGATGCAACAAGTACAATAGGCTTATCTGTTTTAACAACAAGACTAAGGAAGAATGCAGTTTCTTCAACTGTATCTGTGCCATGTGTAATTACAACGCCATTTACAGATGGTTTTTTCACTAAGTCATTTACTTGACGTGCAATGCTTAGAAGTTCTTTATCTGTAATGCTTTCAGATGCAATTTGTAGTGCTTGAATACCTGTGACATTGGCTAAGTTTTGAATTTGTGGAACGGCATTTAATAAATCGTCTACTGGGACTTTAGCAGCAGTGTAGGTTGCACTATTGGTTGAGCTTGCACCTGCACCCGCAATGGTACCGCCTGTTGCAACAACGACAACATTATTTTTAGCAAAAGATGAAATTGGAATAATTAAGCTAAGAGAAAGAGCTAACGTGGTTAATGTTTTTTTCATTACATTTCCTTATTTGTTGTCATTTATAAAACATCCTGAATGTTTAATTTAACTAAAGAAAACTGCTCGGGATATAGTCAAAACGAAATATCAAAGTGCAAAGCATCATTTAAAATGATGAATGTTGATATCAAAGGTAATGCAATAAAAAAGCCAAGTGTGAACACTTGGCTTGAGTTTTCAAAAATAATAAATTAACGCATTTTCGCTAAGAAGCGACCTAAGCGAGTAATTGCTTCACGTAATTCATTTTCAGCAGGAAGGAACACAACACGGAAGTGGTCTGGGGTTGGCCAGTTAAAGCCTGTACCTTGAACCAATAACACTTTTTCTGCACGAAGCAAATCGAGCATCAGTTGTTCATCATTCTGAATAGGGTAAATATTCGGGTCAAGCTTAGGGAAGCAATACATTGCACCTTCGGGTTTAACGCAAGAAACACCCGGAATTTCATTGAGCATTTCCCAAGCAATATTGCGCTGTTCGTATAGGCGTCCACCTGGGCGGATTAAATCATTAATAGACTGGTATCCACCAAGCGCTGTTTGAATTGCGTATTGCGCTTGATGATTTGCACATAAGCGCATAGATGCCAACATATCTAGACCTTCAATGTAGTCTAAAGCGCGTGATCTGTCGCCTGTAATTGCCATCCAACCAGAGCGGTAACCTGCAATACGATATGCTTTAGATAAGCCATTGAATGAAACGCAAAGTTGATCGCCTGCAAGTGCTGCAACCGATACGTGCTCAATACCATCGTAAATAATTTTGTCGTAAATTTCATCTGCGAACAAAATAAGGTCGTATTTTTTAGCAAGCGCAACAATTTGCTCTAAAACATGGCGTGGATATACAGAGCCTGTTGGGTTGTTTGGATTGATAATCACAATACCACGTGTATTGGGTGTGATTTTACTTTCCATATCTGCAATGTCAGGATACCAGCTATTTTCTTCATCACATTTATAGTGAATTGCTGTACCGCCAGATAGATTAACTGCAGCTGTCCATAGTGGGTAATCTGGCATTGGAACAAGCATTTCATCGCCATCGTCCAATAAGCCTTGCATTGCCATCACAATGAGCTCAGATACACCATTACCAATATACACGTCATTGACATGCATGTTGAGAATGCCTTTTTGTTGGTAATACTGACAAATGGCTTTACGTGCAGGGAAAATACCTTTTGAGTCTGTGTAACCAACTGCATTTGGTAAGTTTAGTGCAACATCATTAATAATTTCTTGTGGTGCTTCAAAACCAAAAGGAGCAGGGTTGCCAATATTTAATTTAATAATTTTGTGACCCGCTTCTTCCATCTCATTGGCCGCTCGTAACACAGGTCCGCGAATGTCGTAGCATACATGCTCGAGTTTTGATGATTTTTTAATTTCACGACGGGATTGTAGAGTGTTCGACATTTTGATGTTCTCGGAATGAGTGGTAGTCACTTTTGCATAACGGTATAAATAGCTTTTAAATGTCTCTGTGGTTACAAGATCGAGATGATGTTCATCTTTGAGTAATGTAACTATTTTTTCATGCGTAAATCCTGCCTGTTGATATTGCTTAATAACAGGGAGTAGATTTTTAAAAAGAACGCTCTTTTTTTGCGACATTTTTTATCCTGAGTAAGAATATGGTTAAGCCTACCACTAATTTTGCTTACAAAAAAGCAATAAGTAGTTTAGTTGCTCACTTTTATTTGTGATTTTGCTTACTTTTTGCTTTTTTGATCATTATAGGTCTTTTGTAACTTGTAAAAATAAAGACTAGAAATTTTAATATGAATCACGTAAATATAGGATTATCCTATTTAAAACTGCAAGATAGAAAGGTACGTAATCATGGGAAAACTCAATAAAACAGACAGAGAATGGCAAAGAGAGTTATCACCAGAAGAATTTCGTATAACACGTCAAAAAGGCACGGAAGCACCTTTTACGGGTAAATATTGGAATACTCACCAATCTGGAACATATTTCTGTCGTTGTTGTGGGGAGGCATTGTTCACGTCTGAAACAAAATTTGACAGCGGTTGTGGTTGGCCAAGTTTTTATAAGCCAATAACGACTTCAGTAATAGAAGAACAGCAAGATGTATCGCATGGGATGATTCGAACAGAAATTACTTGTCATCATTGCGATGCACATTTAGGACATGTTTTCCCAGATGGACCAGAGCCGACAGGACTACGTTATTGCGTAAATTCGGCATCATTAGAATTAAAATCACAAGAAAAAAATGATGAGGATACTTATCCATGACAAATGTTTATCAATTCGATGCTGAGTTATTAAATGGTCAAAATAAATCTTTTTCAGATTATGAAGGAAAGGTTTTATTGATTGTGAATACAGCTAGCAAATGTGGTTTTACACCACAATTTTCGGGTTTAGAAAAACTGTATCAAAAATATAAAGATCGAGGGTTCCTTATTTTAGGATTTCCTTGTAATCAATTTGGTGGTCAAGACCCAGGTTCGAGTGAGCAAATAGGTGAGTTCTGCCAAAAAAACTATGGTGTAACGTTCCCTATGTTTAACAAGGTAGATGTGAAAGGTGCGGAAGCACATGTTTTATTCCGCTATCTAACAAATAATAGCAAAGGGGTTTTAGGTAATGGGATTAAATGGAATTTCACAAAATTTCTGATTGCTAAAGATGGCACTGTGCTTGATCGATTTGCACCTACGACAAAACCCGAAGCATTAGAAGAAGAAATTGAAAAAGCATTGAAATGAAATATTAAACAAATAAAAAAAGCACATTAAGTGCTTTTTTTATTTGTGTTTGAATACTTATTTATCCGTTAAAATTTTATACTCTTTGAGTAATGAACCAATTTGAGTGTTGTCTAGTTTATTTAAAAGTAGGTGACGTAAAAATTTTGGTCCAGGAATATCAATTTCTTCCCCATCTCTTAAGCGGCCAGTTGCAGCTAATAAACAACGTATGTCGTATGTAGAGTTAAATACTTCAGGTATTCCTCGTTCTATGTCGAGTAGTGTATATACGGCTTCCATTGGCGTACGTACAGAATATTCTGTAGTAAAAATACAATCTCGCTGTTTTGTTTCGGCAAATTGTCCAATAAATGCAAAATTTTTAGAACCACTAGGCACAACATCTGGACGATCACCTGCTTGGCGTGGCATAAAAAAGGATGTGACATAGGGCATCATCACGGGAACAGTTTTAGCACCTGTTCGAGCAAGCTCTGGAATTTCTTCTACGGGTACACCTAGATGGTAGAGCCATTCTTGGGTAATTTCCTCACCTGTACAGTCTTGCATTGGTTTTTTAATGAAGTCTCCAGGTTTTTCAACAAATAAAGAATAAACCCATACAACAATTTGATCTTTAGATTGATTTTTAAAGTGAGGTTGACGATTCACTGTCCAGCTAAGTAACCAAGATGAATCTTTTGCTGTCACAATCCCGCCTGTAACAACTTTTCCACTAAAAGGATCTCTTTTACAAATTTTTTGAATATATTCAGGAATGCGTTTATCAAGCGTGGTTACTGTTGCAGACTCCCATTTTGTTTCGGCAATATTTGAACAAAACTTTTCAGGACGTCCAAAATTTGTATCTTTTTTTGCAATATTTTTCCATAAATCCCAAGCAGGTGCTGGGCCATCTTTTATAATTGCTGGTGTTTGATGATCACCTAAGTCTGAATTTTCAGTTAGTGAACCGATGGTTAAAAACACAAGATCATTTTCAGTTAAAGCGGTACCGCCATTTACCCCATCTTTTGTCCAATGAATATATGTTGCTTGCTTACTTGTTGGTGTAATATCAAAATCGACATCATTTACGACAGTGTTATATTGGAACTGTACGCCGTGACTCGTTAACCATGTGACAATTGGAAGAACAAGAGATTCATATTGATTATATTTTGTGAACTTAAGTGTTGATAGGTCCGGAAGTCCACCAATGTGATGAATGAAGCGATGTAGATATAGCTTCATTTCTAAAGCTGAATGCCATTCTTCAAATGCAAACATTGTTCGCCAATATAGCCAAAAATTGCTTTCTAAAAATTCCGTACTAAAGACTTCATTAATACGCTTATTTTCCATTTCTTCACGAGTAGATAAGAATATTTTTATAATTTCTTTTTGGGCTTTTTCACTTAAGGTAAATAATCCGTTTGTTTTGGCATCTTTGCCTTGTTCAATTGTCGCACGTTGTAAAGAATAGTTAGGGTCGTCTTTATTTAACCAATAAAACTCATCAAGTACACTAGCATTTTCAATTTCTAAAGATGGAATTGAGCGGAATAAATCCCATAAGCACTCAAAATGATTTTCCATTTCTCGACCGCCACGAATCACAAAGCCTTTTTCTGGTTCTTTGATTCCATCTAGTGCGCCGCCAGGGAGTGATTGTTCTTCTAAGATGGTAATGTTATGACCTGACATCTGTCCGTCACGGATTAAAAATGCTGCTCCGGCTAATGAGGCTAAGCCAGATCCAACAAACCAAGCTTTTTTGTTATCTACATTTTTAGGTTTTCGTGGGCGAGCAAAAGCTTCGTAGTTCCCGTTGCTATAGTACATTTTCGATCCTTTTATTATCATTTAAATATTATAAATAGCACGTTTTTTAGCGCTCAGTTTTTATGTTCGGTGCTTCTTTGTAATTTTTTGTTTTTATTGAAAATATTTAAAAAATAAGTTTAATTTTTCTAAAAAAAGGATGTGATTTATATTTAAAATCACATCCTTTTATTGTGGATCAACCAAGTGTTTAAATTATAAAATTGCTTTTAAGCGTTGGATGACTTGTTCACATTGAGCAATATCTGCAACTAAAGCCATACGTACGTGGTTTTCACCAGGATTACCTTGTTCAGTTTCACGTGATAAATAACGACCTGGTAATACTTTAATGTGTGCTTTTTCCATAAGTAATTTAGCAAAAGTTTCATCATTATCGACTTTTAACCAATAGTAAAAACCTGCATCGGGCTTTTGTAATGGAAGTAAATGTCCCAATTCATTTTGGAATAATTCAAATTTAGCACGGTAAAGCTTACGGTTTTCTTCAACATGTGCTTCATCATCCCAAGCTGCAATTGAAGCAAGTTGATGTTGAACAGGCATTGCAGCACCATGATAAGTACGGTATTGCAAATAGGGTTTAAGTAAGTTTGCATCGCCTGCAACAAAGCCAGAACGCATACCCGGTAAGTTTGAACGCTTAGAAAGGGAATGGAAAACGACACAATTTTTATAATCATTACGCCCCATTTCAGCACAAACTTCCAATAAGCCAACAGGTGCTTCATCGAACCAAAGTTCTGAATAGCATTCATCAGATGCAATGACGAAGTTGTATTGATCTGAAAGTGCAATAAGCTTTTTAAATTGTTCTTTCGATAATACTGCACCTGTAGGATTGCCTGGTGTGCATACAAATAATAATGCAGTTTTTTCCCAAACTTCAGCAGGAACAGCATCGAAATCGCCTAAATAATTATTTTCTTCTGTGCAATTGATGAAATATGGTTTTGCACCAGCTAAAAGCGTCGCACCTTCATAAATTTGATAAAACGGATTTGGCATGACCACATAAGGTGCATCATCTCGATTTACTAAGGCTTGAACAAAAGAAAAAATGGCTTCACGTGTACCTGAAACAGGTAAAACTTGAGTTTCAGCACTTATAGAATTTAATTTAAAACGACGAGATAGCCAATTTGCAATACTTTCACGTAGTTCAGGTAAACCTTTACTATTTGGGTATGTAGAAAGATGTTTAAAGTTGTCGATAATCGCTTGTTTTACAAACTCCGGTGCAGGGTGTTTAGGTTCACCAATTGAAAGTGGAATCAAAGGGAGATCCGCAGTTTTCACATCCTGAAAAAGTTTATTTAACTTTTCAAATGGATACGGATGTAATAAAGACAAACTAGAGTTCATGGAGCAAATACCGATTAACTTAGATTAATGTTGTACACAAACTTGATTAGAAGCTTCATCTAATGCTGCTTTAAGTTGGGCAGCAAAAGTTTGAGCTTCTTCCTCAGTCATTGGAATGCCATCTTTCTTGGTGACATAGAAAATATCTTCAGCTTTTTCACCCAAAGTCGCAATACGCGCAGAGTGAATGTCTAAGCCTTGAATCATAAACAAACCACCGACACGTGCCAGTAAGCCTGGATGATCTAGAGTTGCAATTTCAACCATGTTTTGTTGAAGCACTTCATTTAACGTAATGTCCACAGTATTTTCAATATCGAAATGTCGTAATTGACGTGGAATACGACGTTGCATTAAACCGGGATATTGATCTGAATGACTAAGTGCTTTGACTAAAGCTTCAATTACTGTTTTTTCACGCTCAGGGTCTGTTAGCAGTGTACCAAAGCGGTCAAGTACAACGTAAGTGTCTAAACTAAAAGATGTACTTGCTGTAATAATGCGTGCATCTTGAACGTCTAAATTCATACGGTCAAGTACGGCAACTGTAGTGGCGAATAGGTTGGGTTGATCTTGTGTGTAAATAAAGATCTGTACTGCATCTTGTGCATATTTACGATGAGCTCGCATGAGAACAAGCGGAGCTGTATTATCGCTGTGCTGTAAGATGGCACGAGTATGCCATGCAATTTCATCTGCTGACTCTTTAATGAAATATTCATCGCCCAATTCTTGCCAAACTTTTTCGACATCAGATAAGGCAAAGTCATTGACCAATAATTCGCTAGCTGCAAATTTGGTATCTTCAATGAGCATTTGATAATCCACAGGACGTCCTAAACCTGAACGAATTACATCTCTTGCATGGGTGTAAAGTTGACGCATAAGTGATGCACGCCAAGTATTCCAAAGTGTTGGGTTAGTTGCATTAATATCTGCAACTGTTAGCACGTACAGGTAGTCGAGATGCTCCATATCTCCCATTTTTTCAGCAAAAAGCTTCACAATATTGGGGTCAGAAATATCTCTTTTTTGTGCTGTGACAGACATGCCAAGATGGTTTTTGACAAGCCATGCAACAAGATTACATTCACGGTCGGTCAATCCGTGTGCTTTACAGAACTCAATAGCATCTGAAGCGCCAAGTTCGCTGTGATCACCACCACGACCTTTGGCAATATCATGGAAAATGGCAGCAAGATAAACAATGTCACGGCGGACTAGACGTTGAAATACTGAACTTACGACAGGAAAATCTTTTGCAAATTCAGGTGCTTTAAAGCGGTTTAAATTACGAAGTAATAATAGGGTATGAGCATCTACGGTATAAATATGGAACAAATCATATTGCATGAGTCCCATAATTTGTCCAAAAGCAGGAATATAATTGCCTAAAACACCGTAGCGTTTCATAGCATTCATTGTTTCGTATAAACGATCTGGTGATCGAATAATTGACATGAATAATGCTTGATGTTCGGGATTATTTCTAAAATCTTGATCAATACGTTTTGCAGCTAAAGTAAGTAAACGCAAAGTACGTGCACGAATACCATCAATATCTGTTCGATTTGCCAATAAATAGAAAATTTCTAAAATCGCACTTGGTTTTTCAGAAAAAATTTTATGATGTTGAACTGCTAGCTTACCATCTACAATTTTGAAATTTTCGTTAATTTCTTCAATGTTTCGTTCGTAATCGGGCAAGCGAGGGGTAATGACAGATTCATTGAAGTAGGCTAAAAGCATTTCATTTAGCGTTGTGACTTGTTGAGCCGTTCTGTAATAACGCTTCATGAATTGTTCAATTGGATAATTTGCCGATTGACCTTCTTCACGTTCATAGCCAAAGAATGCTGCAATATCACGTTGATAATCGAATAAGAGGCGATTTTCATCTCGCTTGGTTAAGCGATGCAAGTAGTGGCGAATTTCCCACAGGAAACATTCAGCTTCTTCTAAAACACCTAATTCAAATTCAGAAATAAAACCTAAATGTACTAAGTCGTAAATACGATTAACACGAAAATGGCGTTTTGCAATCCAGCCAATTTGGTTGATGTCTCGAATTCCACCCGGTGCATTTTTAATATCGGGTTCTAAATTGCTTTCTGTGTTGTTATGTTGAGCATGGCGTCTTACTTGCTCGTCCATTTTTGCATCAAAGAAGGTTCTGTCTGTCCAAGATTGTGAAACAATACGTCGTGGCCATTTAGATAAATGCTCATTACCTATAATAAGTCGTGCTTCAATTAGCGCAGTTGCAACGGTTAAATCGTTTGTTGCTTGGGTAACACAATCTTGAATGGTGCGAACACTGATTCCTGGTTTGAAATTGCCCACATCCCATAAAGATGAAATAAAGGTTGAAATAAGTTGTTCTTGTTCTTTCGTAATTTCATGTTCAGATAAAATCATGATATCGACATCTGAATAAGGCAACATTTCACGACGTCCATAACCACCCACAGCAAATAAGCCTAAGTTGGTATTTTGAAGTTCGGCATGTTGCCATAAAAATTTCAGTGCTTCATCAATTAAATTAGAACGTGCAAGAATCACTTCACGGATAGACTGTCCTTGATCAAAATACGCTTGTAGTTGATTTTCTACATCTGAACGCCATTGATTAAGTGCTTTAATATCGTGGTCGCTTTTAACGTAATCTTGTAAAGGTAAAGTATTGATCATGAACAGTATCCGTTGTTATATCTTTAACTTAGTTTTGGTTTACAGAGACTAAGCTTGCCGTTAATTTTGCGAGTTCACGTGCCTGATCTGTAGATTCGGCACGTGCAGTTGCAACACCCATACGACGACGTTTAAAGCCTTCTGGCTTACCAAATAATCGTAAGTCTGTATTTGGATTTGCTAAAGCAAGATCTAAGCCAGAAAAAGATAGATTGTGATCATCGACACCTGCATAAATCACAGCACTTGCTGCAGCACTATGGCGAGCAGTATTTACAGGTAAGCCTAAAATGGCACGAGCATGTAATTCAAATTCACTTTGAAATTGTGAAGCAAGTGTGACTAAGCCAGTATCATGCGGGCGAGGAGAAACCTCACTAAACCATACTTTATCTGCTTTTACAAACAGTTCGACACCAAAAATACCACATCCTCCAAGAGCTGTAGTCACTTTATGGGCAATACGTTTTGCTTCTTCTAAAGCGGCGGGAGTCATGACTTGAGGTTGCCAACTTTCTACATAATCACCTGAATCTTGAAGATGCCCAATCGGATCGCAGAAAGAAGTTTCAATTTCACCTGTTTCTGGGTTTTTAGAGCGTACAGTTAATAGAGTAATTTCAAAGTCGAAATCTATTTGCGCTTCTACAATTACTGTTCCTTGATTTACACGACCTCCTGTTTGAGCATATTCCCAAGCAGCATCGACCTCATCGAAAGTTTTAACACGAGATTGACCTTTACCTGAAGATGACATGACAGGTTTTACAAAGTTTGGATAGCCAATGTCATCACATGCAGCACGGAAAGATTCTAAGGTGTTGGCAAAACGGTAAGCTGAAGTAGGTAAACCTAGCTCTTCTGCAGCAAGGCGTCGAATACCTTCACGGTTCATCGTTAAGTTTACGGCTTTGGCAGAAGGGATGACGGTTGCAATATTTTTTTCTTCAATTTCAACCAGTACTTCTGTCGCAATAGCTTCAATTTCAGGAATGATTAAATGTGGTTTTACTTGATGAATCAAATTTTTTAATTCTTGGGCATCTGCCATATTAATTGTATAAGCATGATGTGCAACTTGCATTGCAGGTGCATTGTCATAACGATCTGCTGCATGTACTTCTACACCTAATCGTTGTAGTGAAATCACCACTTCTTTACCTAGTTCACCTGAACCTAAAAGTAAAACTTTAACAGCAGAAGATTGAAGTGGGGTACCAATAGTCACGCTCATGTAAATCATCCATGCTTGATTTTATGGACTTTTAGCATAGCAGAACTAGCACAACTATTAAGTGTGGATTCACATAAAATAATGATATTGTCTAACAATTTTTTTTATAACTTTATTCAACAATATCATCTTTGAAATTTAAGGTTTTTTTAGAGTCTATATTTTAAAACGGCACTGGGTAGTATGTATAAACAAGCCCATATACCAAAGCCGCAGTGAGTGTTGCAGGTACAATTTGCTTAAATTTGAAATATAAGCCTGTCAGTACGGTGAAACCTACAAGCATGGCAAAACTTTTATTAGGAGTTTCTAATAATGGTGGCAGTGTAGCAACAACAAGCATAGAGCTAATCGCGGCAATACCAATACTACCCAATGCGATTTTTACCCACAATACACCACGTTTTTGACTACCTTCAAGGCGCTTTTGAATAAAATAAAATGGACCAAATCGTGATGCAAAGTTAGCAACACCAACAATAATACCAATTAGGATAATCTCAAGATTCATGATGATCTCCTACAAGTGCTTCATCATGTTGTTTGAGCACATAATGTTTAAATAAGCCTGCAAAAATACCAGATGTAATACCAATGAAAATTGCAGCCGAAAGGTCGATAAAATAACAAGAAATAGCAGATACAATAATGGTAATAGCCACAATAAATGTATGTTTACGCTCAAAAGCAGCCAATAGGAAACTAAGGAATAAGGCAGGTAGTAAGAAGTCTAAAGCAGCTTGTAGAAATTGAGGTAAGTTACTGACTTGATCTGCAAATAAACCGCCAAGTAGTGAGCCTAAAGCCCAAGACATCCAGCTAAATAAACTTAGACCTAACATCCAAGATTCAGACCATTCTTGACGTCTTTGAGAAAGTTTAATCATACCTGAAGCAAAGACTTCATCTGTTAAGCCCCAAGCCCAAATTGCTGTTTTTTTAAGGTTGAGTTTATTTTGAATTAAGTTTTGTAAAGCAGGACCATATAGTAAATGCCGAATATCTAAGGCAATAACGGTAAGAGCTGTCATCCAAATAGACGTGCCACTTCCTAATAACGCGACAACTAAAAACTGACTTGCACCTGCATACATAGAACAGGAAAGAAATAAGGCTTCCCACGCAGTAAAACCAAATTGCGTTGCAGATACACCAAATGCAAATGAAACTGGAAGATAGGTAAAAATAATGGCTTGGCTATCTTTAGCACCTTGCCAGAATCCTGCGGGTTTTAAAATTGTTGTTTTTCCCAAAGACACATTTCACCTTACAAAGTATTAAACAAATAAATAAATGTAGATTGAGTATTCTAGCTGAATTTACTAGCATAGTGCCTGATTGTTTTACGTAGCATGAATAAAATGTTGAAGTTTAATGTTCGTTCTTTATTGATAGTTTCTTTATTGAGCAGTGGGTTGTTATTACAAGCGTGTGGAAATAATGATTCGAAAGATCAAACAGTTGAAATTAAGCCTGCACCAAAGCTGACGAATGATGCAACGACTTATGCACATTCAGCATGGGAGTTTATTAATAAGGTTGATCCGCTTGTTTATGCTAATAATATTGATCAATTAGAAGAACAAGTGCGTAAACCTGCACGTAAATTAAGTACAGATTGGCGTATCAATGTAAAAATGACAGACTCTGTGACGGAAGGTAAATATGCTTTGTGTCGTAAGGCTTTAACGAGTCTAGAAATTTGGGCACGAGAAGTAATTGATAAGTCAGGTGCAGTTGATCAGAAAAAAGCAGATTATGAGCGTGATAAAGCACAATGTAAGGATGCAATTGATAATCCTGAATTAGGCAATACAGATCCGAAAAAAATTGGTGTTTAATTTCTAATAAAGCCATATAAAAAAGCAAAACATTTAGTTTTGCTTTTTTTATAATTTTTAAATTTAAGCTTATGAGTCGATTAAAATTTTTAAGGCTAAACCAAGTAAAATAAGCCCCATAAAGTATTTTTGTACTTTAGCCCAAAAATAATTCTTTTGTAAAAATAAGGCAATACTTGCTGCAGAAATCACAATAAGTGCATTTACTGATAGGCTAATAGCAATTTGTACCAAGCCTAAATAAATAGATTGTAAAAATGTAGAATAATTAACATCTATAAATTGGGGTAAAAGAGCAAGGTACATTAACGCAATTTTAGGATTTAGTATGTTTGTGATAAATCCCATACTAAAAAGTTTTAAATTGGAATCATGATGCAAGTTGTGAACTTCAAAAGGTGAATGACCTTTGGGTTTTAACGCATTCCAAGCTAACCATAATAAATAAAGTGCCCCGAGTATTTTAATGGTGTTATATAAATAGGGCAGCTTAAATAAAATAGCAGTAATGCCTAATGACGCCAAAATCATATAGAAAAAGAAGCCAAACCCCACTCCAAGCAATGAAATTAAACCTGCTTTTTTGCCTTGAGAGATAGATCTAGAAATTAGGTAAATCATATTTGGTCCTGGGGAAAGAACCATAATGAGAGAGATTAATGAAAAACTGACTAAGTTAGAAAGAATCATTGAGGATGTTCGCGGGTGGTATGAGCTATATTTTGCAACTGTTGATAATCGAGGATTTCAATTTTCTTGAATGCGATTCTAATAATATCTTTTTTTTCTAAAATTTGTAATTCTTGATTAACGGTTTGCCTTGAACAAACAAGCATTTGTGCAAGTTGCTCTTGAGATAGATGGATGACGTTATGATTGATTTGTCGTAAATTTCCATATCCACCTAAAATAACCAATAAGCGTTGAGCAAGCCGTTGGGAAATAGTTTGTGTTTGAATGGAAATGAGTTCTACAAATGCAAAGCGTAATTTTTGACTCGTTAATTTTGCGATATAGAACCAAAATTGAGGATTTTGTTCTAATAATTGAATTAAATCTTGTGCATGAATATGAAGAATAATTGATTTTTTAACAGAAATAGCATCATGAGAGCGAGGTTGTTGATCGACAAGAGAGATTTCACCAAACCACATAATGGGTTCTACAATTGCAGCAATGGCTTCTTTACCTTGAATATTAATATAGCCTAAGCTAACTGTACCATCTAAAACTGCGTATATGCCGTTAAAAAAATCTCCTGAAAGAAATATTTTTTGATCTTTTTCTATATGTAAAAGCTGCGCCTTATCTAAAATAAAATTTTGAAAAAGTGACGGAAGTTCAGAAAACCAAACATTATTTTCTAATTGTTTTATATAGTTTAGATCTAACATGAAATATCCTTTTTCTTCTTATTGGAATTGTCGGGTAGCCGACAACTTGCCTATTTAATATCTTATATATTGTAAGAATAATATAAGCAAGGAGATTGCTATGACTCGATTAGAAAAATTATTAAGCCAATATGCTGCTTATCATTTAGACCGTAAAAATGTCTTTACACATTTTATTGGTATTCCTTTGATTGTATTTTCTATTCTATGTTTAACCGCAAAAGTTGGCTTTGTTGTAGGTGGTGTTTCAATTACGTTAGCATTATTACTTATTGTTGTAAGTGTCATTTATTATTTGAGTTTAGATGTCATTTTTGGTGTGATTATGGCAGCTATTTTTGCAATTGCTTATCCGTATGCACTCATGATTACTGAAATGTCTATTACTCATTGGCTTACATTGAGTATTTCAGTGTTTGTAATTGGGTGGGTTTTTCAGTTTGTTGGACATTTTTATGAAAAGAAAAAACCTGCTTTTATGGATGATATCGTGGGTTTAGCAATAGGACCATTATTTGTGTTGGCAGAGTTTGTATTCTTAATGGGTTTACGTAAGCCTTTAGAAAAAAGGATGCTTGAGGAAGCACGAAAAATGCGCCAAGAGATGGATCAAAAATCTCTAAAAGCTGTAAATGCAGACTAATCTGATGCTTTAAACACATAAAAGCCCCATTAATAGGGGCTTTTATCATAAGTTTTAATGAGCGCTTAAATCGATTTTAAAATAAGAAAACAGCCAAATAATAAAATGAATATTCCGATATAAAACCGTATGACTTTAAGAGAGGGCATAAGCGTATCGGTTGTAGATAAAATCATTGGATTGCAGTTAGGTAGCGATGGTTTACTTCTTGCCAGTCAATGACGGCATAAAAAGCTGCAATATATTCAGGGCGACGGTTTTGGTACTGTAAGTAATACGCATGCTCCCATACATCTAAAGCAAGAATTGGGGTATTACCATGCATAAGTGGGGAGTCTTGGTTGGCACTGCTTTCGACTACAAGTTTCTTTTCAGGTGTGACGCATAACCATGCCCATCCACTTCCAAAACGACTAATCGCTGCTTTGGTAAAAGCTTCTTTGAATGCATCAAAACCACCTAGCTCTTGCTCAATCGCAAGAGAAACTTGTCCAATTGGATTGCCACCACCTTGTGGACTCATAATTGTCCAAAACAGAGAATGATTGGCATGACCACCTGCATTGTTAATCACGGTATGTTTTAAAGGATTTGGTACATCATTTACGCGAGATACTAAGCTTTCAATATCTAACTTTTCCCATTCTGTTCCTTCAATAGCAGTATTGATATTATTGATATACGTTTGATGGTGTTTAGTGTGATGAATTTCCATAGTTTTTGTATCAACATACGGTTCAAGTGCATCGTATGCGTATGGAAGTGCAGGCAGAGTATATGCCATAGAGAATTCCTTTTTAATTTATGTTGTATGTGTGAGTGTAGGTGAATAAGGACACTTAGTAAATACAAATGATAATCATTATTATATGTAATTTATTTTTATTTTATAGATAGATAATAAAAAAGCCCCGAATTCGGGGCTTTTTTTTCAATATAATTTATACATTGAAACGGAAGTGTAAAACGTCGCCATCTTGAACGATGTAAGTTTTACCTTCTAAACGCCATTTACCAGCTTCTTTCGCACCAGCTTCACCGTTGTATTGAACGAAATCATCGTAAGCAATACATTCAGCACGAATAAAGCCTTTTTCAAAGTCAGTGTGAATAACGCCAGCAGCTTGAGGAGCTGTAGCACCTACTTTAACAGTCCAAGCGCGAACTTCTTGTACGCCAGCAGTGAAGTAAGTTTGTAAACCAAGAAGTGAATAACCTGCACGAATAACCACGTTCAGACCTGGTTCTTCCATGCCCATTGCTTCTAAGAATTCAGCGCGATCTTCATCTTCTAAAAGAGAAATCTCTGCTTCAATTTGGTTGCAAAGCGGAACAACAATTGCATTTTCTTCGGCAGCTAATTTTTTAACAGCATCTAAATGTGGGTTGTTCTCGAAACCATCTTCAGCAACGTTAGCAATGTACATGGTTGGTTTTAAAGTCATTAGACCAAAGCCACGTACTAGTTTACGCTCATCATCATCAAGGTCAGCTGCACGAGCAGGTTTACCTTCATCAAGTAATGGCTGAATTTTTTCTAAAATTGCTTTAGTTGCAATTGCTTCTTTATCGCCACTTTTAGCAGATTTTGCTAAACGAGTAATTGCTTTTGCAACAGCTTCAAGGTCTGCAAGTGCAAGTTCAGTGTTGATTGTTGCAATATCATCTAACGGGTCAATTTTACCATTTACGTGAATTACGTTTTCATCTTCAAAACAACGAACAACGTGTGCAATCGCATCTGTTTCACGAATGTTTGCAAGGAATTGGTTACCTAAACCTTCGCCTTTAGATGCGCCAGCAACTAGACCTGCAATATCCACAAATTCCATAGAGGTTGGAATAACGCGTTGCGGCTTAACAATTTCTGCTAATTTGTCCATGCGAAGATCAGGTACAGGAACGATGCCTGTGTTTGGTTCAATCGTACAGAATGGGAAGTTTTCTGCAGCAATAGCAGCTTTAGTCAATGCATTGAAAAGTGTAGATTTACCAACGTTCGGCAAGCCGACAATACCGCAATTAAAACCCATGAAATGACTCACACAGTGTTATATGAAAAATTGTGAATGATTTTACATGAAAGCCATGACAAAGTCAGGTCATGGCTTCTGAGTTTTTTGAAAAGCACGATGAATAAAGGGGCTTTGTATTTGGAGATGTTATATTGGGGGAGTGGCGTTCTAAAATAATTGGAATTTGATCACCAACTTAACCGCTTCGACATTGTAATTTATATGTCGTATGACTAAAGTAGAGTCGTATAAAAATAGGACCATTTTTAGCTATTTAGGAGAATTTATGCGAACTTTGTACCAGTTTCCTTTATCACATTTTTGTGAAAAAGCACGTTGGATGCTAGATCATAAAGAACTGGAATATGTGGCGCATAATTTAGTCCCAATTGTACATCGTGCATTTGCAAAACTAAAAACAGGGCAATACAAACTGCCTATTTTGCATGATCGAGAACAATGGATTGCTGATAGTACTAACATTGCGTTGTATTTAGATGAGGTTTATCCAGAGCGTACATTATTACGTGCAGAAAAATTACAAAGAATTGAAGCCTTAGAAATTAATGATTTAGCCAATGAATTAGGACGACACGTACGACGTTGGACAATGGCACATGCGCTTTCTAAAGATGAAGAATCCCTTAATCTTTTAATTGGTGAAAAAGGCTATTTACGCCAATTTGAAAAATATTCGAAACCCATAATGAAAAGCTTAGTTTCCAAAGGCTTGAAATTAGATGAAGCACAGATTCAAGATTCTAAAATTAAAATGGATGAACTCGTACAGGTGTTAAATCAAAAACTAGTAGATCAACAAGGACGTTATTTTGTTGGGGATCGTTTAGGTTTGGCAGATATTGCCGTATGTTCAATGCTTGCACCTATTTTGGAAATTGAAGGCACACCATGGGAAAAAGAGCATGGTGAAATATCATCTGAAGCGTTTAGAGTGTTTAAAGTAGCATTGTTGGATATGCCTCTAGGGCAATATGTATTACGAATTTATCAAACAGAACGTAACGCTCGAGTAGATTGGCGTGGTGTTTAACGTGATTAAAATGTCATAAATAATTTTTAGAATAATTCCATATTTTAGTGAAAAGATGTGGAATTTTTTATTTAAGTTCTCTTTTGATCATAAAAAATACGATAAATAGCAAGATAATTGAAATTTTTTTCAATTATCTATGTTATATCTAATATCAATCTTATCGCATTGTTCCAAACATAAAAAATAACAGGAGGATATGATGGAGTTAGATCGTTACGACAAGCATATATTGGAAATTTTAACCAATGAGGATGTGAATTTAAATGAGCTGTCTGAGCGTATTAATCTATCTGTCAGCTCGGTACATCGACGTATAAAAAACTTAATTGATACTAAAGTTATTTCAGGTTTAAAGCGTGATATAAATTATCAAAAATTAGGTTTTAGTTTGCATGTTTTACTACAAGTTTCACTGAGTAAACATGACACAGATACTTTTGCAAAATTCTTAGAAGAACTTGAAAATATTCCTGAAGTGATTAATGCATTTTTAGTGACGGGGCAATCGGCAGATTTTATTGTTGAAGTAATCGCAAAGGATATGGAAAATTATAGTGAAGTGTTATTACGCAGAATTGGCAAAATTGAACATGTCGTTGCGTTACATTCGAGCTTTGTGATTAAAGAATATAATGTATTTAACTGTAATGGTTTGTTGAGTGGGGTTTAATTTTTTCTGAACGTATAGAATGAAGTTTGGTTGAAACATCAAACTCATGAAAATAGTTCTTAAATTTTTAAGCATTGAGCTTTTAATTGCCTTGTTGTGGATAGGCCTAGATACTTTTTATGTCTATTTCAAAGTTCCTTATATATATTCCAAATATTTAGATACTTTGTGGTATTTGCTGACTTATTTATTCTGGCTTTGGGGAAGTAAAGCATTATTTAAACAGTATACAATCATTAAGAAATATGGATTTAGATTAGTCCTTGCTTTTGTTCTTTGGATTCTGACATTACCCATTTATTTGGTTTCAATATTGAGTTTTCATGTTGCGATGAGGTGGTCACTTTAATATCATTGAAAATGATTACAATATTTTAAACAATATAAAAAATGCACCCTAAGGTGCATTTTTTATTTACTGAATAATTTTATGCATCTAATTCTGCAAGAACGGCATCAGTGAATTCAACGTTTGTATATACGTTTTGAACATCATCAAGATCTTCAAGCATATCAATCATTTTCATGATTTTTTTCGCTTGATCGATATCCGTGATTTCAGCTTTCGTAGAAGGACTCATCACTACTTCTGCATTATCTGATTTAAGACCAGCAGCAGATAAAGCATCTTGTACATCACCAAATGCTTCTGGTGTTGTAATAACTAAGATTTCATCTTCATCAACTTCAATATCTTCAGCACCAGCTTCTAATGCAACTTCCATGATTTGATCTTCTAAAGAAACATCTTCAAAAGTAATCTCACCACGTTTTGTAAATAAGAAAGCAACAGAACCGTTGGTACCTAAGTTACCATCAGTTTTAGAGAAGCAATGACGTACATCAGGTACAGTACGGTTTAAGTTATCTGTCATTGTTTCAACAATAACTGCAACACCACCAACGCCGTAACCTTCGTAAGTAATTTCTTTTAAATCGTCGTTATCTTCGCCACCAGCACCACGTTGAATAGCACGGTTAATCACATCACGCGTCATGTTTACAGACAATGCTTTTTCTACAACAGCACGTAGACGAGGGTTGCTACCTGCATCTGGGCCGCCTAGTTTTGCAGCAGTTGTTAATTCACGGATGTATTTGGTAAAAAGTTTACCTCGGCTCGCATCTTGTTTTGCTTTGCGATGCTTAATATTGGCCCACTTGGAATGACCCGCCATGCGAAATGCTCCTTGTAGATTGGCTGTATGCCGATCGAATTGTGCAAATTCTACCATAAGCGGTTTTTTCGGATAAAGTGTTTCAAATCAAGATTTGTTCAGTTTAGTTAAACTTTTTTTGAAATATGTGCCTTTGACACAAAATAGAAAATATGAACGGCTATTTTTATCGTTAAAGGGTTTGAAAATGTAAAGTTGAAAAGAAAAAGGGATATAAAGCGCTTAGGTTTTATATCCCATATTTATTATTTTGCTTCTGGAATCACGATATCTAGACCCACTTTATCTTTATAAAGCTGTTTAAGTAAGGCTAAGTCATGGTTAATTTCTGTAGGATGGATTTTTCCTAAAATACCGCCACGCTTATTTTTTGAGTCTGCATACATTAAAACAATAGGAACATTTGCAGCTTTTGCAATATGCCAAAAACCCGTACGAATAGGGCGGCGTTCTTCACCATTTTTTGCACGGGTCGCTTCTGGTGCAATGACTAAGTTAAACTTATCGTTCTTTTCAAAATGCTCAACCATTTGTGACACGATATCTTTGCTCGATTTTCGGTCGACAGGAATACCACCCACAGCATCTAAAAGTGGTTTGAATGGTCCTTTAAATAATTCTTTTTTAATGAGTGTATGAATTTTTATATTGTAAATTTGGAATAGGGCAATTGAAAGTACGGCATCCATCATTGAGGTATGTTCGAAGCCAACAATCACTTGTTTATCTTCGAGTACATTGTCTTCAACTTTGTAAGTCCAGCCTGATAATTTGAATGCAGTATCGCCAAGAAATTTTTTTAACATAAGAATGAATTTAACGTGTAAGCTCGAAATGCCTAATTTCTACTTATTCAATAAAACAGTCAACATTAAATTTATAAATGCGATATAGAATGGTAGTAAAAGTAGTGTTTTGAGAAATTTTGTGCTTTAAATTTGGAGCATGAATGGTTAATTAATATAAAAAGTATTACTTTAAATATAAAATAAGTCTTAGTTGTGGTGATTTATTACTATCCAAATTTAAAAATACTTATTAGACTTTTGTCGTAAATGAAATCTATCTGTTCAAATTAAATTCGACTATTCATTCTTTGGAGTGGTAAATGACGTATTTTCCAGCATTTGTGTTTGCTATAGCAATGTTAACTATTGTTGTTTTATGGTCTGTTGTTGAATTTGCTTTACAAAACCGTAAAGATGAATGTTTAGATTCTCCTGAAATTTAATAATAATTTTACAGATATCCGTCTTAATATATTGAAGTTGTAAGTTATTTTTTAATTAGACACTTTATGATTCATGTATTTTAAAATTCTAATGCCAACTAAAAAATATTAAATGCTTAAAGTTTAATCAAATCATTGAAATTCATAGTCTTATCCTTGGTTTATTTATATTCAATTGTTCCTAAAATAGCTTGTGTTTTATATTCTTCTTGGTTAGTATTCTTGGCGATTGAACTTATTGTATGAATAATTTCAATATATAGGGCCTATAGCTCAGTTGGTTAGAGCAGCGGACTCATAATCCGTTGGTCCACAGTTCAAGTCTGTGTGGGCCCACCATATAAAAACAACCCCTTACGTGCATCAATCGTAAGGGGTTTTTTTAAATCTATACAAGTGTTATCTTTTCATCTAAATAAGTAAAATAATTTCAGTCACTTATAAAATCTTTCAATACTCGATTAAAATCATTTGGCGACTCAATATTTGAAATATGAGATGCATTGATTTCATACATTTTAGCATTTGGAATACGCTCTAACATAAATTGACCATCAACAACAGTAGTAATAGGGTCTTGCTGACCAGCAATAATTAAAACAGGGATACGAATGTCTTTGAGTTGCTCACGTACATCTGCTTTTGCCAAAGCTTCACAACAACTTGCATAACCTTCTGGGCTACCAGCGCCTAAATCATTTGAAAGTGATTCAATAACATTTGAATTATTTTGGACAAATAAATCTGTAAACCATCGACTCGCTGCTGTTGAAGCAATGGGTGCTAATCCTTGCTCACGAACTAAAGCAGCACGATCATTCCATGCTTGTTCTTGACCAATTTTTGCCGCGGTATTGCACACTACAACATGGCTAAAATACTCAGGCCTATTAATAGCCAACCATTGACCTGTTAAACCACCCATTGAAATCCCACAAAATGCAGTTTTTTCAATGTTTAAGTGATCGAGTAGATTTACAAGATCTTGACCTAGTTGATTAATATTGTAAGAACCTTGAGGAGCTTGTGACTCCCCATGACCGCGTGTGTCATAACAAATCACAAAATGATCTTCTTTAAAGAAATCAATTTGTGCTTGCCACATGCTGTATTTCGTACCTAATGAGTTTGAAAATACAATGGCTGGTTTTGACATTTCACCAAAAGTTTGGTAGTTAATTTGTGCATTTTGAGATGTAAATTTTGGCATTATTTTAAATCCTTAATCTTATAAATCCTCCTAAATCCCCCTTTAAAAAGGGGGACTATCAAGGATTAAATGCGTTCAATAATCAAAGCGATGCCTTGACCAACACCAATACACATTGAACAGAGAGCATATTTGCCACCTGTTTGTTCAAGTTGGTTCAGTGCTGTCATGACTAAACGAGCACCTGAAGCACCAAGTGGGTGACCAATGGCAATTGCACCACCATTTGGATTCACATGTGCTGCATCATCTGCCAAGCCCAAATGACGTGTTACAGACAACGCTTGTGCTGAGAATGCTTCGTTTAGTTCAATCACATCTATTTGATCTAAACTTAAACCAGTTTGAGCAAGTAGTTTTTCAATCGCAGGTGCAGGACCAAAGCCCATAATCCGTGGTTCAACACCAACGACAGTTGCACCAATCACTTTGGCACGTGGCTTTAAACCGTATTGTTGAACAGCTTCATCAGAGGCAATTAAAATAGCAGCTGCACCATCGTTAATTCCTGATGCATTGCCTGCAGTAATTGTACCGTCTGCTTTCACCACAGGTTTCAGCTTAGTTAAGCCTTCTAAAGTGGTAGATGCACGTGGATGTTCATCTGTATCGACAACAACAGCATCGCCTTTACGCTGTGGAATCACCACAGGCACGATTTCATTTTTGAAGAAACCTTTGGCTTGGGCTGCAGCTGTACGTTGTTGGCTGTTGAAGGCAAATTTGTCTTGGTCTTCACGGCTAATGTTAAATTGTTCAGCTAAGTTCTCAGCGGTTTGAGGCATGGTTTCAACACCATACATTTCTTTCAATTTCGGGTTAATGAAGCGCCAACCCATAGTCGTGTCTTCAAGTTTTTGACTACGGCCATAAGCGCTTTCTGGTTTACCCATCACCAAAGGTGCACGTGACATGCTTTCTACACCACCTGCAATAATCATGTCAGCTTCACCGGCTTTAATTACACGGGCTGCCATGGCAACTGCATCTAAAGATGAACCACAAAGACGGTTCACAGTCGTTGCAGGCACTTGGTACGGTACGCCTGCAAGCAGTGCTGACATACGTCCTACATTGCGATTGTCTTCACCAGCTTGGTTGGCACAGCCAAAAATAATATCGTCAACTTTTTCCCAATTGATGCTTGGGTTGCGTTCCATGAGGGCTTTGATTGGTAATGAGCCTAAGTCATCTGCACGTACAGGTGCTAAACCACCAGCATAACGACTGAAAGGTGTGCGAATGGCATCAATAATATATGCATTTTTCATTTATTTATGTCCTAAATCTTTGAATCCCTCCCGACCTCCCTTTAAAAAAGGGAGGAGATCCCAATCCTCAAATTAATTGGGTGGAAAGTCCCTCCTTTAATAAAGGAGGGATTTAGGGAGGATTGATAAATTAGCCTTGAGTCGCATCAATCAACGTTGCACCCGTCATAGACTGCAATTCTTCAAATGACAAACCTGCAACTTTCTCAATGACTTTCATGCCTTCGCTTGTTACATCAATTACGCAAAGGTCAGTATAAATACGATCTACGCATTTCAGACCTGTTGCAGGGTAGTCAAGCTTTGCAACGATTTTGGGTTCGCCTTTTTTAGTGACATGATCTGTGGTAATAAAGACTTTCTTCGCACCAACAGCCAAGTCCATTGCACCACCAACGGCAGGAATAGCATCAGGTGCACCTGTATGCCAATTCGCAAGATCACCATTTTCAGCCACTTGGAATGCACCAAGTACAGCAATGTCTAAGTGACCGCCACGCATCATGGCAAATGAGTCACCATGATGAAAGAAAGCACCGCCTTCAAGCAAAGTCACAAACTCTTTACCTGCATTAATTAACTCAGGATCACGGTCTTCTTCCGCAGGTGGTGGACCAAAAGCAAGCAAGCCATTTTCAGAATGTAAGAATACATCTTTATCTGATGGCAAGTAGCTGGAAATTTTAGTTGGTAAGCCAATACCTAGGTTTACATAAGCACCATCTGGAATATCTTGCGCAACTCGTTCAGCAATTTGGTCACGGGTTAGTTTTGTATAGCTCATATCTTTTCTCCTAATCCGTGATTACTGTGCAGGTTTAACTTGTACAACGTGTTGTACAAAAATGCCTGCGGTGATGATGTGTTCAGGATCTAACGCACCAAGCTCAACCACTTCTGCAACTTGGGCAATGGTCACATCTGCAGCCATTGCCATAATTGGACCAAAGTTACGAGCAGATTTACGATAAACCAAGTTACCCCAACGGTCGCCTTGAGATGCTTTAATTAGTGCAAAGTCAGCCTTAATAGGATTTTCTAAAACGTAGTCTTTACCTTCGTAGTTCATGGTTGGTTTGCCTTCAGCAAGCAAAGTACCAAAACCTGTAGGTGTGTAAATTGGGCCTAAACCCATACCAGCCGCTTGAATACGACAAGCCAAGTTACCCTGTGGAACAAGTTCCAATTCAATTTTACCTGCACGGTAAATTTCATCAAAAACCCAAGAATCTGACTGACGTGGGAAAGAACAGATGATTTTACGAACAGCTCCAGTTTTTAATAATTTAGCCAAGCCATAGTCACCATTGCCTGCGTTATTATTAACGATGACTAAATCTTTAATACCCAGTTCAATTAAGCCGTCGATCAGTTCGGCAGGTTGTCCTGCTGTGCCAAAGCCACCAATCATAATGGTGGAACCGTCTTTAATTTGTGATAGCGCTTCGGTTAAAGACGCTGTGCTCTTATCAATCATATTATGTCCTAGACTAAGGTTTGCCCATTAACTTTTGGAACGTTGAGTTGGAGGCAAAGTAGATGATCGAGCTTCGCGTTTGCTTAAAATCAAATGCGAGATAATCCCGATACAAATCCCCCAGAATACAGAGCTCAAACCTAAAAAATGCATGCCTGAAGCAGTGGCTAAAAAGGTGATGAGTGCTGCATCTCGTTGAGATTCATTGTTCATGGCAATGGAAATGTTAGTGCCAATTGCACCAAGCAATGCCAAGCCTGCAAGGGCTGCCACAAGTTCTGCAGGTAGCATGCTGAACAGCATGACAATGCTGCCGGCAAACAAGCCACCTAAAATATAAAAAAGACCATTTGCAATGCCTGCGATATAGCGTTTATTCGCCATTTCATGGGCATCTTTTCCCATACAGAGCGCTGCTGTAATAGAGGCTAAAACGATGGTAATACCACCCACACAAGCAACTGCAAGAGAAGCGATACTAGTAGTGGCAATAATGGGTTTAGCAGGAACGTCATAACCATTGAGTTTAAATATCGCCATGCCTGGTAAAAACTGTCCAGTTAAGCTAACTAAAGTAAGAGGCACGGCTAAATTTAACATGGCATTCCATGTAAATTCAGGGGCAATAAATTGTGGAATTGCCAGTTGAAAACTGACATCTGTCGCATTCATTTTGCCCAAAATAAAGCTTAAAGCCACACCTGTAAGTAAAACCCAAAGCATGCTATAGCGTGGTGATAAACGTTTACTGATTAAGAAAATCAACAACATGCTTAGTACAATCCAAGGCATTTTTTCTGTTGCGTTAAATAGCCCTAAACCAAACTGAAACAAAATACCTGCCATCATTCCTGCTGCAATGGCTTGAGGAATAAACTTGAGCAATTTGTCAAAGTAACCGCTCACACCAATAATAAAAATAACGACAGCAGAAACGATATACGCTGCAATTGCTTCATTGAGTGAAAGTTGTGGAAACAGGGTAACGAGTAAGGCTGTACCTGGTGCAGACCATGCGGTGACTACAGGTACTTTGAATTTAATAGACAGTAAAATACCAGCGACAGCAGCACCAATTGATATTCCCCAAATCCATGAAATCATCATGTCTGAAGAAACTTGGGCTTGTTGCGCTGCTTGGAAAAAGATGATGAGAGGACCTGAATATGAGATCAGCACCGCCAAAAATCCTGCGACAGTAGCTGAAATCGACCAATCCTCTTTTAAGGTTTTAAACAGGGTTACCATTGTGTATGCCTCCTTGCAGCAATGATCCTGAAATGTGATCAGGATTAACCCTGATCACCACCACCTACAGGAACTACAGTACCTGTGATATATGAAGACTCATCTGAAGCCAAAAATACAATTGCGTTGACTTGCTCTTGAATCGTGCCGTAACGACCTAAGAAAGTACGATCAATGGTTTGATCAACTACTTCTTGCATCCATTGTTTTTCGTTGTCACTTAATGGATTGGTATTACGTGGGACTTTACGAGGTGGTGCTTCTGTACCACCAGTGGCAATTGCATTCACACGAATACCGTCTTTCGCATGTTCAAAAGCAAGTGATGCAGTTAAGCCATTTACACCACCTTTAGATGCTGAATAAGGCACACGATTAATACCGCGAGTTGCAATAGAAGATACGTTTACAATGGTTCCTTGCTGATTTTTGATCATTTCAGGAAGGACAGCACGGCAACACCATAATGTTGGAAAAAGTGAACGATTAACCTCTTTGATGATTTCTTCTTCAGAAAACTCTTCAAAAGGTTTCATCCAAATTGCACCGCCTACATTATTGATGAGAGCATCAACACGGCCATAGGTTTTAATAGCTTTGTCTACAACAGATTGTGCGCCTGCAAAGGTTTCAAGATTGGCTTTGACAATAATGGCATCGCCACCATTTGCTTCAATTTCAGCTAATGTTTCTTGTACATAATCTGAAAGATCTGCAAGAATAACTTGTGCACCTTCATTGGCAACTTGTAGTGCAACACCGCGTCCAATACCTTGAGCCGCACCAGTGACAATCACCACTTTATTTAAAAATCTTTGACGATCTGACATGGTTAATCGCCTCTATTAATTTGCTGAGAATTTTTCGAATAAGAAGTTTGCAGGTTTTACGCCTTCGCTATCTAACCAACCACGAACTGCATCCACCATTGGTACAGGACCGCATAGGTAAACATCGACATCGCCATTATTTAGCCATTCAGTTTCGATGTGACCTGTCACATAGCCTTTACGCTCATGTGCAGATTCAGGGCTTGCTACAACAGTGCGGTATTCAAACCAAGGGAGTTTGGCTTGTAGTGCATTGAGTTGTTCAATTGCAACTAAATCGAAATCATTGGTTACGCCAAACACTAAACGAACAGGGTGCTCAGAACCTTTTTCTTCTAATACTTGTAGCATTGACATAAATGGCGCAATACCTGTACCACCAGCAAGCATGAGGACAGGGCGGACAACATTACGTAAATAGAAGCTACCAAATGGACCTGTAAAAGTCATTTTGTCGCCTGCTTTAGCATTCGCGCTTAAGAAGCTCGACATTTTCCCATTAGGTACATTACGCACCACAAAACCTGTTAAGCGGCTTCCAGGTTTAGAACTAAATGAATAAGAACGCGTTTCAGATGTATTCGGAATGCCAATATTTACATATTGACCTGCAAGGAAATTAATATCTGGCTGACCTTCATCTAACTGAATGTCGAAGGTAATAGTAGATTCAGATAAATTTTCTACGCGAGCCAAAGTACCTTGATAGGTATGAATTTCAGTTTTACATACGTCAGAAGAAGCTTGAATTTGGAAAACAGCATCGGAAGTTGGGCGACATTGGCATGCCAAAATATAGCCTTGTTCTGCTTCTTCAGGTGTTAGTGCATCTTCAATATAAAGTTCTTCAGGCATGTCAAATGAGCCAGATTCACAGAATGCACGACAAGTTCCGCACGCACCATCACGGCAGTCCAAAGGAATGTTGATTTTTTGGCGATAAGCTGCGTCCGAAAGGGTTTCACCTTGGGTAACGCTAATAAAACGAGTAACACCATCTTCGAACTGAAGTGCAATATTATGGCTAGACATGGCTAAATATCCTTTTGAAATCTTTTAAACTTGGGAGAAACTTCAGCCAAAATTCCATTTGGCTGAGTTTAGGCACAGGAGTGTTTATAGGTGGTAGATGTCAATGACTTGGTTGATGTAATCGTTTTTCAGCACCACGTATTTGCTTAGAATTTGTGGTTTTTCACCTGAAAAATCAATTTCATAACGTGACATACCAAAGTAGCTGTACGCTGTTTTATAACGGAAACTTAAGGTATTCCAGTTAAAGCGAACCGTTACTTTGTCACCATCACGTTCAAGCACTTCAATGTTATTTACATTGTGGCAAGTACGTGTGTCTGGCATAGTTGCAGAAGAGCGTTCAGTTTTAATACGGAACACGCGGTCTTCTAAACCTTGGCGGTTTGGATAGTAAATTAGTGAAATTTCTGTTTGTGGATCCGTCACTAATTTGTCATCGTCATCCCAAGCTGGCATCCAAAAAGAAGCGGTAGGCGCATAGCATGAAAGCCATTCATCCCATTGTTCATCATCAAGAAAACGAGCTTCTTTGAACAAAAATTGTGAAATCGTTTCTAAATTGACATCTAAGTTTGTTGGAGTGCTCATGCATTTTCTCCTTGTTCTGCTACTGCCACTGCAAGTGCTTTTTCATTGGCAATTGCAATTTTCATCATTTCTAACCAATGTTGATGCTGTGCAAGGTATAAACCTTCATCTTCAGTTTTAACGCCTGATAATTGTGGTTTTAAACCGATTTCATTCGCAGCTTCATCTGGACCATGAATCCAATGTTTTGAGCCACGGCACATATCATTCCATTCAAGCTCAATACCTGCATAACCTGCTTGGCATGCACGGAATTCTTCTAAATCGTCTGGAGTTGCCATACCTGAAGCATTGAAGAAATCTTCATATTGGCGAATACGACGTGTACGTGCTTCTGCTTCTTCACCTACAGGCGCGATACAGTAAATTGTTACTTCTGTTTTATTGACTGAAATAGGACGTAAAACTCGAATTTGTGAACCGAATTGATCCATCAAATATACGTTGGGATATAGACAAAGGTTACGTGAACGTTCAATCATCCACTTAGACATTGCTGCGCCAAACTTTTCTGAATATTCTTCAGCTTTTGGGAAGTTTGGACGATCTTCAGGGTTTGCCCATTGTGTCCAAAGCAGCATATGACCATTGTCAAAGCCGTAAGAACCACCACCTTGTTTGCCCCAAGAGCCTGCGCTCATGGCACGAATATCATCACCAGCTTCTTTTTCTTTACGCTGTTGTGTTGTTGCTGCATAGTTCCAATGCACCGCAGATACATGGTAACCATCTGCACCATTTTCAGCAGTGAGTTTCCAGTTACCTTCGTATGTATAGGTAGATGCGCCACGAAGTACTTCAAGACCTTGGTCAGATTGACCTACAATCATGTCGATGATTTTTGAGGTTTCACCAAGGTATTCTTCAAGTGATGGTACATCTGGGTTTAAGCTACCAAATAAGAAGCCTTTATAGCTTTCAAATTTCGCCACTTTTTTAAGATCGTGTGAACCTTCTTTGTTGAAGCAATCTGAATAGCCTGCTTCTGCTGGATCTTTAACTTTAAGTAATTTACCTGAGTTATTGAATGTCCAACCATGGAAAGGGCATGTATATGTTGCTTTATTGCCTTTTTTATTACGGCAAAGTTGAGCACCGCGATGTGAACATGCATTAATCATTGCATTTAGTTCACCATTACGGTTACGTGCAATAATGATCGGTTGACGACCAATATGCGTAGTGAAGTAATCGTTATTATTTGGAATTTGGCTTTCGTGTGCCAAGTAAACCCAGTTACCTTCAAAAATGTATTTCATCTCTAGGTCAAAAAGGGCTTGATCTGTAAATACAGAGCGATGAAGCTTAAATTCACCTGTTTCAGCGTTATCTACAAGTAATTCGTCAATACGATCAAGATGGCTGGTATTTATTACTGGAATACGTGGCATATCCGTTCTCCGACTTTCCAAAAATGAGAGGAAGTCCCTGAAAGGCTGAACGTCTTGTTCAGCTCAATCAGTTCGCTTCACATAATTAAGCGCTTGCGCGACGACGTTCAACTTCAGTTGAAGGTGTACCTTCAAGGTCTTTCACAAGTTCAATATCAAATTGAATGTGCTTGAATGGATCTGTTAAACCACGACGTGCAATTTCAGCTTCATCAGTAATATCAATAGCAGTTGCAACTAAACCTTCACGTGTTGCGAATGCAAAGTCATCCCATAAGTATTCATCACCCTCAATATTGAATTGAGTGGTTAGCTTGCGGTAACCAGGTGCAGTTACGAAATAGTGAACGTGTGAAGGGCGGTTACCGTGACGCCCAAGTTTGTCTAAAACAAACTGAGTTGTACCTTCAGGCGGACAGCCATAACCTACAGGCATTGTTGTTAATGCAGTGTATTGACCATTGTCTGCAGAAAAAATTGAACGACGAAGGTTGAAGTCAGATTGTGACTTGTCGAAGAACGAGTAGTTACCTAGGCTGTTAGCATGCCAAACTTCTACTTTTGCACCTTCAATCGTGTTGCCTTCAGCATCACGAACAACCCCCTCAATAATTAAAGTTGGGATTTTGTCTACTTCAGAGCCGTCATCCATACGTGCAAAACCAACAGATTCAGGAGCGCCTGCTACATAAAGTGGGCCTTCAATGGTACGTGGTGTACCACCAGTAACGCCTGCTTTTGCATCTGCTTCATCGGCACGAAGGTCTAAGAAATGCTCTAGACCAAGACCTGCTGCCAATAAACCAAGTTCATTGGCTTGACCTGCATCTGTAAAGTATTCAAGACCTTTCCAAACTTCAGTTTGGCTTAAATCTAAATCTTCAATCGCTTGGAAAAGATCAGACAAAAGACGTACCACAATTTGTTGTGTACGTGCATCAACTGGACCAGTTGCTGTGTCTACATTCATCTTTTTAACTAATGCATCGATTTCTTGGCGATTCATACTATTTCTCCTTAAGTATGCTTATAAATGGTGGCTATATCTTTTAGATAGACTTTGCTGCCACTTCCTTGTTAATTACCCTCTGAATGCCTGTAGCTTTCAGAATGGATTGAGCCAAATGTATTTAGCTCAATCTCTATTTGAGTTAACGGTCATCTTCCTTAACAGATGATGGGTGACGATTTAGCGCCATCACTTCAATGTTCATGAATGGATAAAGCGGAAGACCTTGCAAAATGTTGTGAAGTTCTTCATTGCTTTCAACATCAAAAATACTGATATTTGAGTATTGGCCTGTAATGCGCCAAATGTGACGCCATTTACCTTGGCGTTGTAATTCTTGCGAATATGCTTTTTCTACAGCTTTAATTTCATTAACTTGAGCTTCAGGCAAGTCGCGTGGAATATTTACGTCCATTCGTACGTGAAACAGCATTTATATCTCCTTGATTCAAAAATATTATTTACGGCGAAGTCGGTCTAATTTGTCTTCATCAACTTGAATACCTAAACCAGCCGTTTTTGGCAGGTGTAGTGCATAATCTTGGTATTGAAGTGGTGTTTTTAATATTTCTTCTGTGAGTAATAACGGGCCAAATAATTCTGTGCCGTATGCCAAATTTTTGAATGTGGAAAATAAATGTGCAGATGCAATTGTTCCTACAGGGCCTTCAAGCATCGTTCCACCATACAAATCTATTCCTGCAAGATTGGCGATAGTTGAAACATCACGACCTTCAATCAAGCCACCAGATTGGGCAACTTTCACCGCAAAAACAGAGGCAACATTGCGTTTTGCTAGTTGGTAAGCACTTGCAGGGCCTGTAAGTGATTCGTCAGCCATAATTGCGATATCAAAACGGCGTGTAAGGCGTTCCATTGCATCAACATTGTCAATTGCACAAGGTTGTTCGATAAGGTCAATTCCACCATCTTGAAGTAATTGAATACCTTTAATTGCATCTAGTTCTGACCAAGCACGGTTCACATCGACACGAATAGAAACCTCTGAACCTAAAGCTTTTTTAATGGCAAGAACATGTTCAACATCTGCTTCGACAGCACGAGAACCAATTTTTAATTTGAAAAAGTTATGACGTTTTGCTGCTAGCATTTTTTGTGCTTCAGCAATGTCTTTCTCTGTATCGCCTGAAGCTAACACCCAAAGAACAGGAATGCTGTCACGTAAGCGACCACCAAGAATTTCAGAAAGTGGAAGATTTAAGCGTTGTGCTTGAATGTCTAATAACGCAGTTTGAATAGCGCATTTAGCAAAACGGTTACCATTAATATTTTTGTCAAGAACTTGTAATGTTTGTGCAACATTAAAGGTTGATAATGATTTCAATAGAGGGGTAAAGTAAGTATCAATATTAACTTTAATACTTTCTGGGCTTTCTTCTCCATACCCAAGTCCACCAATCGTAGTCGCTTCACCCCAGCCAATGAAACCATCAAGAGTTTCAATTTTAATAAGAACTAAGGTCTGGGTTTGCATAGTCGCAACCGCCATCTTATGAGGGCGAATTGTTGGAATTTCGACGAGCAAAGTTTCTATTGATTTATACATTTGGACTCTACGCATTCTTGATTTATCTATTTCATGTGGTATACCTTAAAAGAATGTAAAAAGCGTGTCGAAGACCATTTTTGCATTTTAATATACATATAAGGTATGGAAGCTCATGGAACTTAGACATTTAAGATATTTCGTTGCTGTTGTAGAAGAACAAAGCTTTACCAAAGCAGCTGAAAAACTATTTATAGCGCAACCGCCTTTAAGTCGTCAGATACAAAATTTAGAACAAGAGCTAGAGCTTCAATTATTTGAACGGGGAAGTCGTCCTTTAAAGACGACAGAAGCAGGGCAATTCTTTTATCAGCATGCCGTTAAAATCCTATCTAATGCTGAAGAAGTGAAGTCCATGACTAAACGAATTGGCATGGCGGATCGAACGATCCGTATAGGTTTTGTGGGTTCTTTATTATTTGGTTTATTGTCTAGAATTGTTTATTTGTTCAAACAACAACAGCCACATTTAAAAATTGAAATGCAAGAAATGACTACGCATGAACAAATTCAAGCATTAAAAGAAGGGCGGATAGATGTTGGATTTGGACGTTTAAGAATCTCAGATCCTGCTGTAAAAAGAATACTACTTCGTGAAGAGCGTTTAATGGTTGCAGCTCATTCAAGTCATCCATTAGCGCATCGCTTGCATGGTATATATTTGTCTGAGTTGGTTGATCATACAATTTTTATTTACCCAAATACGGGAAAAGCAAATTTTGCTACACAGATAAAAGGGGTGTTTTCTGAATATGGTTTAGAGCCAAGAAATTTCAGAGAAGTACGTGAATTACAGATGGCTCTTGGTTTTGTTGCGGCAGGTGAAGGTATTTCACTGGTTCCAGAAAGTGCAAGAACAATTCAATTAGCACATTTAAACTTTATACCTTTATTAGATGAATCGGCTGTAAGCCCTGTGTTTATGGCGGTTCGAAATTTAGATGACAGTGAAGATTTACGTTGGTTATTCGATTGTGTTTATCAAGTTTATGAACTAGAAGGCATAAGGTTTGATAGATCTGTCTTTTAAAATCATAGAGTTATACTAAAGTTTAAATAGGGAGATAAAATTTTAAATTTATCTCCCTATTTGCTTTTAAATGCTCTAAAAATATTATTAATATTAATTAACTAAAAATAATAATTTAAAAAACAATTACCTATGTATTCTTAGACTTTATAGGTATGAAGGCATGCCTATTCAGTTTTGGACATTTATTTATAACTTCCTCATTGTTGTGTTCATAAATTGAACTTCACAATTAGGAGGTGGAGATGTCTACAAATAAGGTGAATATAAATACACTCATCGATGAAGCTAAATTTACGCCATTTCATTGGGGTGTTTTACTTTGGTGTTTAATCATTATTATTTTTGATGGTTATGACTTGGTTATTTATGGTGTTGCACTACCTTTACTTATGCAAGAATGGTCTTTATCGGCTGTGCAAGCAGGTATGCTCGCAAGTACTGCGTTATTTGGCATGATGTTTGGTGCCATGAGTTTTGGTACTTTATCGGACAAGATTGGTCGAAAAAAAACCATTATGCTATGTATAGCAATTTTTAGTGGATTTACCTTTTTAGGACCATTTGCAAATTCACCTGTTGAATTTGGGATTTTACGTTTCTTAGCAGGCTTAGGTATTGGCGGAGTAATGCCTAATGTTGTGGCATTAATGACAGAATATGCGCCAAAACGTATTCGTAGTACTTTAGTTGCACTGATGTTTAGTGGCTATGCAATTGGCGGTATGACTTCAGCACTTTTAGGTGCATGGTTAGTACCACAATTTGGTTGGAAAATTATGTTCTACATAGCAGGTATTCCATTACTTGCATTACCAATCATTTGGAAGTTTTTACCAGAATCGTTAATGTATTTAACGGTGAAAAAAGAAACCAATAAAGCTCGTGAAATTATTAATAAAATGTCACCAGAACAACAAATTGATGCTAAAACTGAATTTGTTCTAAATGAAGTGAAAAAAGGCGATGAAGCACCATTAAAAGCGTTATTCCAAAAGGGTCGTACATTCAGTACTTTCATGTTCTGGGTTGCATTCTTCATGTGTCTACTAATGGTTTATGCACTAGGTAGCTGGTTACCTAAGCTTATGATTCAAGCAGGATATTCGCTAGGTGCAAGTATGATTTTCTTATTTGCCTTGAATATTGGTGGAATGATTGGTGCGATTGGTGGCGGTTACTTAGCAGATCGATTCCACATTAAAAAAGTGCTTACAATTATGTTCATTTGCGGAGCAACAGCACTTATTTTACTTGGCTTTAATAGTCCGCAATTTGTATTGTATGGCTTAATTGCAGTCGCTGGTGCAGCAACAATTGGTTCGCAAATTCTACTTTATACGTTCGTAGCTCAATATTATCCGTCAACAGTGCGTTCGACAGGTATGGGGTGGGCTTCAGGTATAGGTCGTATTGGTGCAATTGTTGGTCCTGTATTAACAGGAGCATTATTAACAATGGAATTGCCACATCAAATGAACTTCCTTGTAATTGCAATACCTGGTGTTATTGCCGCTTTTGCA
This sequence comes from Acinetobacter sp. FY731, assembly GCF_059515905.1. Lineage (NCBI taxonomy): Bacteria > Pseudomonadati > Pseudomonadota > Gammaproteobacteria > Moraxellales > Moraxellaceae > Acinetobacter > Acinetobacter sp. FY731. Next base: position 157,647 of record NZ_JCAKNB010000005.1, on the reverse strand, counting down.
ATTTTCTTAGTGAACCTAAAAACGTCTGTTGAAGGAGCTGTTGAATCGGAAAAAACAGCACCAGCAACGCCAATCACTGAATAATACTTTAAATAAAAACACATTAAATTTTATAAGCAGAGATAACTACAGTGTAGCTATCTCCCTATAAACTTAACTTTAAAAAAGTGAGATTAGGATGATCACGTTAAAAAACACCTTTAAAATTAGTGTTTTAAGTTTAGCAATGATATCTGCTATGCCAGCTATTGCTGCTAAAGAACAAGGTAGCGCTGAAATTTTGCAGTTACGTCAAGAAGTACAAGCATTACGTTTACTTATTGAACAACAGCAAGCCAGTCAACAACAAACATTATTAGATATTTCAAACATTCAAGAAGCAGCAAAAAATCAAAATTTAGCTAGATCTGCAAATCCAACATTAGCTTCAAATGCGGAAGTGAACTTTTATGGCAATATTCGTATGGACGCCTCTTATCAGGTGCAGGGGAGTGCAGCATCACGACTTTACAATAATATAAATAAAGTACCACTACAGGGAAATGGTGAAGCAAGAGATAGACTTAAGTCTACATTGTCTGCAACACGCTTGGGGGTTGATTTAAAAAGTCAGGTAAGTGGCAAAGATGTGACTGCTAAACTTGAAGCAGATTTTTTAGGTGGTGCGAATCTCGATACTCTACGTATTCGTCATGCGTATATTAATTATGAAAACTGGTTGATTGGTCAAACATGGTCAAACTTTGCAGTACCTGATTATATGCCCGAAACCATTGATGCCTTGGGCTATGTAGGTGGTGCTGTTAAACGTACTCCGCAAGTACGTTATAGTTTGGCATTCAACCCATCTACGACTTTAGTGCTTGCAGCAGAAGACCCAAATGATACAACTTCTAAAATGCGTATTCCTGCTGTTACGGCACGGTTAAATCATCAAATTAATAAAGATGGTCGTATTAGCTTACGTGCAATGATCAATGAGAAAAAAACGGATACAGATAAGACCTTAGCATGGGGTGTGGGCTTAGGTTTGCAATATAAACTCACACCTAGTACTACTTTAAAAGCAGACTATTACCATGTTAAAGGCGATGCTAGCTTTGTATCTTGGGCAAACCCTGGTTTAAGTACAGATGTGAATGGTCAAATTGTAGATGAAAATGAATTTGACTCAATTACTGTAGGTTTAACGCAAAGCTTTAATGAAAAATGGCGTGGTACTTTAGGTTTTGGTTATATGAATGCTGAAATCAGTGATCGCTATAAAGCTAACATAGCCAATAAGACAGAGGTGAATAAACAACTTTGGCAAGGTTGGGCAAATGTCTTCTATAGTCTTGTTAAGCCAGTAAGTTTTGGTTTGGAATATGTATATGGTGAACGTCATGCAATTCAGTCCGTGGTGCCAAATGGCAGTAAAACTGGTGAAGACAATCGTTTAAATGCTGTAGCAATATATAATTTTTAACATAATGAATTATTTTATTGCATAAGTATTGAAGTAAAAATTACTTTAAGTCGCTCAAAATTGAAATTAATTTTGGGCGACTTTTGTATTTTAGGAGATGTAAATTTAGTTTAAGAAAATTATTAAGTTTGATGTTTTAGGATTAAAAAAGAGATGAAAATAAAGTGTGTACTAAAATTTAAAAGCACCATCTTTAGGGTATGAAGTATTTTTATTATTCATAAAATATGGAGCAATATGCTAAATGTGAACAATCCTCTTTAGTTATTTCTAAAAGTTGTCAAATATTCAGTCGTCAATAGCGGCTATATATCTTCAAATCACTCGATATTGTGCTCATTATTACGAATGTTGAATTTAGTTTATTTGTTGAATTTTGCATTTTTTTCTTGGTTATATTACCGCATGTGTATTTAGATCTAAAATGATTTGTCTGCAGTGTTTCGTGGCATCAGTACCATTGGTGTAGAGTAAATTAATTGGTTTATCTAAGAGAATTTGAGAGCGTAAATCACCGAGTACTTGCGAATTTCCAACATTATTTGTGATGAGCTATACAGCACGTATGTACAGATTTTAAGCATTGATAGCAATATATTGTGCAAGCTAGCCCTCTACACTTTTTTGATAGCTAATTGCAATATTAATATGCTCTTGTCTTCTACAAAGCGTAGTGTACGAATATCGCTGATATTCGGAGCTGTCTAATCTAATCGACAGAATTTAATCATTAAGTAACACTGGATGGTTGCATCAGAATAAGTTTGATTTCAACCATGTTTATTTTTTGATTGAGCATGCCATTGAGTTTTAAGGATTAAACCGAATAACAATATTCTCACGATTAATGAGAGCTTGGTTGTATATAGGCTAATGGCTTATACGATCGTTTTTTGGGGCAGGCTTTATATTATTGAATTAGACCTTATGAATAGCTTTTTGCAAAAAAGATTATACAAAGTTCTATCAAATTGATTTTTGGGATAAGTAGATATTTTTTAATCGAATTTGACTGTGAAATTTAAAATAATAAAAGTAAATTTAAATAATAATTGTTTGCTTAATGGAAATCATTATCATTAATACAGTGTATGATGTGTTCAAAATTAATACCACAAATATGTGAGATATTCCCTTGAAAAGAAATCTATTATTTTTATCTTTAATTTCCACCCCATTTTTCGCAGTTGCTCAAGAACCTATACAATTAGCAACGATTGTCATCAAGGCAGATTCACAAGAAACTGATGTGACTGGTAAATTAAAAACTAAAGCAACGCTGAATATTTTGGGTGAAAAAGACGTATTAGATACACCTTTTACGATTCGAAACTATAGTGATCAAGCAATTCAAGATTCCCACGCATCATCAATGATGGATGTTCTTAAAATAGATCCGAGTATTCGGACAACAACAAATACTGGACATCTTAATGAAAACTTTAGTATGCGTGGATTTGGTATTACATGGGAAGATTTTAATTTAAATGGGGCCTATGGTATGGCTCCAACTGGGAGTATTCCAACAGATATTTTAAGTTCAGTTACTGTTTTAAAAGGTCCAAATGCATTGGTCGCTGGGATGGCACCTGGTGGTAGTGTGGGTGGTGTAATTATTGCAAATACCAAACGTGCAGATAAGGATTTAACACGTGTAACAGCCAATTTTGAAGATGGTAGTTATTATAAATCTGGTTTTGATGTTTCACGTCGTTTTGGTGAAGATAAAGAATATGGTGCACGAGTTAGTGCTAATTTGGGTCAAGGTCAACACATTGTTGACGGTTTAGATGATCGAAATATTTCAGCCGTTATGGGTTTAGATTGGACGACAGATAAATTCAAAATTAATTTAGATAGTTATGTGACCAATGATAAACGTGAAGGTGGTTCACCTGCAATGGTGTCATTTGCACAATTGGGTAAAGTACTTGATGCACCAGATGGAAAAAACAACTATTTCCCAAATCTTCATGGTCGTCAATCTGCGGAATATATTGGTCTTTCTGGTGAGTACAAGTTACGAGATAATTTAAAAGTGATTGCAGGTATTGGTGCAGTTGAACAAAAGTATCAAGGGCATCTTTTTGGTACACGTATGATTGTGAGCAATGATGCTGGTGATGCTACTTCTCAGTATTATCATGTGAAACTAAAACAACATAATACGTCTGCAAATTTAGGTTTAGAGTGGGCATTTAATACAGGAGCACTTGAACATAAAGTTGGTTTACGCACTGACTTTTTAAATATTGAAACGAGAAAGCATTTAGGACAAGGCTCTACACCTGTGACATTTAATACTAATTTGTATAGCCCTACTAATACTGGATCAATGCCTGCTGATGCACCAAAGATGTATAAGCAAGCAGATAACGATTTCTTGAGTTACTCATTAACAGACCAAATTTCAATGTTGGATGACAAGCTACAATTAATACTAGGTGCCAGATTCCAAGATATGGATATTAAAAATCCGTATACAGGTGTGAAATATAGTGAAAATAAATTATCTCCAACAGTTGGTGTTGTTGTGAAACCATTTGGAGATAATTTATCTTTCTATACGAGCTATGTTGAAGGTTTATCTCAAGGTAGTACCGTCGATAATGCTCTAGATGCAAATAACGGTACAACTTTTGCACCATTCCAAACAAAGCAATATGAAGTGGGGGCAAAGTATCAAAAAGGTTCTTGGTTACATACTCTAGCTGCTTACCAAATTGATAAGCCAAGTACAATTACAATAAATTATCCAACAACAGTGAATGGTATTTCTCAAATTACAACTGATGGTGGTAAGACGAAATCTAAAGGTGTGGAATATGGATTCTCAGGTAATATTACTGATGATGTAATTGTTTGGGGTAACCTTGCTTATATCGATGTTAAATATACAAAGGGATCTGCAGTTATAAATAAGAAAGTCACAAATATTACGGGGAACACTGTCGAGGGGCAGCCTGAGTGGACTGCAGGATTAGGCGTTGAATATAAACTCCCTGTTGTTGATGGCTTAAGTGTGAATGCTCGCGGTACTTATGTCGATAGTCAATATTTAGACAATATTAATACTTTAGAATTACCGAGTTATACCGTGTTTGATTTGGGTGCGAAATACAAAACTAATGTTGGTGGTGTAGAAACAACTTTCCGTGCCAATGTGGACAACGTGACCAATGAAAAATATTGGGCGGGTGTATTTAACAGCGGTTTCACAACAATTGGTGCAGGTCGTACGTATAAATTAGGCGTGACATTTGATTTCTAAATTTATATTTCATGTTGTAACAATGATATGAAATTTACTTGAGACAGTTCTTTTTATTGGGACTGTCTCATTTTTATATTCAATGAATATTTCATAAAAATTTGACCAAGTTTTTTATTTCTGATGATGTTTTTTCAGAATATTCATAGCTTTTATCGTTAGTTGGAGAGGCAATTTTCAATGAAAATTATTGCCATGTTGATATGTCTAGTTGGTTGTATATTTATATATTGTAGCCATCATCATCAGAGTTTATTCAAGAAACATTTATCTAAATATTATGCTTTGATGGGCCTATTTTTACTCATCATTTCGATTATTTTATTGTTCTATAGTGTACCGAAACTTGTCGCAATTTATATGTGGAGTATGGCTTTAATAGTGACATGGTCATTACTTCCATTTATTGCTTTATTTAAGAAAAATATCTCACATGAAACTTCTTGTTCAACAAAAAATTCAGCCTGATTGGTGGTTGAAAAGTTTTACAGGGTGGGTTTTGGGTTTAAGTTTGACCATTGCCTGTGCATCATTTATTACCATTTGGGGAGTAAATCATTTAGATAAAGCTTTAGCACCACAAGTGGGTATGTGGTCAGTACCTTGGTTATATTTACCTTTAATTTTTATTGCTTATTTTATACCTAAAGGTTGGCAAGCATTATTCATTTATAGTGTTTTAAATGTAATTGCTTATAGCATTTTATTTGGCATTCGAGGATAAAATTTGTGAAAGTTCGTACCGATATTATTCGCCATGCCAAAGAATTACATACATGGGTTGGTATTACTTCAGGTATTTTACTATTCATCTGCTTTTTTGCAGGTGGTTTAAGTATGTTTCAACATGACCTTAGTAAGTGGGCGACACCAGAACGGCAAAGTTTAAGTGCCATTCCAAGTACGCAATACAATAGTCTAGTTCAACAAGTTCAAACTGAATATCCTGAGACATTGAAAAGCTTTCAATTAAACTTAGACTCTAAAGAGTTTCACTATGCACCGATGCAATGGAAAGCTAAAGAGCAAGTAAAAGATGGTGAGCATGGAATTGATATTCATCAAAATGCAATGTTGGCGACATTGAATGATGATGGAACTATACATGTTGAACAAGACAATTTATCTAAATTGGGATGGTTAATTGAACAGCTACATGAAACTGCTGGAATTCCTGGCTCTCTAGGTGATCATACGCTTGGTATGTATATCATGGGAATTGTTGCTGTTTTATATTTCTTAGCATTGATGACAGGGTTGATCGTATTATTACCAACATTGGTGAAAGACTATTTTGCCATTAGAACAGGGAAAAATAAAAAACGGTTTTGGGTTGATGCACACAATGTTATTGGCATTACTAGTTTTCCATTTCATATTATTATTTGTATCACTGTTATTTCTTTTGCATATCATGATGTGATTTATAGTGCGCTTGGTGGTTTAGTATCAAAAGATAAACCTTTATTTGCACGACCTACTGCTACAAAAATTGTAGAACCTGTTGCACCACTTGATGTTGAAAAAGTCTTTGCTAAAATTCAACAACAAGCACCTGAATACCAAATTAGTTCAATTAGTTTTAATAATTTAGATAATCCATCGAAAGCATCTGCACGTGCCAATTTATATAGTGCTGATCAAATGTTACGAGGGGATAATTTTGATGTCATGGTTTTTAATCCATATCAAGATAAACCTTATGCAACTAATAATTTAAATACTCATGCAACGGCAATGGATCAAGTGATCCGTTCGATGTTTAGTCTACACTTTGGTAATTATGGTGGGGATTTTACCCGTTGGTTATATTTTGTCTTTGGAATTGCTGGGGCTTTCCTATTTTATTCTGGCAATATTTTATGGATTGAATCTCGTATTAAACGCCAAAAAAACGCTAAACAGCCTGTACTTCGACAGCGTAAGGATGTGCGGTTTATTGCTAATTTAACCATTGGTGCTTGTTTGGGCTGTATTCTTGCTGTTGTTGCAAGTATGGCCATTGGACGATGGAGTAGTTTGATCACTCTTGATCTAAACAGTATGAATCACGTATTGGTATATAGTTATTATCTGATATTTATCCTTTGTCTGATTTATAGCTTTGTGGTTGGTACGGCAAAAGCATTGCCCCAATATTTAATGGGTATTGCATTGATTTTGGTTTCGCTTGCACCTGTGAGTTTAATTCTAAGCTTAATGAATCAAACTACGATGTTACTGTGGTGGATTGATCTCATCGCGATTGCTTTTGCATTGGCATTTTTCCGTTTTTATCAGCAGGCGAAAGCACGACAAAAAAGTGCAGAAGTGGGGAGTATTTGGTTTTAAGCGAAATATTTAGAAAGTAATAGGCTTTGTGTAACAAAGCCTTACTAATGTGAAATTTGATAATTTTCTAAACAGATTATAAAAACGAAGCCTTCGCACGCAGAAATTTAGAGGCTTTTTTAATATTTTTATAGGAAATTAGGGGCAGTGTTTTGATATGAAAAAGGAAGCATCTTTAGCCTCCTTTCATTGTTTTTTATTAGTTCGCTATACAAGAGAATGTTAAGTGTGCAACACCATTTTGTAAATGAGAGCTTAATTTTGTCTCCAAAACTTTTACACTTTTATCATGTTCATCACAGAATTTTGTAGCATTCACTAACGCATAACCTTGAGCACCACTTTTACGACCTGCTGCTGGAGCGGCTTCTACTGCTGCTAAATATTTTCCATCACCTAAGTCTTGAATATTTGAGTTAAATGTTAATCCAATACCTTTAAATTTAGTGTAATCGTTAGTTACGGCACATCCTGATAATACAATTAAAACTGACATAAATGTAATAACTTTTTTCATGTAAGAAACTCTAAGGAGTGTATGAAAACTAAATATAGCAGGGTACCGTAAGAAGTGTTGAAATATATTGTCGAAAGATATTTCATTTCCACTTTCATAAGTTTGATGCATAAACTTTTTGATGTGTGCTGAATTAGTAGGAAACTCTGACTTAGTCGATTTTAGGCTGTTAATTGATAAAATTCTCAGCCATTTGATGAGATGTTTTAAAATATGAATCCTAATATGGGGAGAATTTGTATTCGCTAATAATAAGCTCGCTACGATATTATAAAGATGTTTATAAAAGATAAATTGTTGTAAAAATTGAATAAAAAACTGGTATGGAGTCGGGGTGCTAAATACGTCATTTGATTGAAAAAACAACGTTATAAAAACACCCTTACGTGTACTAATCGTAAGGTTTTTTTATTTTTAGATTTTAGTTAGCACATGGTAAGCGGAATGAACAGCAATCATAGGAAGAGCAGTGCTGTTTAATCATTACTCCTCAATGGTGCATAAATATAATGTGAAAACACTGTCGATTGAATTGTAATTTGCTAGAAACTCTAAGTCATGTTTTAAAATCTTGGTGGTGTAAAAGTATGCTGACATTAAATGAAACCATTATTGATGTAAAAGAAGGCTAAATCGAAAGTTTTTTAAAATGGTTTTCAATCTTTTTAAAAAATTACAGCTTCTTCTAAAGTTACGTCTAATTCGATACCTTATTTCTGCAAAATCTAATTTACTTTTTTCAGCATACTTTTTGAAAAATGCCCCATTTTATTCGTGCGATCTTATTTTCATAAAAAATGGAAATATCAAGTGATTGTTTTCCGGGATCATAAAGCGTACAATTAATGTTAATTATTGTTTTAAATATGTACTAAATACTCTCCATGATTTTTTTTGTCAATTTAATAAATTTTATTTTAGAGTAAAAAAAATTGAATTGATCGGGATGTTAATAATTTTTAATTAATCATATTATTTAAATTTATTAATAGTTTAGCTATTTTTTAAGTATCAATAAGAACAGGTGGTGTGTGTTTAAAGTTTTAAATGCGAATTGTTTTAATAAAACGCCATGTTGAAAAAATGTGATTTTTATCACATTTTTTTTGTTTAATTAATGTGATTTTAGTGATCTTTGATGAAAAAATTTAGCATTCTATTAAAACGCTATGCTGTGACAGTACTTGTTGGTTGGCCAACAATGGTTATGGCAACAGAGTTAGATCAACAACGCGAGCAAAGTATTTTATTGATTCGTTCTGGTCAGGTTGATATAGGTTTACAACAGCTAAAACATCTATTAGAGCAGTATCCAAAAGATCAAAATATTATCGCAGACTATGTTGTAAGTTCTTATTATAATGGAAAATTATTAGCATCAGATCAGAAGTATCTAAAAAATATTAATGCTTCTCAGTATCCAGATTATGGTCGTATTAGCTTAATTAAGACCTTGCGGGATTTAAAACAATATAACGATGCGGAAAAATGGGTTGAGCAATTTAATGCAATTCAACCAGATACATCATGGATGGTGTGGCAAGCATTACTGCAAGCTGAATCGGGTGAAATAGTTAAATCAAAAAAACTTTAAAAAACATTGATTCGAATCCGTTGTCAGCGGATACGTTAAATTTGTTGGCTTATGTTTATAGAATAGTTGATATGCCTGTAGAAAGTTTACAGGTAGCAAAACAAGCACTTCAAAAGAGTCCGACATTCGATAGCCGTGAACAAACCATTTTAGCTTTAATGGCTACTTCAGACTATGCAGCAGCACAGCGCATTTTTAATGATGTGCCTGAAAGCTTACAAACTGAGCAACAAAATCGATTGACCGCTATTATTCAATTGAATCAGTTTTCTCAGAAAATTCAGTCTGGCATTCAATATCATAAAAACAATAATAATCGTCATGCTGAGTCGTATGTTTTGTTAGATCAAGTGCTACAAGAAATGCAAAATTATGCGCCTCAATTTGAAAACTTTTCAGATTTAAAAGAGCGTTTTCAATTTGATTATATGTATGCGCTTAATGCCAGAAATTTACCAAAGCAAGTTTTAAAAGAGCGTGCCCATCTGCAAAAAGATGAGCAAGATATGCCAACGTACATAAGATTAGTTTTAGCAGAAAGTTATTTAAAAACGGAACAGCCTAAACAAGCAGAAGTACTCTATAAAAGTGTTTTGAGTGAACCTAAGTTTGTAGAATATGATGTGTATGCTGGGTTGTATTATAGCCTCATTGAACAAGAAAAATTTTCTGAAGCAAACTTATTAATTACAAAGATGGAGCAGACTTTACCAAAATATCGCTATAGTCAAGCGAAAGGGGTAGATCGTGAGCCACATCCAGATTGGATTGAATTTTTGAGTCTTAAAGGGCTCAATTATGCTTATAGAAATGAACATGAAAAAGCAGAACAATACTTCGAGAAATTGGTTGCAGAGGCACCAAGTAATGCGAGTTATCAAAATAATTTAGCACTTATTCAGCGCTGGAGAGAAAAACCAGAAATCTCTAAGGAAAACTTGGCTGTATGGAATGGTCTAACAGATAGAGAATTTGGTATTCAGTTAGGGCAAATGCAGAATGCACAAGCGCTTAATGATATTTCAACTTGGAAGTCGGATGATTTACGCTTACAGAAAATTCTATCAGATGATAGTGGGTTTAAACGTAGTCGTCAGGAATTAAATGATCGAAATCATGCATCAATTACACATCAGAGTAATTTCTCTAAAAGTACTTCTGATAGTCCTGAGTTGCTTGGACAGTTAAAAGGCTCTAGTGAGAAAGAAAGTCATACGCGCCTAAATTCTCCTTGGTTTGCAGATAATTTCCGTGCCTTTGCAGATCATCAATATCGTTGGGCTAAATATGATTCAGGTACACTTCGTGAACAACGGATTGGTTTAGGTACTGAATGGCAAAAGGATAGAAAAGCAGGAAGCATCCTTTTTTCTCAAGACAGTCACGGGAATCGTTCTGGTGTGCAGTTAAATTGGTCTCAATGGTTGAATGATTATTGGAATTATGGCGTAGCGTATAACAGCCAAGCAGATATCCCTTTACAAGCTGTTCGACTAAACAATGAAGGTCAGTCTTATCAGTTTGGTGTGAATTGGCAAGCTAACGAATCTAGAAAAGCAGGATTAAGTTACCAGTTAACCGATATAGATGATGGTAATACTCGCCATGAAGTTGGTACATACTTTAGACAGCGCTTGCAAGTCGCACCTCATCATATTACCGATGCAACATTGCGTGGTTATTTTAGTCAAAACAAAGAGCTTGATACTCCTTATTTCAACCCAAAACAAAGCCACAGCGTAGAGTTAACGTTAGAACATAACTGGATGACTTGGCGCAGTTATGATCGTAATTTTAATCAATATTTTGAAGCCACCATTGGAACGTTTGGACAAACGGATCATTCAAATAAACCGCTTTACAATATTTTTTATCAACATGAATGGCAAGTGTCTCGAATATGGAAGCTGAATTATGGCATTGGCTGGGGTTCACATCCTTACGATGGTAAAGATGAAGAAAAAACCTATGCAGTGGCAGGATTTGAGGGGCGTTTCTAATGAATGTTTTGAATAAAAAAATATTGAGTTACAGCCTAAAACCCTTACTTTTGGTGGCGACTTTGGCTTTGCCAGTATTAAGTTCTGCCGAAGTCAAAATTGAAAAAACGGTGATTAATTTACAAGAAAATCAGTTCGTGACACTTACATTTCATGACGTTCGTGATGATGTGGATGGCATAGTTGATCGAGATATGTATGCTATTAGCACCAAAAAATTAGCACAATATTTTGCATGGATTAAAGCCGAAGGGTGGCAGCCTATTCGTTTAGAAGATGTTTTGGCAGCACGTCAAAATAAACAACCGTTACCTCAAAAAGCAGTTTTATTGACTTTTGATGATGGTGCACTCAGTAGCTACAAAAAAGTATTTCCTTTACTTAAACAGTATGATATTCCCGCTGTATTTGCCATTCCTACCAGTTGGATTAATGGTAATACCCAAGCTGCTTATGAGGCTTATGGGGAAGGTAATTTAATGAATTGGAATCAGATGCGTGAGATGCAGAAGTCCAATTTAGTTGAATTTGTTTCCCATTCGGATAATTTACATCGCGGAATTCAAGCGAATCCTCAGAAAAATATGGAACCCGCTGCAATTGTTCGAGAGTATCTACCACAGCAAGAACGCTATGAAACAGATGCTGAATATGAAAGACGCATAGTTGACGATTTAAAAACATCAAAACGAATTTTGGATCAAGAGTTAGGCATTCATACCAAAGCTATTTTTTGGCCTTATGGTGCAGTGACTCAGGAAGCCGAAGAATTAGCACGTCGAGCAGGTTTAGTGATGTCTTTTAGTTTAGGGCATGTTGCGAGCTTAGCAGATCGGGTACAAACCTATCAGCGTGCATTAATTGTGAATAATCCAAATGCTGAACAAATTCATCAGCTCATGGAGAATTTTGTAGAAGATGAAAGCGCACCGTTTAAACAACGCAAAAGTTTTTTACGTATAAATCCAAATGATTTACAGGCATCTTCTATGGAAGAGTCTGATAAAAAATTGGGGCAAATGTTAAATCAAATTCAGGCTTTAAAGACTAATACTTTGTTAATTCCTGTTGTCGCAGACAGCGATGGTGATGGTCTATATGATTTAGCATATTTCCCAAATACTCAAATAAAACTGCAGCACGATATTGTTAATAGAGTGGTGTGGCAGGGGCGTACACGTATTAATAACCGTGTGTATGCGGAGCTTCCAATTAACCTTGAATTAAAACAAGGGGTTTCGTTAGTAAAACTCAGCACTGACTTGTTAAAGAATAACAGTTCACTTGAAGGAATAATGTTTGATACGGAAGATGTGTTGACCTGTGCATTGGAAAATGCAACGTGGTCAATACCTTGCGAACAAAAAGTTCAACAAGTTTTAGATATTAAGAAGCAGAGTGAAAAACCAGCAAAATATCATGCCAATGTGAGTAATAGAACTCAGACATCTCTTAAATTTGAGCTAAAAACAGATCGGTTAAATGGTTTTAAACCACTTGTTGAGCGAGGCTTAAAAAACTCTGATTTTATTTATTTAAGTATTAATCCGATTCTTTATCCATCATCGGTTGATGCACTGTTAAAGCAATTAAAACAGTTGAGCCCATTACAAGTTCAGCGACTCATTGTAAGTTTAGATGTTCAGCCTGATATGACAGAGTAGCAGTGGCAAAGGTATCAACAGATTTATCAAAGTTTGCGCAAAGCATCGGTTCAAAAAATTGGAGTGAATAATTATGCCGTTGGACAAGGGGATAAAATTCAACATTATTTTTATCAAAATTTGAGCCTAAATGATAGTCCATTGACCTATCGAAATCCTTATGACCTTGGGGGGAGCAAATAATGCAGTTCAGTGATATTTTCTTTGGTTTTGCATTTTTATATCCTCTTTTTATGGCTTGGGTTTGGATTGCAGGTGGTATTTGGTTTTATTTAAAACGTGAGTTAAAGCAGCCACCTTTGCCTGAACCAAGCACAGAAGGGTGCAGTATTATTGTGCCGTGTTTCAATGAAGAAGCACAGGTTCATGAAACCATTCGTTATGCGATGCAAAGTCAGTACCCTGAATTTGAAGTCATTGCTGTTAATGACGGAAGTAAAGATAAAACTGGTGAAATTTTAGACCAACTTGCATTGCAATATCCAAAACTTCGGGTTGTGCATTTAGCCGAAAATCAGGGTAAGGCTTATGCTTTACGTGCAGGTTCAATGGTAAGTCGTTATGAATTTTTAGTTTGTATTGATGGTGATGCATTGTTACATCCACATGCTGTACTTTGGATGATGAATCAATTAACGCGCTTCCCACGTGTTGGAGCGGTTACAGGAAATCCAAGAATTATCAACCGTTCTAGCATTCTTGGTAAAATTCAGGTCGGTGAGTTTTCTTCCATTATCGGTTTAATTAAACGAGCACAACGAACCTATGGTCGTATTTATACAGTGTCAGGCGTAATTGTTGGATTTCGGAAAGTTGCATTAGATCGAATTGGCTATTGGCGTGATGACATGATTACAGAAGATATTGATGTTTCGTGGCGCTTGCAATTTGATCATTGGGATCTTCAATATGTACCTCAAGCACTTTGCTATATTTATATGCCTGAAACATTAAATGGGTTATGGAAACAGCGGTTACGTTGGGCACAAGGTGGTATTGAAGTTTTATTTGCATACATTCCTAAACTTTTTAAATGGCATTTACGCCGTATGTGGTTAGTTGTTTTTGAGTCTGTAATTAGTGTTGTTTGGGCTTATGTTATGTTTGGCATATTCATACTATATTTTTACGGACTATTTTTCTCATTACCAGGTGAGTGGGCAATTCAGACTTTAATGCCGCAGTGGTATGGTGCAATTTTGGGCGGTACTTGTCTTGTACAATTTTTTGTAAGTTTAATGATTGATCGTCGTTATGACGGCTCACGTATGGTACGTAACTATTTTTGGGTAATTTGGTATCCATTATTTTTCTGGATATTAACAATGCTCACGACGGTTTTTGCGGTACCAAAAACATTAATGAAAACGCAAAAGCGTGCACGTTGGGTTAGCCCAGATCGTGGTTTTAGAGCGGCGATTGAAAATGATGAATAATCAAAAAAATCAACTGATTACCGATATTTCAAAGCTTGAACTTCCTCAGTATATTGATAAACCTGAATACGTTAGAAATAAAAGCGTAGGTTATGGTTTATTGTTTGCAGGTTGGATATTGTGGATATGGCTTTTTTTACCAGTATTAACACTTATATTTTGGTGGTTTGAAGGTAGTGTTATTTATGAGCAGTTGATTGTAGTCGAACAGCAATCATCGAAAGGACTAAGCTTGTTGAATATGGCATTAATTATTTGCTTATTGGTATTATCTTTATGGCTTTGGGCAAGTTATAACTGGGCGCGCTTTCGTGGTTTAGACCGCCGTAAAAGCCTAGCATCATTGAGTGATGAGCAGCTTGCGATGAGCTTTAAGTTATCGATAAGTGATATTGAAGCACTACATCAATCTAATAATATTACCTTACATTATCAAGATGATGGGTTACTTAAACAGTATGATATCAATGATGATAGGGTGAAAAAGCAGGCTTAAGTTTTTTAATATCAGGATGTTGTTGAATAAAGTCATCTGGATAATAGCCAATATGTTTAACGCCGTATTGTTTTAAAAGACTCACTGTATTTGCCAATTCTTCTGTTGGAATAGGTGTTTGATTTAACCAATTGGTTGTTTGTAATTCAAAAATAGTACGACTCAAATCTGGGTCGTATTTTTTTGCTTGTTGAATTAAATCTAAATAAAATTTGCGATGATCTTGTGCCTTTTCCATGTAAGGCATAGCCATAATTGCATTGTAATCATAGTATTTATATGTACTTTTCATAGATTGACTAAACCATTTTTCACTTTTTGCATTGAGCACTACAGGCGCATACATATTACGTGCGATAAATAATTCAGGTTTTGTTTGGTGCATGATTTCACTAATGTGATTTGCAAATTGATCTAAATAGGCTGTTTTAGCTTGAGCAAATGCCATTTGATTTGGATGTGATGGATTATTCAATAAATCGGTACTATTAAAGCCCCATTTTTTATACATTATAAGCGCCGTTTCAGAGGAATCCTCATAATCGCTTAATGTAATATCATCATGATAGAGCACACCATCGACGGAACTATTTTGAATAAAATCGGTAAATATTTCCGCAATAATACGTTGGTTTTTTTCAGAAAAAGGTGAAAGTCGAATATAGCCCTCTTTTTTACCCTGACTATGTTCTACATATTGCACTTGCTCAGAATTTGGAAGTTCCCATGCGAGTAAAGGCATCCAAGCATAAATATGACGCACAGTGCTTTGTTTTCTAATTTGTTGCACAACGGGTTCAAATAAGTTCTCAAGAACAGGAATATGTCTGTTATTAAAATAGACTAAATTTGCCGAGCCATTTGCATCGGGGTCTGCAAAAGCTTGAAGAAAAATTGTATTGGGCTGTAACTGTTGTATGCGTTGTATAAGTGCGGAAATATTACGTTTTTGTTGTGCTTTATCTGAATCATACAAATAATCTAGATCAATATGCATAATGCGCATTTTTTTAATTTTTTCTTGGTTTTTTTTAGCTGTATCAAATTTTTCAATTTGTGACATAAGTGCAGAGTTATAATTAAAAGAATAAGGTGGGAAGCTATCTTGAGCAGTCGTCAATGTGCTTAATTGAAAAATGCATAGTCCGTAGAAAAATGAACTGTAATATTTTCTTTTTAGATGTTTTTTTTGAAAATAGTTTAAGCTAAATTTATATTTTAAAATCATGGCTTAGCTAATCTAAAAGTATAGAAATACTATAGTAATGGAATCATTATAAAATTTGTAGGCACATTTTTGTATTAGAGTTTCTTGATCTTTTTACTTTTTTTGAGCCAAATGAAAAGATTTTCTCAGTTAATTAAGCTTGTGTCATCTACTGCTCATTTAGGGTTAAAACTGGTTGTACGATAGGTTTTAGGGGTAGGCTTCTTCATTTCTAAACTGTATTCTTGAAGAAGCCTTTACAGGTAAATTTACGCAACAAAGTGCTTAAAATTTAAAGCCAATAAATCCAAAATGCAGAAAGAATTAAGCAGACCATAGCAACTGGAAAACCTGCTTTTGCATAATCCATAAACGAAATTTGAACACCGCAGGCTTTAGACTGTTCTACAACCACAATTCCTGCCAAACTACCAAAAATCACCATATTACTTGAGAAGCCAGTTCCTAGAGCTAGTGCTGCACATAAAACATCACTATGTAAGCCCGCTTCTAAATAAGGTACTAATAGCATTACTGTAGGATTATTTCCGACGATATTACTGAGTAATGCGCTAGTGAAAAATAGAGATAATGGATCATTGAGATTAACTCCCAATGTATTTAGTTCTCCGAGTAGTGTTTGAGGTAGGCCAGTTGTCGCCATAGCTGCATTGACAATGAATAAGCCAATAATGAGTAGTAATAAATTACCATCAACTTCTTTTAGAACATCACCAGAAGCAACTTTTCGATTGAGTAATAAAATCCCTGCTGCTGTAAGTGCAACGATCTCTTGAGGCCAAATATCTATAATAAATAAGACAACGATAGCAATGGTCACTACCAGCGCTTTAATAGTTTCAAGGATATCGAGTTGAGGGTGTTTAGTTGCTTGAGTATTTGTTGTTACTTTTGTTGCTGTTATTGTCCACTTGCCTTTGAATAAATATGCCAAAATTCCCCAAACAATAGGCAGTGAAATGAGAGCAGGTAGCCCAGCAACTTTAAGTAACTCAATAAATGAAACATCAAGAGCTTGTGCAGCAATCATGTTTTGAGGGCTGCCGATGAGCGTACCAACAGAACCGGTATTGGCAGCAAAACAGAAACCCAATAAAAATGGAATTGGATTTAATCCACGTGCTAATGTAATTGAAACTAATAATGGTGTCATAGCAACAACAACAACATCATTGGTTAAGATTGAAGATAATATGCCGCTAACAACAATAAAAACGGCAAGTAACTTAGGTGGGCTAATGTTTAAAGTTGCTACTTTATTTGCTGCCCAAGCATAAAATCCAGATACAGCAAAAGCACCTGATACAACCATAAGTCCAAAGAGTAGCCAAATTGTTTTGTAATCAATAGCATTCCAAGCATTTTGTGGGGAGATACTCCCAATAGCAAGCATTGCTAGAGCACCTACAAGTGCTGCACCTGTTCGATCTACTTTCAGCCATGGCAGTTTACCCAACCCCATTGCAAGGTAAACTAATAAAAATATGAAAAGCGTAATCTGCATTTACATTACCTTTGGATAAAGTAGGAGCAGTATTTCAAAAATGAACTAAACAAATACTTGTATGCTCAATGTACCCCAAGAAGACTTATTTAGTATAAAAGTATGTGTAAGGTTTTTTGAAACACCACTCCAATGATTTGTTGCGATATTCTTAAACTATTTTTTTGAAGCTTTCTTCACTTTTTTACGAACAACGGGTTGTTGCTCAACATCGGCGATTTGATGATATTCGCTACGGATTTTTTCTAAATCCACTTCAGGTTCAGGAAGTTTAAGTTTTAGACCTTCTAGTGTTTTAAGAATAATCTCTGAAATAGCAAAATTTCTGAACCATTTATGATTGGATGGAATAACAAACCAAGGCGCTTTTTCAGTAGAACATTTATTCAGCATATCTTCGTAAGCTGATATATATTGATCCCAATATTGGCGCTCAGTATAGTCCGATTCACTAATTTTCCATTGACGTGCAGGATCATCTAGACGCTGTTTAAAGCGCTCTAATTGTTCTTCTGGGCTAATGTATAAGAAAAATTTTAGGATAGTAACCTGACTATTTTCTAATAATTCTTCAAAGTGGTTAATATGTTCATAGCGCTGAGACCACACTTTTTTCGGCACAATATTGTGTACACGTTGAATCAGCACATCTTCATAGTGTGAACGGTTAAAAATAGCAACTTCACCTAAAGCAGGGGTGTGGGGGTGAATGCGCCATAAAAAATCATGTAATTTTTCTTCTGATGTAGGTTGTTTAAAACCATGTACGGAAGTTCCTTGGGCATTCATAGCATCCATAACATGCCAGCATGTACCATCTTTCCCTGCAGCATCTATCCCTTGTAACACAATTAGTAAAGCATGTTTTTTTTCACCATATAATTTACGTTGTAATTCTCCAATTTTTTGAACATGTTTTTCGAGTGTTGCTTTCGCATGTTCTTCATTTTCATATTGACCATGATATGAAGGATCAATTTTTTTAAGGCTGATTTTACTATTCGGTTTAACAATTAGTTCGTTATATAAGCTCATGTTTTTTGTTCTCTACAGTATGTTATCAATTGAAATTCAATAAAAAAGGCTGAAACCAATGAAATATTGATTTCAGCCTTTTTGTTAATGGTGACGATCCATAAAACGGTAATATGCAATTTTGGCTAAATTCGCGATAATGAGCCAAATTAATACATAAATCCAAACGACAGCAATCATTTCAAGTGGCAAGGCTGGGACAAAAATACCAAATGCACAGATTAAAATGGCAACGACTTGCGTTAAGAAAATAGCGCATAATAATTTTTGATGTGGGAAAGGTCTTGCAAATAAAGAGCCTTTATTACGGACAACAAAAATGAGTAATTGACCACCCGCTGCAAGTTGTAAAAAGACCATTGTTTGTAGATGATCAATAGTCATTGGTAAGTCAGACATAAGTGCTGGATTATTCATCCAATACTGGCAAAGTAAAACCATACCAAAACTTTGTGCAAGAGCAATAATGCCCATCACTGAAGAGAAGGAAATAATACGATGCATGTTCCAACGAACAGGCTGCTTACTTACACTGACGTTGTCATAAGCAATGGTCATAATTGGAATGTCATCTAATAATGCCAACACGACAATCATAATGGCTGTTAATGGTTTTAAATCAAAAACAATATAAGATAAGACCACAACACACATAATCGCAATGGTCATTGCGATTCGGTAATACACATAAGATGTGATACGTTCAAATATTTTACGTGATTCTGTAATGGCACTAATAATAGTAGAAAGCCCTGGTGCTGTAAGAACAATTGCTGCAGCTGAACGAGCAGCATCTGTTGCACCGCTGACAGCTACACCACAGTCTGCTTGTTTAAGTGCAGGAGCATCATTCACGCCATCACCAGTCATTGCCACGATATGACCTTGCTGTTGTAATGCTTTAACAATTTCATATTTATGTTCTGGGAATACACGACCAAAGCCATCTGCATTTTCTACAGCACGTGCAGTATCAATTTGAATATGATTAGGATCTTTATCTTTTTTAAATACATCACTTGCATTTAAAAGGTGTTGTCCAAGTCCTAATTGGCGTGAAATTTCTGAACCAATTGCGACATCATCACCCGTCACCATTTTGACTGATAAGCCTAGTTCTTTTGCACGTGCAATTGTTTCTTTTGCATCTGGGCGAGGTGGATCAAGTAATGCCAAGATCCCCAATAAAGTCCATGTTTTACCTTCATCATCCGAGCGAGCAACACCTAAAGCACGTGTACCATGTGCGGCAAGTTGGCTAACTTGGTCATAATACTGTTTTGAATTAGGTGCATCATTTGCTTGATCACCAAGACCACATATTTGTCCAATTGCCTGAGGAGCACCTTTGGAAAACTGTATTATTTTTCCATGAATATCTTTAACAATACCAATGGTTTTTTTATTCACAGGGTCAAAAGGAACAAAGTCAACATTGCTGTATTGTTCAAGTTGTTTAGGATCGGTTTGTGCTTTGAGTACAGCTAGATCAAGAGCATCTGTACTTTGTTTTTGGCAAGCTAAGCACGCGGCTGTAATAATGTCATCGTTAGGTGTTTGATTGAATGCAATCGGTTGTTGTAGTGTCAGTTGGTTGAGCGTTAATGTACCTGTTTTATCCGAGCAAAGAATATCAACACCAGCTAATTCTTCAATAGCAGATAATCGAGAGACAATTGCTTTTTGCTTGGATAAGGTAATAGCTCCAAGTGCTTTCGTCACAGACATAACCGCAGGCATAGCAACTGGTACAGAGGCAACCAAGAGTACTAAAACAAACTGTGCAATGCTTCCAGCTTCACTCCATTCCCAATGCCCAACCGTAATAATATCTCGATATACTTGTACACCAATTAAAATCACTGCGAGAGCAACGGCCAGAATAATAAGGAAATCACCAATTTTTAAGACAGCTTCTTCTGCATGTGATTTACTTCCTGCAGAGGCAACAAGGGTTGCTGTTTGTCCAAAGAAAGTTTTGTTCCCTGTTGCAGTAACTACACCTGTCATAGAGCCTTGGCGAGCAATAGAGCCAGAATATACAGTATCTCCAATGCTTCGAGAGACAGGAAGTGATTCACCAGTTAGAGCAGCTTGATCAACAGATAGATATTTGCCTGATGTTAAAATTAAGTCGGCAGGTAAAATTTCTCCACCTGCAATAGTAACAATATCACCAGGAACCAATTGAGTTGCTTCGACTGCTTTCCATTGCCCATCTCTGAGTACGTGTGCTTTAGCAGCGAGACCTTGTTTTAAGGCAGCTAAAGCATTTGCTGCTTTATTATCTTGCCAGAAACCGACAATCGCGTTATAGAGTAATAAAATACTAATCACGATAAAATCGGGCCAATCTTGGCGGAAAAATGAAATGATTGCTGCTGCTTCAATCATCCATGGAATAGGTCCCCAAAAATAACCTAATAATTTTTTCCATTTACTTTCTTCATGTGCTTCGATGGCATTTAGGCCATATTGCTTTAGCCGTTGTTGAGCCTCTTCTTCACTTAAACCTTGCTCGGATGTTTTTAGAGTGAGCAACTGTTGTTTAATTTCGTCATCATTTAATGTATGTAGCGTTTGTTGATTATTAGAGGTTACTTTATTGGGCTTACTTTCTATGGGCTGCATATTGTCATCCTCGTTATTTACAGCTGATATTCTGCTATTTAAATGATTCACGACCTATGATCAATGGAACTGTTAATAGGATGAATGATTTGATTTTTTTGATAAAGTATTGGTTATTAATAAAACATCAAGATCATTATTACAGCTATTAGATTGTTTGGATATACAAATAGTTATTATGTGAAAAATATTTTGTTTGAAATTTGCAACAGCCCTATAATTTTTAACTTGTTTATGTTTGAACCTACTTGAAATTAATTATCTTAATATTTTTTTATGTATTACTTATACTTTGAAAATGCATTAATGGGGTATAAGCATTGCAATCATTTATGCTGTTAATGACTTTATTTTTAAAATTAAAATAGGAGGGCATTTGCTACTCAAATAAAACTAGGTTTAATATCAAAAAAATTTAATTTAAACAATTCTGAGTGATCAATGCTTATCTAAACTGAAATCTGTTTTTCGTTAGTTTTAATGTTTACTTCAAACAAAATTTAAGATTATTGATTGAAGCTATCCTTTACTAGATCAGCATGGAATGCTTTGGTAATTCTATTTAGTTTACGATTACATGTGTTATAAGTTGGGATAATTGTGGTTGGTTAACCTTTACTAATTACCTAAATATCAATTATATAATAAATCTTTAATTTTTTTTGCTAAGCCTGTATGGTGTTTTATCAGAAAGATAATATAGAGGATAATGATGCATAATTTTTCTGTAAAAGACTTAGATAAGTTAATAGAAGCCAATTTTAAAGAAAATAAGGATTCTAGTAAGTTGTGGATAGGGTATAAGCTGTTTTTTGAGCTTATGAATGATTCAAAATTTTATACTGAAGTTACAGAGTCAGCGATTAGTTCTACCAAAAGAAAATATAAAGGTCTAAAGTTAAAAGTAACTACAGATGAATATCAACTTCACTTTGGATAATATTATTGTATTGTTTTTATAAATACTCACAAAGTCTTTTTATTGAGAAATATTAAAATGGTAAGTTAAGTTGGGAATAGTTTATGTTGATGTGTTAGAGCTTCAAAAAATAGGATTCACAATATATGTTCCTCCTAGAAAATAAGTATTATTGAGCAAGTTGGGGATGTGAAACAAAGCTGAATAGAAGTCGAGAATATTTGGGTTTAATATGTTTTAGCTATCCCTAGAAATGATTATAGGTGGCAAGTCTATTTAATTTTTTAAAATATTATTTTTAAAAATTATCAGCATCGAGCATACAAAATTAATCATTTAATTTATATTAATATTGATTTTGTTTTATTAAGAAAATATTGTTAATGGTGTTTGTATTGTCAAATTCCAATGCGTTCCTGAATTGTTTTTAACTTTATTTTTGCTTTATGATAAATAAAATATTTAAAACACTATTCATGTAAATCAGTATGCTGCTCTAATCAGCATAAAAAATTATATTTATCGCATATTTTAGAGGTGAGTTATGCTGAATTTTGATAAGAAAATTCTAAGTTTGTGTTGTGCTGTTGCTTTAGGTTTGGTTGGTTGTGCAACAAATCAACAATCTAAAGTAGATTCGCATGCAGTCGCGACTAATGTTGCTTTGTTAGATCGTCCTTATCAAGTTGAACAGTTATCAGAAGCAGGCTCAATTAAAGTACTTAATTACCACATGCCCAATGTAAATGGTAAAACAGTAGAAACCTCTGCTTTGGTTTTATTTCCGCAAACACCAAAGCCAAAAAACGGTTATAAAGTTGTTGTTTGGTTACATGGTACTTTAGGTGTATCAAACGATTGTGCACCAACAGAAAATAAATTAAATGCGCGTTTTAAAAATCCACTAGCAATAAGCTTACTTCAAGCGGGTTATGTAATTGTTGCACCAGACTATGAAGGTTTGGGTGGAGAAGGGATCCATCCATACTTGAATATGGATAGTGAGGCAAAATCGAGTATATATGCAGTAAAAGCGGCACACCAAAAATATAAAAATTTGCTTAGTCCAGAATGGATGTCTGTAGGTCAGTCGCAAGGAGGACAAGCATCACTTGCAACAGCTGAGTATATTGCAAAGAATCCTGATCCAAACTACAAAGGCGCAGTAGCTGCAGCACCAGCTTCAAATTTAGATAAAATTATTTTTGAAATTGCACCTCAAGCATTGGCAGCTGCTGAGAAAAAGGAAAAATTGGCGGGCTTAAATGTTGATCAGCGTGAGCATGGGTCAATTCATGCTTTAGCGACATTATTATCTTATGCTTCATTTTATGGTATTGGAATTCAGGCACAACATTCTGATTTTGACTACTTAAATGTTTTTCCAGCGGATCGTGTTAAAAATATTGCTAAACTTTCAGCAGGTACAAATGGTCAAAATGGTTTATGTCTAGAAAGTAATAATGCGAATAAACCTGAAAAAGGAGTGCGTTATCATTTCATTCAAGATATAAAACATTTCTTAAAAGAAAATCCAACCAAGAGCATTACAGACTATCCGACTTTAAATAGCAAAGTATTTTATAGTAGCCCTGAGTTTGTTGAAGCTGTGAAAGGCAGTAATCCTGGTTCTGTTAAAATTGATGTGCCTTTGATGATTATTCAGGGAACGGAAGATATGGCAGTTCCGTACTATATGACTGAAAAAATTAAAAATGAGTATGTCGCTTTAGGTAGTGATGTGCAGTTTATTCCTGTAAAAGGTGCAAGCCATTCAGAAGCGATTGTGCAAGAAAATCAGCGTTTAGTTAACTTTATTCAAGCAAATATGCCTGCAAACTAGTACTGTAGGTATTTGGGATGTTATTTAAATATGCTGATTTAAATAACAAGGAAACATATTTTGCTCAAACGCTTGTATGAGGTTTGAGCAATTTTTATTTCATCGACTAAAATGATACTTAGATACTAAATTTAAGGATAAAAATAATAAGCTCAACAACGCTTTTAGTGTGATGAGCGTGATACATAGAATTAAGTATTTATATTTTTCGTGGCGATTATCATACCAGACAGCGGTTATATATCTTTCCAAATCCCTTTATAATACTCACCAATTTGATGAAAGCCATAAACTAAAAGTGGCTAAATCACATCTTTTTTAAGTCAAACTCATTTATTTGAATAGGCTTAAGTTACAAAATTTAAATTTTTATGTGTCTATGCGGGCATATAGAAATATTTAGGTGCATGCATGGAAATAAAGGTTAATTATCTCGACAATCTTCGACAAGAAGCAAAGTTCGATGATTTTACAGTAATCGCCGATCAACCAATCCGCTATAAAGGGGATGGTTCAGCACCAGGTCCATTCGATTATTTTCTTGCTTCATCTGCATTATGCGCAGCATATTTTGTAAAAGTGTATTGTGCTGCACGCGATATTCCTACAGATAATATTCGTTTATCTCAAAATAATATTGTTGACCCTGAAAACCGCTATAAACAAATTTTCAAAATTCAGGTCGAATTACCTGCTGATATTTCAGAAAAAGATCGTCAAGGGATTTTACGTTCAATTGATCGTTGTACGGTTAAAAAAGTCATTCAAACAGGTCCCGAATTTGTTATTGAAGAAGTAGAAAGCATCGATGCAGATGCTCAAGCTTTGCTTATGCCAAGTCTAACTTCTGAAAATAGTACCTATATTTTAGGTAAAGATAAGCCATTAGAAGAAACCATTGCCAATATGTCTGCAATTTTGGCAGGTTTGGGCATGAAAATTGAAATCGCATCTTGGCGTAATATTGTGCCAAATGTGTGGTCGCTTCATATTCGTGATGCTCAGTCGCCAATGTGCTTTACCAATGGTAAAGGCTCAACTAAAGAAAGTGCTTTGGCATCTGCCTTAGGCGAATTTATTGAACGCTTAAACTGTAACTTCTTTTATAACGATCAATTCTGGGGTGAGGAAATTGCCAATGCAGAATTTGTTCATTATCCAGATGAAAAATGGTTCCAACCAGGTCCAAATGGTGAATTACCAAAAGAAATTTTAGATGAATACACTTTAGAAATTTATAATCCTGAAGATGAATTATTAGGTACGCATTTATACGATACCAATTCAGGTAATACAGCACGTGGTATTTGCTCATTACCATTTGTACGTCAGTCAGATAATGAAACAGTTTATTTCCCATCAAACTTAATTGAAAACTTATACCTTTCAAATGGGATGAGCGCAGGGAATACACTTGAAGAAGCTCAAGTTCAATGTCTGTCTGAAATTTTTGAACGTGCTGTAAAACGTGAAATTTTAGAAGGCGAACTCACCCTTCCTGATGTTCCTGAAGACGTTTTAGCGAAATATCCTAGTATTGTTGAAGGCATTAAAGGCTTAGAAGAGCAAGGTTTTCCTGTATTGGTGAAAGATGCCTCTTTAGGTGGTCAGTTCCCTGTAATGTGTGTAACGCTCATGAATCCACGTACAGGTGGTGTATTTGCTTCATTTGGTGCACATCCTAAACTTGAAATTGCGTTAGAGCGTAGTTTGACGGAATTGCTACAAGGTCGTAGTTTTGAAGGTTTAAATGATCTTCCAAAACCAACCTTTAGCTCAAATGCGGTAACGGAACCAAATAACTATGTAGAACACTTTATCGATTCTAGTGGTGTGGTGTCGTGGCATTTCTTCAGTGCAAAATCGGATTACGAATTTGTAGAATGGGATTTTTCAAGTGAAGGTGAAAATGCCAATAAAGAAGAAGCGGCTACATTATTCTCAATTCTTGAAGAAATGGGCAAAGAAACCTACATGGCGGTGTATCAGCATTTAGGTGCAACGGCTTGTCGTATTTTAGTACCCGATTATTCTGAAATTTATTTAGTAGAAGATTTAGTTTGGGATAATACCAACAAAGCGCTTTTATTCCGTGAAGATATTTTAAATATTCACCGTTTAGAAGATGAACAGTTAGAAGCTTTGGTTGAGCGTTTAGAAGAAGTTGAAGCAGATGATTATACCGACATTGTAACGCTCATTGGTATTGAGTTTGATGATAATACGGTATGGGGTCAGTTGACCATTCTTGAACTTAAATTACTCATTTATATTGCATTGCAACAGTTTGAAGAAGCAAAAGAGTTGGTAGAAACGTTCCTTCAATACAATACAAATACAGTTGAACGTGGTTTGTTTTATCAGTGTATGAATGTTGTCTTAGAAGTGGAATTAGATGATGAATTAGACCTAAATGATTTTGAACCAAATTTCCGCCGTATGTTTGGTGATGAGCGTATGGATGCTGTGATTGGGTCAATGGAAGGAAGCATTCGTTTCTATGGTTTAACGGAAACTAATATGCAACTTGAAGGTTTAGAGCGTCATTTACGTTTAATTGATAGCTATAAGAAATTACATGCAGCACGTGCAAAATTTGTTGCTGTCTCTTAATTTTTAGATTGTAAGAGTCTAAATAAAAAAAGCTCCTAAATAGGGGCTTTTTTTATTCCTTAAATGACATTATTTTTTAAATGAATTTAATTAATTAAAATTATGATAAGATGAGATAAATTCACATCAAGTGTAATATGGATAGGATCACTGAATGCTAGAAATTCGTCATTTAAAAACGCTAGTAGCATTACGAGAGCATGGTTCATTGGTTGCTGCTGCAAGTGACTTGTGTTTAACACCGTCTGCAATCTCACATCAACTTAAAGAGTTAGATCAGTGGTATGGCGTAGAGGTTGTAAATAGACGTAGTCGTCCTGTGACGTTTTCAAATGTTGGGCAAAGGTTGTTGAAATTGGCAGATGATATTCTGCCGCAAATTCAGCTCACACAATCTGATATTACTCGAATCGTTCATGGACAAACGGGACGCATTATTTTTTCATCCGAATGTCATAGTTGTTTCGATTGGTTAATGCCACTATTAAATCAATATAGACAGCAATATCCAGATGTAGATCTAGATTTTGCCTCAGGTTTTGAAGCCAATCCGCATGAATTATTACAAAACTCTGAATTTGATTTACTTATTACCGCAGATCCCATTGAGTTAAAAGGAATTGAATATTTTCCTATTTTTGAATATGAATCTCGTTTAGTGCTTTCAAATACGCATCCTTTGGTACGGGCAGAAAATATCACAGTGAAAGAGTTGGCAGAAGAAACGCTCATTACTTATCCAGTAGATAAGCACCGTTTAGATATTATGGCAAAGCTATTTCTTCCTGCGAATATTATGCCGAAAGCTATTCGTACTACGGACTTAACGCAAATGTTAATTCAGCTTGTTGCAAGTGGGCGAGGTATTGCTGCATTACCCGATTGGGTGGTGAATGAGTATGAACAAAAAGGATGGGTGACTTCAAAGCGTTTAAACTGCGTATCTGAGATTGGTTTACGCCGTACTTTATATGCAGGATTTAGAACAGATGAAAAAGATAAGAGCTATTTTGAGGGTTTCTTAAAGCAACTTGAGAAGTTTTCACAAAAGCGCAATCACTATTACTCATCTTAAGGGTATTGAGGTTGCAGTAAACGCTAGAAAAAGAAAATCATAAGGCAGATGTTTTATGATTTTCCAATTAAAAGCGAGAGAATGCCTGCTGCAATTAAAGGGCCAACAGGTACGCCACGCAATAATGCGACACCTACAATAGTACCAATAAGTAAGCCTGCAACAACATTGGGTTGATGCGTCATTAAGCTAACGCCACGACCACCTAACCAAGCAACAAAAAGCCCAATTGCTACAGCAACTAAAGACTTCCAGCTCATAAAAGATTGTAAAATGGCTTCCCCTGAAATTTTGCCACTCGCAATGGGGGTTAAAACACCAATTGTTAAAATAATAATACCAATGTTTAAACCATGCGCTTGCAAATAAGGAAAGAATTCACTTAAAGGGGTAATTTTAAATACGATGAGAACCCCAGCTGCAATGGTCACAGCAGAGTTATGGCTGAAAATGCCACATGCTAATAATATAAGTAAAACAATTAAGTTTAGATCTAAATGAGATAGCATAAAAATAGTTTAGGCTTTAAGTTGAAATTGAATTGTAGCCGTTTTTAACTAAGGAAGTTGTATTGTTGTGGAAAGATAAGATTAAAAAATTATTTCGGTATAAAATGCTCAAAATTTTATGTTGATGTACGTTTGGGTGTTGATTATGTTTTTAGAGAAAATGCTGCAGTCACAGGGTTTTGGTGCACGAAAACATTGTCAGCAACTTATTAAAAATGGTGCTGTGTCAATAAACGGTGTTGTGGTTAATCATCCTAAAGAAAAATTAAAACTCGATAATTTAGAGTTTGAAGTTTACCAAGAGAAATATACTTACCGAGAGAAAGTGTATATTGCACTCAATAAGCCTAAAGGCTATGAATGTTCTCATCAGGCGACGCATCATTTTAGTGTATTCGATTTATTTGATGATATTTTGTTAAATCGTGGTATTCAGTGCGTTGGTCGTTTAGATCAAGATACGACAGGTTTATTGCTTTTAACTGATGATGGCCAATTTCTTCAAGCATTAACTCATCCTAAAAAGCATGTACCTAAAGTGTATAAAATGTTAACCGCAGATGAAATTACAAATGAGCAAATCCAACAATTAGAAGCAGGGGTAGAACTGCGTAATGAAACAGGTATTTTTGCGGCGACAGATGTTATGCGTTTAAGTTCAAATGAATTGCAAATGACAGTTCATCAAGGTGTTTACCATCAAGTGAAGCGCATGCTTGCTGCTGTGGGAAATAAAGTTGAAAGTTTACACAGACAGCAAATTGGGCAATTTGATTTGGGTGGTATTGCAGAAGGTGAATGGATTTATTTGACGGAAGCACAAATTCAACTTGCTAAGCAAAGAGATGAATAATCTGTGGATTACGTTGTTATTTGAAACTAGATATGAAAATCTAATAATAGAAAATATGGAGGGTTCAGAATAGTTCTGAATTACTCCATGTATGAAATTTCTCGATAGATAACGTGCAATAAAAATAATATGAGAAAAATTGTAAAATAAGCCAGTATTACACTTTGTCAGAATCGCCTAATAAAGCATTCAGCTCTTCAAATAGATCACTGTCATCATCATCTAACATAAGTTCATGATTATTTGCAGATGTACCATTGGTAACATCTTGTTCTGAAGTTTTTTGTTCTTGCTTTAATTTTCTTAACTTAATGAGTTGTTCAAGATTGATGTTCTGATTTTCAATAGAAAAGGGGATAGATTTAGTTAATACGACTTGTTTAAAAAACAAACGTACCGCTTGAGCTGGCGTAATCCCTAGCTGCTTAAATACAGCAAATGCTTGCTTCTTTTCTTGGGAATCTAGGCGAATTTGATAAACTTCAGTTTTTCTCATGATTTTTTTAAACATTAAACTACTTAAATTTTATGCGTTTATTGTAAAGGAACTTAGTGTAATTTCAATAAATATACAGGATTTATTTTTAAACACTGTAATGACAGTAAAATTACAATGTAAGCTCAAAGTGAGACTTAAAGTTCATTTGTGTGAATAATATAGGATCTATAAAGGATATTTCTTTAGCTAAAAGCTGTAGTGGTTGAGAAAAGTCGGCATCATCTTTATGTTTTAATGTGGGATAAAATGGGTCATTTTTAATTGCAATATCAAGTGAGTTTAAATGAACGCGTAGTTGATGCTGTTTACCTGTTTTGGGTTGTAATTGGTATTTTGCCCACTTGTTATTATGTTCTATAAGTTGAATATCAGTTTCGCTATTTGGAATGCCATCAACCGTCTTCATTGTATAAAATGGTTCGCCTTTTTCCATGCGCAATTGAATATTTAATGGAAAATTGAGTTCTTTGTTATAGGGTGCAATAGCATGATATGTTTTTTGGACATTACGCTCTGCAAACATTTGTTGATAGATCCCTCGACTTTCAGCTTTTTTGGAAAATAAAACTACACCTGCTGTTTCTCGATCTAAACGATGAATAGGCGTTAAAAGTTCGTTATTTGTTTGTTTTTTTAAACGAACTAAAAGTGTTTCCTGAACATATTTTCCTGTAGGGCTCATGGTTAAAAAATGTGGTTTATCGACAACAAGTAAATGTTCATTTTCAAATAAAATTTGATGCTCAAAAGGCACATGAATTTCGTGCGTCAAAAAACGGTAATAAAACACATGAGATTCTGCAATATATGTTGAATCTATTGTGAGTTGATTACCTGAAGCATCGTAAACTAAACCATCTGTAAAGCGTTGTTGCCATTCAATAGATGAAATATGTTGGAATTCTTGGCATAAATATTGAAAAATACTGATCGGGCTAGGTTTAATTTTAGGTAAAAAAGCCTTGCTTGCGCTCACGCCATTGATCATGGGTGGTGAGAATTCGAGAGTTTTCATCATTTTGGCATTAAACTATTTGGGTTTGGTTAAAATATAACGTATTAAAATTATACATTTCGCTTCGTTTACATAGGCTTTAAAGCGGTGCGATGCTATCATAATTATTCTTTTGTTTCATATCGTGAGTATTATGCAGTATTCATTTAATTTACAGCTTAATAGTGAAAATGATACCCAAAATTTAGCACAAATTTTGGCAGCCCATTTTAACAAAGGTGTGGTTTATTTGATTGGTGATTTGGGTGCGGGTAAAACCACGCTCACGAGATACTTACTACAAAGTATGGGGCATCAAGGTTCTGTGAAAAGTCCAACATATACATTGGTTGAGCCTTACAGTATTTCAGGTAAAGATGTTTTTCATTTCGATTTATATCGGTTAAATGATCCCTATGAATTAGAGTTGATGGGTATTCGTGATTATTTAGAAACTGAAAATGCGTTATTTTTATTTGAATGGCCATCAAAAGGTGGTGAAGAAATTCCTGAAGCAGAACTTGTCATTAATATTGAAAAGTCTGAGGATGAATTAACACGTATCGTGACTCTTACATCATCGTCTTCTGAATTACAACAAGCCTTAGAGAGTGCTTTTAAGCATGCGTGATGAATTAAGCGTACGTCGTATTCGAACATTAGACCCTGCATTAGCCAACCAAATTGCAGCAGGTGAAGTGATTGAACGCCCTGCATCGGTAGTGAAAGAATTACTTGAAAATGCTATTGATGCTGGAGCAACGGAACTCATTATTCGTATTGAGCAAGGCGGAAGTACGCTTATTGAAATCATGGATAATGGTAAGGGGATTCATCCCGATGATTTATCTTTGGCGGTTATGCGTCATGCGACAAGTAAAATTCAAACCTCGGAAGATTTACATGCAATTGTAAGTTTAGGCTTCCGTGGAGAGGCACTTGCTTCTATAGCTGCAGTTTCTCGCTTAACTTTAACCAGTAGTCAAAATGATGAGGGTATTGGTTATCAAGTTGAAGTGAATGGAACAGCCTTTGATCATCAAGAAATTCAGGCTGTTGCAACGCCAAAAGGCACACATATTCGTGTACAAGATTTATTTTTTAATGTACCTGCACGTCGCAAGTTTTTAAAAAAACCAGGTACCGAATTTAGCCATATTGAAGAAATCGTTCGACGCTTAGCTCTAACACACTTTGATATTCGATTTGTGCTTGAACATAACAGCTCGATCAAATTGAATTTACCTATCGCAGATAGTGGTGAATTACGTTATCAACGAGTTCAGCAGTTACTGGGGCGTCAATTTACTGAAAATGCATACTGGATTGATTCAGATAGTATTTCAATGCGTTTAACAGGTTGGTTGGGGCATCCGTCGGATGCTCGCTCACAAGCAGATTTACAATATGTATATGTGAATGGGCGTATTGTGAAAGATAAAACAATCTCTCATGCGCTTCGTATGGCTTATGATGGAATTTTGCATGGGCATCAACATGCTGCATATTTGTTGTTTTTAGAAGTAGAACCTGAAAATATTGATGTTAATGTGCATCCGACAAAACATGAAATTCGCTTTTTAAATCAGCGTGAAGTACATGAGTTTGTACGTCATTATGCAAAAAATACATTAGCTCAATTTCAAACGGCTACGGCAGATTTATCATCTGCTATGAAATTAGATGCTGCTGAACAAGCACAACCTTACCAAGTTCAGCCTCGTTATCAAGAACAATTCGATTTACATAAGTCTGTTGTTGAGCCACAACAACATTCAGTTGTACAAGCATCTACTGATTTATTGACAGAGTTTAATGCAAGTCGACCAACAGTAAATTATGCAACACACATGCGTGAACCATATTCAGGTTCTCAGCAACTGAATAATGTACTTAAAACCTATTTAGCACCATTACGTGAAAATATAGATCAAATATCCTCAGATCAAGCATTGAGTAATTTTGACGTATCACCAAAGGTCGATGAACATCCTTTGGGTATTGCTATAGCTCAATTACACGGGATTTATATTCTTGCTCAAAATACTGAAGGCTTAATTATTGTTGATATGCATGCAGCTCATGAGCGTATTGTATTGCAACAAATGAAATCTGCTTGGGATAAGCCAGAGTTTTGGACATCGCAACAATTGCTTATTCCTAAAATTATTAGTATTAGCCGCATGCAAGCCATGCGTATTGATGATTTAAAAGAACAGCTTGCACGTTTAGGGCTAGAAATAGATCAATATGGTGATAATCAAGTCATTGTTCGAGGGGTTCCTGCAATTTTACATAAGGCGGACTTTGAATCACTTGTTCCTGAATTATTAAATGATTTAGATCCAAATGATGAAGCACAGACTTTGTTACAAAAGCGAGATCAAATTTTGGCAGGAATGGCATGTCATAGTGCGGTACGAGCACATAGATTGTTAAGTCTTTCTGAAATGAATGCATTGCTTCGTCAAATGGAGCAAACAGAATTTGCAAGTCAATGTAATCATGGGCGTCCAACTTGGCGTGCTTTTCCATTGGCTCAACTAGATAAACTTTTTGCTCGAGGAGAGTAGCTGTACATGTCAAATCAATTGCCGGTCATCAATTTAATGGGACCAACTGCAAGTGGTAAAACCGCTTTGGCATGTGAGCTATATGAGAAGGGTGGTTTTGAGCTTATTTCTGTTGATTCTGCGCTTGTTTATCAAGATATGGATATTGGTACAGCAAAGCCTACAAAAGCCGAACAGGAGCAATATCCGCACCATCTGATCGATATTATTTCTCCTCTAGAAGTTTATTCTGCCGCGCAATTTGTAGATGATGCTTCATTGTTAATTGACCAAATACACGCGAAAGGAAAAACACCTATATTGGTAGGTGGAACAATGCTTTACTTCAAAGCTTTACTTGAGGGGTTGTCGAGTAATTTGCCTGATGCAAATCAAGATATTCGAGATGAAATTGAAGAAAAGGCAGCACTTGAAGGTTGGGATGTTGTATATGCAGAATTGTGCGCTATAGATCCTTTAGCAGGTGAAAAATTCAATGTAAGTGATAAACAGCGAATTATTCGAGCATTGGAGGTTTATAAGTTAACAGGGCAACCTATTACGCAATTACAAGCAGAACAACCTAAAAATTTACCATATCGTTACAATTTTCATAACTACGCGTTGATGCTTGATCGTGTAGAATTGCATAAGCGAATAGAGCAAAGATTGAAAATAATGTGGGATATCGGTTTTTTGAGTGAGGTTAAGGCCTTAATTGAAAAATACGATTTAAATGAAAATTTACCCTCAATGAGATCTGTAGGATATCGCCAAGTATTAGAATTTCTAAAAAATGGTGATGAATCTCACACTAAGGTGACCGAGATGGAGGATAAATCCTTATTTGCGACACGACAACTTGCAAAACGTCAATACACTTGGTTACGTTCTTTGCAAAAAACGCATAAAATTCAAACATTCTGTACAGTAAAGCAAGCACAAGAAGACTTGCGAAACTTTTATGATTAAAGCAGAATTTACACCACTGTCTTTTTTATAATTTTTAATTGAAAAATAAAGACAGTTTTTTGCGCTGATATTTTTAAAATTTTTGGAGTTATAACATGTCTAAAGGTCAAACGTTACAAGATCCGTTCTTAAATTCTCTCCGTAAAGAACGTATTCCAGTTTCTATTTTTCTTGTAAATGGTATTAAATTACAAGGTCATATTGAGTCATTTGACCAATACGTTGTTTTATTGAAAAACACAGTAAGCCAAATGGTTTACAAACATGCAATTTCTACAGTTGTTCCTGCGCGTAATCCACGTCCTGCTGGTGCTCCTGCTGGTGCTCAAGGTGGCGCTGCTGGCTTCGGTGGTCAACAAGGTGGTGCTGGCTTCGGTGGTCAAGGTGGCTTCGGTGGTCAAGGTGGCTTCGGTGGTCAAGGTGGCTTTGGCGGTCAAGGTGGCTTCGGCGGTCAACAAGGCGGCTTCGGCGGTCAACAAGGCGGCTTCGGCGGTCAAGGTGGCTTTGGTGGTCAAG
Source organism: Acinetobacter sp. FY731 (assembly GCF_059515905.1). NCBI lineage: Bacteria > Pseudomonadati > Pseudomonadota > Gammaproteobacteria > Moraxellales > Moraxellaceae > Acinetobacter > Acinetobacter sp. FY731. Next base: position 123,127 of record NZ_JCAKNB010000005.1, on the reverse strand, counting down.
GTGGCTTCGGTGGTCAAGGTGGCTTCGGTGGTCAAGGTGGCTTTGAAGCTGGCGAAACTAAATTTGATGATGTTCAAGAAGATGACAACAATCGTTAATTCTTGAATTGTAAAAAAGCCTCTCGATTGAGAGGCTTTTTTATGTCTAGAGCAAACTTAAATCAAAACATAGCTACGATAATGAAGCTATGTTTATGAGGATTTGGTTTATTTTCCGTTATTCTTACGGTCTAGACTTGGATCTTTAATATCAACAAAGGCATTGTTACGTACCTCTCTTAACCAGCTATCTAGCTCTGTATCGTACTGGCGTTCTCCAAGAATTTGGCGTGCCATGCGTTCTTGATATTGTTGAGTCATGTCTTGTTGACGTGTATCAGTGACCTCTAGGATATGCCAACCAAATTGAGTTTGGAATGGTTCGCTAATTTGACCCTTTGGAGTGTTTTTCATTTTCGCTTCAAATTCTGGAACCATTACGCCAGGTGTTACCCAGCCAAGGCTACCACCATCACGTGCAGAACCTGTATCATTTGAGAAGGTTGAAGCGAGTACAGCAAAATCTTCCCCTGCTTTTAAGCGCTTATAAATGCTATCAATACTTTGTTTAGCATTTTCAGGGCTAACCACTTCTGATGGTTGAATAAGGATGTGTCGTGTTTGGTATTGAGGAACGATTGCTTTTTGTTCGCTAGATTTTCGATCAACCAGTTTTAAGATATGAACACCATCTTGAACTGTGATTAGGTCTGTTGTTTGTCCAACATTAAGAGGACTAACACGGGCTGCTAGTTCGGCAGGGATGTTCGATAAGCTTCTAAAGCCCATATCTGCGCCATCAACTTTTGTATCATTTTTTGAAAACTGTTTAGCAATAGCATTTACATCATTGTTATTGCTTAGTTCTTGGCGAACTTGTTGGGCAACACTCTGAAGATCACCAGAACCTGAAATACGCATGTGAAGTACATGGACTTGGTTTCCAAGAGCAGCTTGCCCTTGAGGTGTTTTTAAAAAGTTTGCCACATCTTTGTCGCTAATTTTAATGCGTGACATAACAACTTGTTGGCGTAAAGTGCTGATTGCCAACTCTTCTGCAATACGACTACGAATTGCAGCATATGTACCTGGATGTTGAGCATCTAACTTTTGTTGGAATGCTGCTAAGCTTTTAATACCAGACTGACCTGCAACACTAAGAACAGCATCATTTAAAGCTTTTTCATCTGGTTTGACGTTATAGCGTGCAACTTGTTCAAGTTGAGCTTGACGAATAATCAGTTGTTCTAAAGCTTGTTGTTCTAGAACTTGTTGAGGAGGTAGTTCTTGTTTTTGTGCTTGAAAGCGACGTTGAATTTCAGCGACACTTTGAGCTAAATCACTTCTTAAAATAATATTGTTGTCGACGACAGCAACAACCTCATTTGAGTTTTGAGCAAATACAGGTGCTGCAAATGAAATACTGATCGCAAGTGCACTTGCTTTAAATAATGATTTTATCTTTGTCGTCTTCATTAACGTTGTGTCCAAGATTGATTTACTTTATTAAATCCTAAAATACGGCTTTCTAGTAAAGATGCAAGTTTATTATTGAAACTACCTAGACCTTTGAAGGTTAGCTCGGCCATTACAGCGCGATTTGGTTTCACATCAGGTAAATTTACATTGTCTAGATCGTTGTAGTATGAGCGACCGTAAACAGAGATACCCCAACAGCAAGATTCGTAGTTAATCCCTAATAGTAGATCGCGCGTAACACGATTATCAATATCGTATTGCGCATGACCTAAAATACGCCAATTATTGTGAATAGGTTGAGCGAAGGATGCGACTACTTGATCGTATGCATATTGTTGGTCACCCAACTTTTTGCGATTGATATAACCTAAACTATAAAGTTGACCATTGTCATTGCTGTAGTAAGAGTAGATGCTTTGTTGAGCACTATCACCATTGGCTAGCCAAGTTCCATTTGCACTTACATTAAAGTTTTGTGTGATTTGGCTAGAAAGGCTAACAACGGGCCCTGTACGTTTTTGAGTATCAAGTTGATCGTATGAATTGTTTAAAACTACCCGACGATCTTCAAAAAAGAAGCTTTGCCCGACACTTGCACGTAAGCGCTCTAAGCCAATTTCATCGAATATGCTATAACTTACACCTAAAGATGCGAAGTTGTTGTCTTCTAGACGGTCGTGACCATAGAAGCGGTTAGGACTAAAGAGTTGATCATAACCAAGCGAGGCAGAAATGGAGTCGAAATTTGGGTTTCCATTTTGATTTTTGTATGGTGCGTAAGCATAGAATGCACGAGGGGTAATAGTTTGTAGGTATTTACCTTCTTTTTGGAAAATAAGCCCCGTATCTAATGTAAATTGAGGAACAGTTACAGAAATACTTTGGCTATCGCTTGTTGTGTTGTATAGATTCTTCGTATCTTTATCGAAAAATGTACTTATGTTACGAATAGATGCTGCTGGGCGAATATAAGACCATTGGTTGCTGTAGTTGTAACGAACAGTAAAATCATTATAAATACGTGTACCACTTGGTTCAACAGTGTTGTCAGACTCTGAATAGTCTGAAATATTTTTCTTGAAATAAGCTGTATCGTTATTGAACTCGACTTGGAAGCCTTGAGGGTTTCCTGTTTTGTAGTTGAGTAAAAATTGTGGCAAACGAGCATAAGGACGATCGACATCGGGAACACTACGATCAAGTGTTTGGAAATCTTCTACTTTAAGTTTTGCTTTTAAGCCTGGAATACCATTGTTATAGTTTAATTCCCAAGCACGGCGTAAATTTAAATTTGTACGTGAATCTGGACTGCTATTTAAATCAGAGAAATAGTCTTTATCTGAAGCGTAGTTATATTCAGCTTTGGTTGAAAACTGGTTGTTAATTTGCCAGAAATGTTCAAAGTGAAATTCTTTACGATCTTTGTCATCATATTTTTTATCTGAACCGAGGAATCCACCACTTAATAAACCAGAGCCGAAATTCTCTGTTAAGTAACGAAATTGTCCTTGGAGCATACTACCACGATCACTTAGGTAACGAGGTGTAATCGTGGCATCGTAATTAGGCGCAAGGTTTAAGTAAATAGGAACAGCAAGCTCTAAACCGCTATTATTTGCAAAGCCAAAACTAGGGGTTAAAATACCTGTCGTGCGGCGGTCATCAATTGGGAAATTGAAATAAGGCACAGCCATTACGGGTACATTTTTTACGTACAGCTTTGTACCTCTTGTTTCACCACGACCAGTTGCCTGATTGAGTGTAATTTCTTTGGCTTTAATATTCCAAGTTGGTGATTCACTTGGTGGGCAGGTTGTGTAACTTGCGTTGTTAAGTACGGTAATATTGTTAGATGTTCTTTCAATTTTTTCTGCACTACCATGCGCATGCTGTGTTTCTGAGATATATAAGCTATTACTTAAATCACCTTGTTGGCTTTTTAAGTTGTAGTTAATTTCATCACTTTTAGATAGCAAACCACCTTGCGCCATTTGAACATTACCTTTTGCATGTGCAAAAGTTTGTGTTTTATCAATAGTCACTTCATTGGCATTAATTAAACGACCTTGTTGTTCAATAACAACGTTGCCTTCTAATATAGAATCGCCATTAGGGTTGTAGTGTCCGTAGTCAGCAGTAATCGTTGAATTATCGGTGCTTGTATCACCTGTTTTTGTTTCAGGCGTGATGGGTGTAATCCAAGTACCTTTACAAAAAGCAGAACTTGGTTTGCCACCTAACCTTTGCTGAGCTTCAGGTGAAGACTTATCTACATAATATTGTTCAAAAAATTGTTGACCTGGATAAACGTCTTTTATTGCAGTTTTTAATTGTTCATTTGTCGAAGATGATGTGCTATCTACTGATGAAGCATAACTCGTGACAGTACTGCCACATAAAAGGGTTAAGATCGCAGTCGCTAAAGGATTAAATTTAAACTGATGCTTCATTTGTCTCATTAACCAAGAGTGCTTAATCGCAATTAATTATTGTTGCATCATAGAGAAAAAGTTTATAAGTAGCTACACTTAAGACTTCAAAAAAACTCTGCCTGTCTTAGAATTTATTGCAAATGAATATACAACGCGAACAATTGATACAATCATGGATTACATCTGTACTCGGTTCAGATCAATTTGAAATTAATTATTTAGCAGGCGATGCAAGCTTCCGTCGTTATGCACGAATCCATTTTAATAATAAATCATTTATGCTCATGGATGCACCACCTGATAAAGAAGATTGTGCACCTTTTGTGACAATAGATGAGTTTTTCCATGAAAATGGAGTACGAGTACCGCAAATTATTTTCAAGGATCTTACTCAAGGCTTCTTATTGCTAGAGGATTTTGGTGATGTATTGCTTTCTACATTGTTAAATGATGCCACTGTAGATACCTATTATGAACAGAGTTTTAAACAGTTAATCCAATTACAGCAAATAGATGGATCAACCAGTTTTCCTGAATACTCTTACGATAAACTGATTTCTGAAATGGAGTTGTTAACAGATTGGATGCTTCCATCTTTACAAATTAAGCCAACTTCAGATGAGCTTGCGCTAATTAAGCGAACGTTTGCAATTTTAGCTAATGCTGCTGTGGCTCAACCACAAGTGATTGTTCATCGTGATTATCACAGTCGTAATTTAATGAAAGTTGAGGGCGAAACAGACCTTGGTGTTATCGACTTTCAAGATGCTGTGATTGGTGCAGATACTTATGATTTGATCTCAATTACACGTGATGCATACGTGCAATGGAATGCAGATCGTGTTTACTCATGGTTTAAAGTTTTTTATGACATGTTGCCAGAAGCATCTAAAGAAAATCGTGATTTTGAACAATTCAAAAAAGATGCAGACATGATGGCAATTCAGCGTCATCTTAAAATTTTAGGCATTTTTGTTCGATTATTTGAGCGTGATGGAAAATCTGGATATTTGAAAGACTTACCGCGTGTTATGTGGTATTTAATTGAAGAAAGTAAAGCATACAATGAGTTAAAACCATTTATGCAGTATATCGAAGAAAAAGTAATGCCTAAATTTGAAGAAAAATATGGCAAATATGAGGTTGTTGCATAAATGAAAGCGATGATTTTGGCCGCGGGATTGGGAAATCGTATGCGTCCATTAACGTTATATAAGCCAAAACCTTTATTAGAAGTTGGTGGGAAACCGCTAATTGTTTGGCATATAGAAAAGCTAAAAAGCATAGGGGTGACGGAAATTATCATCAATAGTGCTTGGTTAGCTGATGTGCTGATTGGTGCATTGGGTGATGGCTCTCAGTTTGGTGTGAATATTCGTTGGACTCGAGAAGACGAAGGTTTGGAAACCGCAGGCGGCATTATCAACGCTTTACCATTATTAGGTGATCAGCCTTTTATTTTGGTGAATGGTGATGTGTGGACAACATTCGATTTTGCTGATTTGCTGCAAGTGAATTTACAAGATGATTTGGCACATTTGATTTTAGTTGAAAATCCGACGCAGCATCCAAAAGGTGATTTCACGTTAAAAGATAATCGTGTTTATACTTTAGATCAGGACGTTGAAGGTGAAAATCTAACTTTTAGTGGTGTTTCTGTTATTGATCCTAAAATGTTTGATGGTTTAGAGCAGGGTAAGCGTCCGCTTGCGCCACTTTTGAAAGAAGCCATGTTAAATGGACAAATTTCAGCTCAAAAAATGCAAGCAGCATGGGTAGATGTTGGAACGCCTGAGCGTTTAACTGCATTGGACTTACAAATCAGAGAGGGTGTTTTTGCTTAACTGAATATTCACTAAGCACATAATACTGTGTCTATTGGTATAAATCGGTATACTTCCACTTAATTTAATCGAGTTGTTATTTGCTATGCATACGTTTTATCAAGAATTGAAGCAAGGTAGTCAGGCTTTAGGTTTGGAGCTAAGCGAAGAAGCTTTAAATTTATTACTAAAATACCAAGATGCTTTGGTGTTGTGGAACAAAGCATATAACTTAACGGCAATTCGTGATCCGAAAGAAATGTTGGTTAAACATCTTTTAGATAGTTTAAGTATTTTAAAAGATTTACCACAGGGTCGCTTGCTCGATATTGGTACAGGTGGTGGTATGCCGGGTATGATTATTGCGTTATGTCAGCCTGAGCGCCAATGCGTACTTTTAGATTCGAATGGTAAAAAGATTCGTTTCTTAAAACAATTTATTGCAGATTTAAAACTACAAAATGTAATTGCAGTACAAACTCGTGTAGAAAATGAAGACAGTATTAACGAGTTAGGTAAGTTCGATATCATTACAAGTCGTGCATTTGCATCGCTTACAGACTTTGTAACGGCTTCAAAACCATTTATGCATGAGCAAAGTATCATTGCTTCAATGAAAGGTTTAATTCCAGAAGAAGAAATTATTGCTTTAAAAGATCAATTTAGTTGTGACATTATTGAGCTAAAAGTGCCACGTTTAGATGAGCAACGTCATTTACTAATTTTAAAGCAAATTTAAAAATTCAAAGGATTGGGGAAACTTATGGCGCAGATTATTGCGATTGCGAACCAAAAAGGTGGCGTAGGTAAAACCACGACTGCGGTAAACTTAGCTGCATCTTTGGCGGTATTAAAAAAACGTGTACTCCTTGTGGATATGGATTCTCAAGGTAATGCCACAATGGGTTCTGGCGTTCAAAAAAATGATTTACTTTATTCAGTAACTGATGTGTTACTTGGTGAAGTGCCTATTGAAACTGCAATTGCAAAATCTGAAGTTGGTTATAAAGTTTTAGGGTCAAACCGAGATTTGGCTGGCGTAGAGCTTGTTATTGCAGAACAAGAAGGACGTGAATTTATTTTACGCAATGCATTAAAAGAAGTAGAAAACTCATTTGACTATATTATTGTCGATTGTGCGCCAAGTCTAAGCCTTATTACCGTGAATGCACTTACAGCAGTTCAGGGGGTGATGATTCCAATGCAATGTGAATATTATGCTTTGGAAGGTTTGGCCGATTTAACACAAACCATTGATCGAATTCAGCAAGCCTTAAATCCAAACCTAGAAATTATTGGCGTTTTACGCACAATGTATGATGCACGTAGCGCATTAACCAAAGATGTCTCTGAAGAATTATCACAATATTTTGGAAAAAAACTATACGATACGGTAATTCCGCGTAATATTCGTTTGGCGGAAGCTCCAGCTCATGGCTTACCAATTATCTATTTTGAAAAAAGTTCTAAGGGTGCGGTTGCATATTTAAATCTTGCAGCTGAGATGTTAAAGAAAAGCAAAGTCAAAAAAGGAAGTAAAGCATGACCACAAAAAAACGCGGATTAGCCAAGGGTCGTGGTTTGGATGCCTTACTTGGGTCAATCCAAAAAGAAAAATTGCAACTTGAAGCTCAATCGATCGATCATGGTCAGCTAAAACAAATTGATGTGCATTTGCTTAAGCGTGGTGAATACCAACCACGTCGTTTTATTAATGAGCAAGATTTACAAGAGCTAGCAGCATCTATTGAAAAACATGGTGTTATGCAGCCTATTGTTATTCGTCCTACAGATGATGAAAAACATCCATACGAAATTATTGCAGGTGAACGTCGTTGGCGTGCAGCCCAACTTGCAGGTTTAACGGAAGTTCCTGCAATTGTTCGTGATTTAACGGATCAAGTTGCAATTGCTTTGGCGTTAATTGAAAACATTCAACGCCAAGATTTAAACCCAATTGATCAAGCGATGGCATTACAACGCTTTCATGATGAATTTGGTTTAAGTCATCAAGAAATTGCGGAAACTGTGGGTAAAGCACGTACTACGGTAAGTAACTTGTTGCGTTTATTGTCACTTGCAGATGCAGTGAAAGACTTTATGCAACAAGGCTTGCTTGATATGGGGCATGCGCGTGCAATTTTGACGTTAAAAGCTAAAGATCAGTTAAAGGTTGCAGAAACTGTAATTGAAAAAAGTTTATCTGTACGTCAGACCGAACAATTGGTTCGTGAGCTGAGTGCACCTAAAGTAGAAAAACAGAAAGAAGAAGTTTCATATGATATTCAACAATTGTCTCAACAGTTATCTGAGCGTTTTAGTGCAGATGTGAAAATTGATTACAATAAGCAGGGTAAAGGAAAGCTTGTAATTAGCTATCATTCATTAGATGAGTTAGATGGTATTTTAAATATCTGTTTATCTAAGTAATGAATGTTTTGTGATTTATTGGGGAAAAACAAATGTGGGAATTAGTAAAAGCGGGCGGATGGTTGATGCTACCGTTGGTGTTATGCTCAATTTTTACCGTAGCTATTTCAATTGAACGCTTTCTTCGCTTAAAAAAATCGATCATTTTACCCAATGCTATTTTATTAAAAGTGGGGCAAAGTACGACAACAGTTGTACAGCAATTAAAACAGTCGACCTCTTTACAAGAAAGTCCTTTAGGTCGTATTTTTTTGTCAGGTTATCAGAGTAGAAATCATTCCTCTGAATATGTACGTGCACAAATGGAAGCAACTGCATCTCAGGAAATTGGTTATTTAGAAAAGAATATTAACTTTTTAGGAACATTAAGTGCCGTTGCGCCATTGCTAGGTTTGTTGGGTACGGTTTTAGGTATTATTGAATCTTTTTTAATGATTGATGTTGGATCGGCAAGTAATCCAACATTAATGATTCCAGGGATTTCTAAAGCATTAATTACAACTGCTGCAGGTATGTTGATTGCAATTCCAGCATTGTTTGCATATCGTTATTTTCAACGACTTGTACAAGAATATATTGCAGAGTTAGAACAGCAAGCAACCTTGTTTCATGCGGGGCTTTTTGTTGAAAATAAAAAGCATGAAAACAATGATCAATCTGAATAAGGTGAGCTTATGAAATTTAAGCGTTCACAAGTTGAAGATATTCATATTAATTTAACGCCCATGATTGATTGCTTGTTATTTATTTTGGTTTTTTTATTGTTGTCGACGACATTTAACCAAATGAGCCGAATGAATTTAACATTACCTGATGCACAAGGTGTTCCACCTAAACAATATGATCACAAAATTGAAGTTGTGGTTGATGCTTCGGGATATTATTCTGTGAATGGTCAAGCGCTCTCAACGAATGAGGCGGCAGACTTAAACACAGCAGTTAAACAAATTTCGAATGATCGTCGAGATTTAATGTTTGTTATTGCCGCCGATGCTAAGGCAGCACATCAAGATGTGATACGTGTAATGGATGTTGCAGGTCAGCTTGGTTTTGTTAATATTAATATTAGTACAAAAGTACCAACCCGAGGTTATTAGTGAAGAAAGATCTTCAGGTCTATCGTCGATTACTTAAATACTTAATCCCTTTTTGGGGCTTAGCTATTCTTGTATTTATTGGTTTTACTTTAAGTGCGGCTACTGAAGTTGGTGTAGCAAAGCTTTTAGAAAAAATTATTGATGCAATTCAACATCGAGATACGAGCTTTACTACAATTTTTCCATTGCTTGTTGTTGCTATGGTTTTCTTCCGTGGTTTGGGGCAATACATTGGTGGCTATTATACCGCAAAGATTTCTCGACACTTAGTATTTAATGTTAGACAGGAAGTTTTTGCAAAAATTTTACGTCTTCCGACACAGTATTTTTTAGATAATAGTAGTGGACATATCACAGCAAAAATTATGTTCAACGTTGAACAATTGACTGCTGCTACAACTGAGTCTTTAAGAACGGTCGTGCAACAAGGTTTAATTACAATTGGTTTACTTGGTTTCTTAATTTATACCAACTGGCGTCTAACTCTCTGTATTTTAATTTTTGCTCCACTTATTGGCTTGCTTGTACGTAAAGCTGGAAAACGCATGCGTAAATTATCTGTTCTTGTTCAAGATACGATGGGTGATGTTAACCATGTAGTTCAAGAAACGGTGAATGGTAATGTTGTTGTTAAGGGGTTTGGTGGGCAAACTTACGAGCATGAGCGCTTTAAATGGCACTCTATGGAAAATTTACGTCGTGGTTTAAAAATGACAGCAATTGCACAGCTGAATAGTCCAATTGTGCAACTTTGCATGGCATTTGCAATGGGGATTATTATTTGGATTGCGTTAAGACCAGAAATCTTACAAGATATTTCAGCAGGTGCATTTGTTGCATATATTACCGCTGCTGGTATGTTGAGTAAGCCGGTTAAGGCTTTAACAGAAGTGAATGAAAAATTACAACGTGGTTTAGCTGCAGCACATTCTGTATTTGAATTAATTGATATGGAAGAAGAAGATAATCAAGGAACTTTAAAACCAGAATTAAAAGGCAATGTGCAATTTGATCATGTAAATATGCAATATTCAGATGGATGTGAGGCAATCAAAGACTTTTCACTTGATATTAACGTGGGGGATACGGTTGCTCTAGTAGGTCGGTCTGGTGCGGGTAAGTCATCGCTTGTTAATTTACTCGTTCGCTATCAAGAAATATCTTCAGGCAGCTTAAAGTTAGATGGTATTGATATTCACGATATCGAGCTAAATTGTCTAAGAACACAAATTGCAATGGTAAATCAACAGGTTGTTCTTTTTAACCGTACAGTGCGTGAAAATATCGCTTACGGACAGTTGGAAGGTGCAAGTGATGAAGATGTTGTTGCAGCAGCTAAGGCAGCTTATGCACATGATTTCATTATGGATTTGCCGAATGGTTATAATACAGAGTTGGGTGCACAAGGCTTAAATTTATCTGGTGGTCAACGTCAACGTATTGCAATTGCGCGTGCCATTTTGAAAAACTCACCTATTTTAATCTTAGATGAAGCGACTAGTGCACTTGATAATGAGTCTGAATATTATATTCAGCGTGCATTTGATGCTGCAATGAAAGATCGTACAACCATTGTGATTGCACATCGTTTATCTACAATTGAAAATGCAGATTGTATTGTGGTTATGGATCAAGGGCGTATTCTCGAAAGTGGTACTCATCAAGAGTTGTTGAATAAAAAAGGTGCGTACTTCCAATTACATCAACGTAATTTTGAGGAATAAAATTTAAATGTCGGTTGCGCAATTTATTCAGAATGCTTGGAATAGACAAGCAAAGTGGTTAATTGTGCTCCGACCACTTTCTATTTTATATCGTTCAATATCTAAGTTGAATCATAAGCTATATTTGGCAGGTATTAAGCCATCTTATACAGCGCCTGTACCCGTGATGGTCATTGGTAATATTACGGTGGGTGGGAGTGGAAAAACACCATTGCTTATTCACTTGGTTGACTATTTAGAGTCGATAGGTGTGTGTGTTGGTGTAATTAGTCGGGGGTATGGTGGAAAAGGTCCTTTCCCTGCATATGTTGATATGGATTCTGAACCTGATGAAGTCGGTGATGAACCCTGTTTGATTGTCCAGTCTACCGGTGTTCCGATGGTGGTTGGTGCAAACCGACAAAAAAATATTGAATTATTACTTTCTAAGCACAAGTTAGATTTAATTATTAGTGATGATGGTTTACAGCACTACGCTTTAAATCGTCAATTAGAGTGGATTGTTCTTGATAATAATCGTGGTTTAGGTAATGAAAAAATATTACCTGAGGGTTATCTACGTGAGCCTAAGAGTCGCTTAGATACCGCAACAGTGATTGAACATGCGGCTCACCCTCAGTCTGATTTAAATATGCACTTGGAAGTCTCGACGCCATATTTGTTAAATACAAATAAAGATACATTTTTTGATGGAAGTCTTGATTATTATGCTGTGGTTGGTATTGGCTATCCGCAAAGATTTTATAAAACACTTCAATCGCTTGGTGTGCACCAATTCCAGTGTCATGAGTTTCCAGATCATCATGACTATGAAATTCAAGATTTACAATTTGAAGATGCAAATCCAATTATTACGACAGAAAAAGATGCAGTTAAACTATTACCACTTTTAAAGAAAAATCCAGATTTTAAGCGTGAAATTTGGGTGGTTCCTGTCGAGGCTGTGTTAAGCCAAGACTGTTATGTATTGTTAAATAATCAGCTTAAAAACCTAGGCATTCAAATTCATTAAGGTTTGTATATGAAACACATCGTTATTCCTGCTCGCTTTGCAAGCTCTCGTTTACCTGGGAAGCCGTTGCTTGAAATTCATGGTCGGCCAATGATTTTGCGTGTTGTTGACCAAGCGAAAAAAGTAGAAGGATTTGATGATCTATGTGTGGCGACAGATGATGAGCGAATTGCAGAAATTTGTCGTGCTAATGGAGTTGATGTTGTTTTGACATCAAAAGATCATCCATCAGGTACAGATCGTTTAAGTGAGGTTGCTCGCATTAAAGGTTGGGCGAGTGAAGATATTATTGTAAATGTGCAAGGTGATGAACCACTTTTACCTGCTAAATTGGTGAAGCAAGTTGCACAGTTATTGGTGGATCAACCGACAAGCTCGATGTCTACATTGTGTGAGCCTATTTCTAATTTAGAAGAATTTAAGCGTGATAGTATTGTTAAAGTGGTGATGTCTAAGCATAACCAAGCTTTATACTTTAGCCGAGCGACCATTCCTTATGATCGTGATGGTGCTAAAACGGCTGAACAAAAACTACATGATCAAGCATTTCGTCATTTGGGTTTGTATGCTTATCGCGTACAGCTTTTAAAAGAATATGTGACTTGGGATATGGGTGCTTTAGAAAAACTAGAAAGTCTTGAGCAGTTACGTGTTTTGGAAAACGGTCATAAAATTGCCATTGCAGTTGCAGAAGCAAATTTACCACCGGGTGTAGATACTCAAGAAGATTTAGATCGTTTAAATGCGATGGATGTTTCTGCTTTTCTATAATTTAGGGATTTAACATGCAAGAACAGCGTGGACAAGTGTATCCATGGCAAAAACAAGTTTGGGAAAACCTGACATCACGTTTTCCTAAAATTGGACATGGGTTGCTTTTTTATGGCAAAAAGGGCTGTGGAAAAGAGGCATTTGCGCAACAATTTCTTGCATGGGTTTTGTGTTTAAATCGACATGAAAAAAATGAACCTTGCGGTACATGTGGAAGTTGTCTTTGGTTGAAGGCAGATACGCATCCGAACTACGTATATGTTTCAACCGATGAAGACAATAAAAAACAAAATGCTAAAATTAAAATTGAAAAGGTGAGAGATTTACAGCCTTTTGTGCAACAAACGGTAGATGGTTGGCGTGTAATTGTTATCGAGCCTGCTGAAGCTTTAAATATTGCATCATCAAATGCACTTCTAAAAACCTTAGAAGAGCCAGGTGAGCGCACGATTATTATTTTATTAGCGGATCATTATTTAAAGTTACCTGCAACTATTCGAAGTAGATTGCAACATTTTGCTTTAGATCGAGTTGAGTCTAATCAAACGACTCAATTTTTACTTGAAAATTTAACGGAAGAATTACAATCACAAATTCCGCTGCTATTGAATTTATCAAATCAGATGCCTTTGTTTGCTTTGCAATTAGCTGCAAAAGATTGGGTTGTTAAGCGTGGTTTATTTGTTCAAGATTGGCAAAAATTAGTGACCCAAAAAAATATGCCATTGGCGATTGCAAGCAAGTGGAATAAAGAACTGAGCTTCTCAGATTTTATGCAAATGTTTGAATATCTTTTAGCTGATTTAATTTGTGTAAAACTAGAACAGCAAGTGAAAAATATAGATATAGATTTTAGTGTTTTGGTTGAACAATATTCACTCGAGGCATTATTTGGGATATATTCAGAAATACAACAAGCAAAAAAACTCACCGAGCAAAATGTACAAGGAAATTTGGTTGTTGACCAACTTTGTATCAAGCTTATGAATGTTTAGGGGAAAAATATGCAACCACGTGGCGGTATTATTCAAGCAAATATTCTAGATAAAGATATGCTTTACCAGAGCTATATGCCGTATGTTGCAGGTGGAGGATTATTTATTCCATCAAAGCAACCTGTAAAAATGGGGGAAGAAGTTTTTGTTTTGGCGACTTTGCCAGAACAATCTCAAAAAATTCCACTCACAGGTAAAGTGATTTGGATTTCTCACAAACAAAATGGAATTAAATTGCAGGGATTTGGTATTCAGCTGACAGGTGAAAAGGGTATTTTTTACAAGTCTGAAGCAGAAAAATTGCTTGCAGGGGTTAAAGCGGCAGGCCGTAATAGTTACACTATGTAATTCAGTGTAACTTAGGAAATCATCGTGTTTGTAGATACGCATTGCCATTTAACTATGCTTGATTTAACGCCTTATGACGGTCAGTTAGATTTAGCGTTGGCACAAGCTCGCGAAGCGGGTGTATCAAAATTTATGGGTATCTCTGTAGACTTAGATGATCATATTGAGCTTGCAAAAATTGCTGCTCGTCATGCAGATGTGGGTTATACGGTTGGAGTTCATCCTTGTGAAGATCCAGCTGTTATGGCACGAGCAACTACAGAATATTTGATTGAGCTTGCACAAGCAGAAAAGGTTTGGGCAATTGGTGAAACAGGTTTAGATTATTTTCACAGCACAGAATTTGTAGCTGAACAAAAAGAATGTTTTGCTCGACACATTCACGCATCGCAAAGTGTTAAAAAGCCTGTGGTGGTTCATACTCGGTCAGCAAAATTTGACACGATTGATATTATCCGTGCTGAAAAATCAACACATGGTATTTTGCACTGTTTTACCGAAGATTGGGAAACAGCAAAAGCAGTGCTTGATTGCGGATATTATGTTTCTTTTTCAGGTATTGTATCGTTTAAAAATGCACAAGATTTACGTGATGTTGCAAAGCAAGTTCCATTAGATCGTGTGCTTATTGAAACAGATAGTCCTTATTTGGCACCCATGCCCTATAGAGGAAAGTCTAATGAACCAAAGTACGTTCCCTATGTAGCCAAAGCATTAAGTGATGTATATGATAAGTCACTTGAGGAAATGGCTTTCATAACAAAGAAAAACTTTGAAAACCTCCTAAACATGAAATAAATGCCATCAGAAGATGGATAAAAGCAAAAGAGAGTTTATAGGGTGAAGATGGATCGTCAGGCTCAGTTTCGAGCAAGAGAAACCTTAATTTTTCAAGTTGCAGAGCAATTGCTTCTTGAAAATGGCGAAGCGGGAATGACGCTGGATGCTTTAGCTGCTGAATTAGATTTGGCAAAAGGTACGCTTTATAAACACTTTCAGAGCAAAGATGAGCTCTATATGATGCTTATTATTCGCAATGAAATGATGTTATTAGAAATGATTAAGGATGCTGAAAAAGCATTTCCTGAACATTTGGCATTCTTTATGTTGCATCACCTGCATCATCCAGAGAGAACGGTTTTGTTTCATCAAATTGAAGAAAGACTATCTACAACGGGTGTGGGTGTAAATCATTTATTTACCGAGTTATATCAAGTCAGAAAGCAACGCTTACGTATTATTATTCGTATGACGGAAACCTATTTAGCATCTATCCAAAGTGCCATGTCTGTAAGAGATTATCTTGCATCTATTTGGGGTTTAACGTATGGTGCGGCTGCAATTTTGAACTCTAGTTTCTATCAACGCTATTTGGGCTCACGAGATACATTACGTGTTGCCTACATAGACCAAGCACTAGCAATACCGAAACAAGTAAAAGTTCTAGATTTAGCAGTATAAAAAATAATTATTTCGACGCATTTTGATATTTACTGCAATTTGTGTCGAAATATTATATTTAAATGGTTTTTAAGACCTAAAAATAATAAAAATGAGTTTTATTTAAGTAAATTAAAGACTAATTTTGAATAATGAAGTTGCTTTTAAGGCGTTGTTAAAGTGTGAAGTTATAGGATGTTGAACTAAATTTTATAGTTTAAGTTATCCAAAATAACGATGATATGTTTTCCCTATTATAATGAACTATAAAATTAATGCTTGTAATAGGATTTTTGCATTATAATCGAATAAATCCCTATTAATATTTTATATACCACGACATATGATCATTCGTAAGTTATTTAAGTTTGAAAACGCCCACGTTGTACGTAATTGCACGTCAGATCGTTGTAAGCGTTCTATACACGGCCATAGTTACAAGGTTGAGTTGTTACTTAAAGCGACAAAATTAGATCATGGTCAAATGGTATATGATTTTGGTTTGTTGAAAGGTGTGATTAAAGACCTTATTGACTCTTTTGATCATGCGATTTGTTTTTGGGAACATGACAGTAAAGAATATATTCAAGCGTGTAAAACATTTAGTGCACGTTGGGTTTCTTTACCTGTATCGCCATCGGCAGAACAATTTTCACGTATTTTCTTTTATTTAGTGCAACAAGTTTTAGCATCGACAGAAACTCGAAATGGTGAAGGTGATGTTGAAGTGTATTCTGTGATTGTTCACGAAACAGATACAGGATATGCACAAAGCTTTGCAGAAGATATTAGTAATGAGCAAATGGGCTTGTTAGCATTGGATCAAATAGAGTTTTCTGAACAAATTCAAGCCGAATGGGCAGATTCATCAATGTATGAAAATCTAAAAAAAGGAATTAAATTTCAGAACCCAGTAGTTGATTTACAGGTAAAACTGTAAGTATTTATAACATTTGGACATAAATTAGGAATTAAGGAAGAAGTATGCCTTTAACAGATCTACAGCTTGCGAAGTTAGAAAAAGTGCAGTTGGAAGCAAGTTGGAAAGATAGTTTAAGTGAATTTTTACTCAGTCCTAAAATGGATGAGTTAAAGGACTTCTTGATTCAAGAGAAAAAAGCAGAGAAAGTAGTTTATCCACCAAGCCATCTTATTTTTAATGCTTTAAATACAACACCTTTACCTAATGTAAAGGTCGTGATTTTAGGGCAAGATCCTTATCATGGACCGAATCAGGCACATGGATTAAGCTTTTCTGTACAAAGAGGGCTTGCATTACCGCCATCTTTGCGTAATATTTTTCATGAGTTACACAATGATTTAGAGCTCCCAGTTTCAAAATATGGTGATTTAAGTCGTTGGGCAGAACAGGGTGTACTGCTCTTAAATAGTGTATTGACGGTGGAAGCAGGACAACCAACGTCGCATCAAAAACGTGGCTGGGAAGATTTTACAGATCATGTGATTGATGTATTAAATGAACAACGTGAGCATATTGTTTTCATTCTATGGGGGGCGTATGCACAACGTAAAGGACAACGAATCGATCAAAACAAACACTTGGTATTAAAAGCTGCTCATCCATCTCCATTGGCAGCAAACCGAGGTGGTTTTTTTGGTTGTAAAGCGTTTTCAAAAACAAATAATTATCTTAAACAAAATGGCATTGAGCCTATAGATTGGCAGCTGGACGCATGACATATTCTCCCATTTCAAAAAATTATCATCCTGACTTAATTGTTGAGGAAGCTATCAATGGATGGCGCATAGTTCGATTAAATCGTCCGAAATCTTTACATGCTTTAGATGAGTCTATTGCTACGGCTTTATTGGAAGTTTTTCAAGACTTTCATACAGATGATAGCGTTAAGGCAATTTGGCTAGATTCAACAACACCAAAGGCATTTTGTGCGGGTGGTGATGTTCGTAAACTGCGTCAACTTGTAATTAATGATGAAGTTGATACAGCAAATAGTTTTTTTGAACAAGAATATGCTCTAGATTTACTTCTTCATAATTATGCTAAACCTGTTTTGGTTTGGGGTGAAGGTTATGTAATGGGTGGTGGTTTAGGCTTATTTATGGCTGCACCATTTCGTTTAGTGACACCATATTCACGTTTAGCAATGCCTGAAATTAACATTGGTTTATATCCGGATGTTGGTGCAACACGCTTTTTAGCTGACCGTGGAGCAATTGGTTTGTTTACGGGCTTAACGGGCTCAATTATGACTGCTGCGGGAGCATACGGAATTGGGTGGGCAACTCATATTTGTGATGCTCAACGTGATTCTGTGTTAAGCAAAGTGATTAATATTGATTGGAATCACTATCCAGCAGGTGATTTTCGTGCCATTGATGACACGCTAAATAGTATGCATAGACCTGTTGGTCCTGGTCCATTGCAAAACTCTCTAGATGTTATTCAAAGTGTGTGCCGTGGTGTGAATTTTGAACATGACTATGAATCTATTATTGGTTTAAGTGATGCACGAAGTGATTGGCTACGTCAGGCAAGTGAGAATTTACAAAAAGGTTCTCCAACTACCGCTGCTTTAACATGGTTGTTGTGGCAATGGGGTAAGCAAATACATTCTTGGAATGAAGTATTTGAGCTTGAGCGCCAAATTTCAGATTGGAAAATCCGTCATCCTGACTTTGTAGAGGGTGTACGTGCTCGTTTGGTTGATAAAGATTTATCACCTGAATGGTATAAGGGCGTAGACTTATCTCTAAAAGGAATTTTAGCGGATAACCCGCCTGTAACAACAATTGAAAGTTGGAATATCTTGCTTAAGCATTATGGTGTAATTAGTTAAGTTATGTCTGAAAGCTTTACCGATGAATATTGGATGCAGCAGGCAATTGAGCAAGCTGAACAAGCTGCCTCAATTGGGGAAATTCCAGTAGGTGCTATTATTGTAAGCCGGAACGAAATTATTGGTTCGGGCTTCAATGCACCAATTTCCTTAAATGATCCAACAGCACATGCTGAAATTGTTGCGATTCGACAAGCATGTGAGCATATTAAAAATTATCGATTGCCTGAAGATGCCACGCTTTATGTGACGCTTGAGCCATGCACGATGTGTGTGGGTGCTTTAATTCATTCTCGAATTCAACGTGTTGTTTTTGCGACAACTGAACCTAAGGCTGGTTCGTTAATTAGTGCACGTCAGTTGTTAAGTAGTGGTTACTATAATCATGTTTTTGAATTTGAATCGGGCTGTTTAGCTAATGAGTGTTCTGCTCAATTATCTGCCTTTTTTAAAATGCGTAGAGAGCAAAAGCGTCAGTTAAAAAATATTGAAAAGTTCGAGAATAAAATAGAATAGATCAATATATTTAGTCTTAATTTACGCAAAAATAATGTTGGATAAAATAATGAACTCAATATCTATTACAAAAGACTTTAATGCGCCAATCGAGCAAGTATTTGAATTGCTGTCGAAACATGACACTTATAATGTAGCGTTTGCGCCTATGCAAGTTGAGCGTATTAAAGATTCGTTAGACACAAGTCGTCCAGATGGGGTTGGGTCGATTAGGAAATTGGGTATTGGTAAAATTAAGCCTTTACAAGAGCAAATTACCTTATTGCTACCCAATGAGCGTATTGAATATAAAATTATTAAAAACCCATTGGTTAAACATCATATTGGGATTATCACATTTGAAGCGATTGATCGTCATGTTACCCGTGTAAATTACACCATTGAATTGCAGATGAGGTTGCCGTTTGTAAGTAAATTAATTCTTGCGCAGCTAAAATCTGGGATTAAACTAGGCTTCTCTAAACTCGCTAAAACTGTATCAGTTCAAACGGAAATCTAATGACAGTTCAAATTATTACAATTGATGGTCCAAGTGGTTCAGGTAAGGGGACACTTGCTGCAAAACTAGCTATGCATTATCAATTTCATCTTTTAGATTCTGGTGCGCTTTATCGTTTGCTTGGATTGTCATTGAAGAATAAACAATTACTTGATCAATTAGATACTCAGTTAGCACAGTGTGTACACATTGCGTCACAATTAAATATTCAATTTTTAAGTGGTGAACAAGGTACAAAAGTTCTGTTAGATCATGAAGATGTGTCACAAGAAATTCGAACAGAAGAAGTTGGTTCTTTTGCATCAAAAGTTGCTGCAATTCCAGAACTTAGAACTGCCTTGTTACAACGTCAGCGTGATTTTGCACAAGCACCTGGGCTTGTTGCAGATGGTCGAGATATGGCAACGACCATTTTTCCAGAAGCGCAAGCAAAGATATATTTGACAGCTTCTGCTCAGTCTAGAGCCGAGCGACGTGTAAACCAGTTGCAGGGTATGGGGCTAGATGTTAAAATAAGCGACATTTTAGCTAATATCGAAGCACGTGATAGACGAGATATGGAACGAGAAGTCGCTCCACTCAAGCCTGCTGATGATGCGTACATCATTGATAGTTCAACATTGAACATTGATGAAGTATTTAAGCTGATGATTACTTATGTAAATCAGCAATTAGCCAAATAACTCAATATTTTCAGCAAACGCATAGCTTGATCAGTTTTATATGGACTATGTAGATGCTTAATTAAACCGGCCTTGTCTGATCCAAGACCGCTGACTTTATCAGGTATATCATGACCGAATCTTTTGCAGCCCTCTTTGAAGAAAGCGAATTAAACCTCAACGTTGAAAAGGGTGCTGTCATCCAAGGCGTTGTAGTAAGCATCGACTCTGACTGGGTAACTGTTGACACTGGCCTTAAATCTGAAGGCGTTGTTGACCGTGCTGAATTCTTAAATGAACAACGTGAACTTGAAGTTCAAGTTGGCGACACTGTAGACGTTGTTGTTGAAGCTCTTGACAACGGTATGGGTCAAACAGTTCTTTCACGCGAAAAAGCTAAACGCGCTGAAACTTGGACTAAACTTGAAAAAATCTTTGAAGACGGCGAAATCGTTACTGGTGTTATCTCTGGTAAAGTTAAAGGCGGTTTCACTGTTGACATCGGTCCAGTACGTGCATTCCTTCCAGGTTCTTTAGTTGATACTCGTCCTATTCGTGATACTACTCACTTAGAAGGTAAAGAGTTAGAATTCAAAGTAATCAAACTTGACGCTAAACGTAACAACGTTGTTGTTTCACGTCGTGCTGTTATGGAAGCTGAATCTTCAGCTGACCGTGAAGCTCTTCTTGCTCAGCTTGAAGAAGGTCAAACTGTTACTGGTACGATCAAAAACCTTACTGACTACGGCGCATTTGTTGACCTTGGCGGTATTGACGGTCTTCTTCACATCACTGATATGGCTTGGAAACGCATCAAGCACCCTTCAGAAGTTGTTGAAGTTGGTCAAGAAGTTACTGTTAAAGTACTTAAATTTGACAAAGAACGTAACCGCGTATCTTTAGGTCTTAAGCAATTAGGCGAAGATCCATGGTTAGCGATCATGAACCGTTACCCTAAAGGTTCTATCGTTAAAGCTCGCGTAACTAACTTAACTGACTACGGCTGTTTCGCAGAAATCGCTGAAGGCGTTGAAGGTTTAGTACACGTTTCAGAAATGGATCACACTAACAAAAACATCCACCCATCTAAAGTAGTTCAGATTGGTGATGAAGTTGATGTTATGGTTCTTGAAGTTGATGAAGAACGTCGTCGTATTTCTCTTGGTATTAAACAAACTCGTGCTAACCCATGGGAAGAGTTCTCTAAAAACCATGATAAAGGCGAAAAAGTTTCAGGTACTATCAAGTCAATCACTGACTTCGGTATCTTCATCGGTTTACCTGGCGGTATCGATGGCTTAGTTCACTTATCTGATATTTCTTGGAACGAACAAGGCGAAGAAGCTATCCGTCGTTACAAGAAAGGTGACACTGTTGAAGCGGTTATCTTATCTGTAGATGCTGACGGCAACCGTATTAGCCTTGGTATCAAGCAAATGAACAACGATCCGTTCAATGATTTCTTAGTTGCGAACGAACGTGGTGCATTGGTTAAAGGTACTGTAACTGCAGTTGACGCTAAAGGCGCTACTGTTAAGTTAGCTGACGAAGTTGAAGCGACTCTTAAAGCATCTGAAATCAATCGCGATCGCGTTGAAGATGCAACTAAGTTCCTTGAAGTTGGTCAAGAAGTTGAAGCTAAAATCATTAACGTTGACCGCAAGTCACGTGCTATCAACTTGTCTATCAAAGCGAAAGACGAAGCTGAAGAGAAAGAAGCTGTTGCTAATTTGAAAACTGCAGCGACTAGCTCAGACAATGGTCCTAAGACTATTGGTGATTTGATCAAAGCTCAAATGGGCAACTAAGTATTCGTTTAAAGGTATTATTAATGTAAATTAACTAATACTTTTTACACAAATACAATAAACGGTAGCGTAGTATTAACTTATTACGCTACCGTTTTGTATTTAAACAGGTTATTATCATAGGTATGTTAAAGTAGCTTGATAATTAAAGAGGTCGTAGATGACTAGCGAAGCACTTAATAAGTCTGACTTAATAGAGCGTATTTCTCTAAAAAATCCACATTTGGCTGAGCCATTGGTGGAAGAAGCTGTTAAAATAATGATCGATCAAATGATTGCATCGTTATCTGCAGATGATCGAATTGAGATTCGTGGATTTGGTAGTTTTGCACTCCATCATCGTGAACCACGTGTGGGTCGTAATCCGAAGACTGGTAAGTCGGTTGAGGTTGCAGCAAAAGCTGTGCCTCACTTTAAGCCAGGTAAAGCATTACGTGATGCAGTGAATGAATCCGCGCAATAAAAATATTTAACGGAGTATTTATGCGCTACGTATTGGTTATAATTTTACTTGTACTATTTGGTTATTCACTGGCA
Organism: Acinetobacter sp. FY731; assembly: GCF_059515905.1. Classification (NCBI taxonomy): domain Bacteria; kingdom Pseudomonadati; phylum Pseudomonadota; class Gammaproteobacteria; order Moraxellales; family Moraxellaceae; genus Acinetobacter; species Acinetobacter sp. FY731. The sequence goes on along the minus strand of NZ_JCAKNB010000005.1, from coordinate 100,697 downwards.
TTAGTTCTACAAAATAGTACCGAGCTATCTGTAGACTTATTGTTTACGCAAGTACCTGCAATGCGCTTAGGATTGTTGTTATTACTAACACTTTCTTTGGGGATTGTTTTAGGGTTATTGCTTGGTGTGCAAATTTTCCGTGTATTCCAACAAAGTTGGGAAATTAAACGTTTACGTAAAGACATTGATTATCTTCGTAAAGAGCAAATTCAAACTGCTCAATTGGCGGCAGCAGAAGCAGCAGCAAATAAGCGACATGAAAAAACAGTTTTAGATGTAAGTGCTGAAGATCATCAAAACTAATTTTGTGTTGTAATTTAAGAATTAACATGATGTTATTTTAAAGTGGCATGATGTTTGTGATACCTATTAATCAAACACCCGTAGATTTCTGCTGGGTGTTTTTTTATGCCTGAATATGTGAAGAAGTGTAAGTAAAAATAATTGTTTCATATAACTAACTTTTTAATTCCTTTGTTCATTAGTGAATAAGCTTTATAATGTGCTTTCTTTTTGTCTGAACGATAGGTAAATCTCTTGAGTATCATTGTTGCATTAGATGCTAAAAGCCAATATGACGCATTAAAAATGGCAGAGCAGTTGGATCCTGCATTGTGTCGAGTAAAAGTTGGTAAAGAGTTATTTACACATGAGGGTTCGGGTGTAGTAAAAGCCTTACATAATTTAAACTTTGAAGTTTTCCTTGATTTAAAATTCCATGATATTCCAAATACAACAGCTCAAGCAGTGTGTGCTGCAGCGGATATGGGGGTGTGGATGGTTAATGTTCATGCTTCTGGTGGTCGCAAGATGATGGAAACTTGTGTAGAGCGTTTAAAAGTTGGGAATTATAATACACAGTTAATTGCGGTAACGGTTTTAACGTCTATGGGGCGTGAAGATCTTAAAGATATTGGTTTAGATATTGAACCATTTGAGCAAGTAAAACGTTTAGCTTCTTTAACGAAAGAGAGTGGTTTAGACGGTGTAGTGTGTTCAGCTCAAGAAGCAAAAATGTTACGTGAAGCTTTAGGGAAAGACTTTGCTTTAGTTACACCAGGTATTCGACCTGAAGGTTCAAATGCGGATGATCAAAAACGTATTGTGACACCAAAACAAGCAATGCTTGATGGTTCTACCCATTTGGTTATTGGTCGACCAATTACTAAATCTGAAAATCCGAGTCAGACATTGCAAGATATTTTGGCGACATTGTAAAAACTTCCCCCAACCTCCCTTTTTCAAAAGGGAGTAGCGATCCCTCTTTACAAAGAGGGACTGTGGGGGGGATTGAGTGTGTTATTAAAAAAATTAAATCGCAGCCAATATGCTCACAGCAATAGGTGCAAGAATAGAAAGAATAAATCCACTAACCATTGCATGTGGAATAAAGTCATTACCACAGGCTTGTTTCACCATAGGTAGTGTTGCATCCATAGATGTTGCGCCTGCTGATGCGATTGCAGATCTAGGATATTTCCAACCTAAAGTATACATCAGTAAAATTGCAATAATTTCTCTCAATAAATCATTCATTAAGGCAATACTGCCTAATTCTGCATTACGTAATTCTGTAATAACGATGCCTGTCATAGAGTAAAATCCATAACCTTGAGAAAGCATAATAAGATCTTTTAATGCGATATTTTGAATGATTAATATGCTAAAACACGCACCAAGTAATGAACCAATAATTGCACCAATCGGAACAAGTAAAATTTTCCAATTTATCCAAGATTTATCGAGTGGGGAATGAGCTAAATCTAAGCCAATTAAAAACATAAAAATAAGCAGTAAAGTCCACGAATTTAAATGTATTGTGTAATCGGCAGACTGTAAGAGGAATGAGCTAAAGTAACCAGCTGCTAATACAATAAGCGCATAACTAATATTAAATAAAGATTTTAGGAATAAGTCTAAAGAGACTTTTCCATGAGTAGTTGTATATCCCACTGTTTTAAAAATGAGATAACAGCATATAAATGCACCAAAAGTTGTGCTTAAAGAAAGGATGATTGCATTCTTAAGTATGAGTTGAGGGTGTGTAATGGTTTCGATAATTTGTGAGAATTCAAAAGCGATTGCAAAAAGTAAAATATATGAAAAATAAGGTAAAACTTTAAATGATGCTTTTTCTATAAATTTTGGAATGCGATGAGCACATATAAAGCCTAATGCTAGGCAAATGAGTAGTTGAGTAATAAGCCAAATAGATTGCATGGATAATAGTAGTTAATAAAAACCTGTCTATTATGCAGACTTTAAAATAAGTTTGTATTTATCATTGGTATAAAGTTGTTTTTTATGTTGAATATATTGAGTATAAATTAATGCTTTAATATGTTGGGTGGGGATGATGGTGGAAAGATTGATAGTTTCGGCAATATGAAAGAGATATGAAATAGAGTAAAAAATACAAAAGCACTCATTTTATTTTTCATGAAAAGATCAATTCTAAGTCTGTTGTATTTAATTCAAGGAATGCGTAAAGCGGGAATTAATGTCGACCAAAAATTAGAAAGAATTGGACTGAGTGAAAATACACTTGATCTGAGTTCAGTTATTCATCCCAACTTAGAGCAAGATGTTTTGACCATATTGGGTGATGGCTTTGCTCCTGAGCAGGGGTTGGGCATCGGTCAGCATTACTCTTTAGTAGGTTATGGTCCACTACTTATGCTGCTTATTGCAAGCGATAATATTCAAAAAGTGCTTGAAAAAGGCATAGAGTATCATCGTTTAACTCATTTAAATGGGCACTTAGATGTTCAATATTTTGATGATAAAGTGGCTTTGATTTTAAAACCCGTGAATTTGCAAACGCAATTGGGTTTGTTTTTAGCACATTGTGAGATTTCTGGAACATATCGGTTTATTCATGATTTATTTAGAATGTTGGGTTTAAAATCCCCTTCAATAAAGGTTGGTTTACCATTTGAAACGCCCAAAACTTTTCATTTAAACCAAATGTATATAGATACTTTTGGAGATGAGATTGAGTTTAATGCCAAGCAAGCAGTATTTTATTTTGATCGTGATGTTTTGAGTATGAAGGTGGTTTCAGCAGATTTTGCTTCATTTAAAGCTTATGAGCAAAAATGTGAAAATGAGTTATGTCGTTTGCGTGAAGTGGATATAAAACCACCTCTTATACAATGTGTAAAAGACTATTTAGAGCTACAGCAAGGTGTAATGCCTACAATGGCTGAAACATCAAAAGCACTTAATATTCCTGAAAGAACTTTGCGTCATCAGTTATGTAAAATGCAAACTAGTTATAAGCAAATTCGTGAAGATATCATTAAACAAAAAGCACTTAAATTAATTGAATATCCTCAATATTCAATTGAAAACATTGCAGAATTATTGGGTTATTCTGAGCCTGCGGCTTTTAATCATGCCTTTAAACGATGGTTTGGTTATAGTCCTCGGCAATATAAATAGCCTAAGTTAATTTATGCAAAAGTGTTATATATAATGTATGAGAATCTTCGTTATAATCCATCAGCCCCAAAATTAGCCTTGAAAAATATGTCAGATTTAAACTCAACAAATACAGCGTTTAGTCCAGTATCACCCGCAGAACGATATGCCCAAGCAATATCATCTGGGCAATTTATGCCAGATGAAGCTCAAGCTCAGGCTGTGCATGAGTTAGATCGAGTATGGCAAGAATTAATTCAGCGTTATAAAGCATCTAAAAAAGCATTTCGTCGTTTTCGTAAACAAGTACCACCTAAAGGTGTGTATATGTGGGGCGGTGTTGGTCGTGGTAAAACATGGCTGATGGATCAGTTTTATGACTCTGTTCCATTTCGTCGAAAAATGCGTATGCACTTTCACCACTTTATGCAGCATGTACATAAAGAATTGAATAAGCTTTCGGGTCAAAGAAACCCATTAGATTTGGTTGCTGATCAAATTTATAAAGAAGCTGTTGTGATCTGTTTTGATGAGTTTTTCGTATCAAACGTAACGGATGCAATGATTTTAAGTGATTTATTCCAAAAGCTTTTTGCCCGTGGTGTGACGTTGGTTGCAACATCAAATATTGCTCCAGATGGTTTATATAAAAATGGTATTCATCGTGATCGCTTTATACCAACCATTGAATTGGTAAAAACAAACTGCACAATTTTAAATGTAGATGCGGGGGTGGATTACCGTTTACGTGTGTTGAAGCAGGCACAATTGTTTAAATCACCATTAACACATGAACATCAATTGTGGATCTCTCAGCGTTACGCCGCATTAACGCAAACGCAAGTACAATCACAAGAGTCGATTATTATTAATAGCCGAACTGTTGAAACAATTAGTCATACAGAAGATGTTTTATGGTGTGAGTATTCAGAACTATGTTTGAAGCCACGTAGTCCAGTAGATTTTATTGAGATTGCTAATGTTTATAATACTGTTTTAGTGAGTAATGTACCTCACTTGAATGATGTGTTGTCTGAAGGTACAAGACGTTTCATTTATTTGGTCGATGAATTCTACGATCGAGGTGTAAAGCTTATTTTAACATCAGAAGATTCGATTATTGATTTGTATAGTGGTGAAAGATTAGCCTTTGAAATTGAACGCACGCGTTCACGTTTGCTTGAAATGCAATCGGATGAGTACTTAAATACAGCACATAAGCAACTTTAATATACGTATAAAGTGAATAAAAAAAGCATCCAAATTGGGTGCTTTTTTATTATATATTTTTGTTGAATGGGTCGACAATACGATCTATTCATGGCTTAATCTTTGTTCATTTAGTTTAATGAACGCTAGACTTTGTATGGTTTTAAAACAAAAATCTGAACTTAAGTCTAATTTCTTCATACAAGAAATTTATACATTATAAATGAGTATTCAGCAGAATAGCGTTGTTGTATTTTTAATCTAAAATTTATTAAAAGTAAATCTATCTATTTGATAATAAATGATGATTATTTAGCAATGTGATAATGCTATTCAGCAAAGTATAAATGGGTATACTAGAAACTCTTGTATAAAAAGTAGCAATATCAGGAAAGACAATGACTGCACGTATTCAAAAAGGCAAGTTAGCAATTGCTAAAGAACTCTACGATTTTATCGAAAATGAAGCATTACCAGGTTCTGGTTTAAACAGTGAAACTTACTGGAAAAACTTTGAACAAGTTGTCGTTGATCTTAGTCCTAAAAATAAAGCACTGCTTGCTAAGCGTGATGACATTCAAGCGAAAATTGATGAATGGCACCGCAATAATAAATTTGAATTAGGAGCTTACAAAGCTTTCTTGACAGAAATTGGCTACTTATTACCAGAAGTAGAAGATTTTCAAATTACAACTGAAAATGTAGATGAAGAAATAGCGCTTTTAGCAGGTTCACAACTTGTTGTACCTGTTCGTAATGCACGTTATTGCTTAAATGCTGCAAATGCACGTTGGGGCTCTTTATATGATGCTCTTTACGGTTTTGATGTAATTCCAGAAGATGGTGGCGCTGACAAGGGTAAAGGCTATAACCCAGTTCGTGGCGCAAAAGTGATTGCATTCGCTAAAAACTTTTTAAATGAAACTTTCCCGTTGTTAGCAGGTTCACATGAAGATGTGACCAAATACATGGTTGAAGGTAAAAAACTAGCTGTAACGTTAAAAGATGGTTCAACAACAACTTTAGCAAATGAAGCTCAATTTGTTGGTTTTAATGGTGATGCACTAGCACCTAAAGAAATCATTCTATTGAACAATGGTTTGCATGTAATTATTGAAATTGATGCAACAAGCCCAATTGGTCAAACGGATGCGGCGGGCGTAAAAGATCTTGTTCTTGAATCTGCTGTAACAACGATTCAAGATTTAGAAGATTCAATTGCTGCAGTAGATGCAGAAGAAAAAGTAGAAGGCTACCGTAATTGGTTAGGCTTAATGAAAGGTACTTTATCTGAATCTATTGAAAAAAATGGCAAAACGATTACACGTACATTAAATAAAGATCGTACGTATACAGATTTAACAGGCAGTGAAGCAAAACTTCATGGTCGTTCATTAATGCTTCTTCGTAATGTTGGTCATTTAATGACTAATCCAGCAATTCTTGTGGATGGTGCTGAAATCTACGAAGGTATTATGGATGCATTAATTACACCATTATTGACGTTTGCAGATATTAAAGGTGAAAACGAAAATAGAAACTCACGTAAGGGTTCTATGTACATTGTTAAGCCAAAAATGCATGGTCCAGAAGAAGTTGCTTTTGCTGTTGAATTATTCGAGTGTGCAGAGCAAGCACTTGGTTTACCTGCTAAAACATTAAAAATCGGTATTATGGATGAAGAGCGTCGTACATCTGTAAACTTGAAAAACTGTATTGCGGCAGCAAAAGATCGCACAATCTTTATTAATACAGGTTTCATGGATCGTACAGGGGATGAAATTCATACCTTTATGGAAGCAGGTCCATTTGTTCGTAAAACTGAAGTGAAGTCTCAAATTTGGTTCCCTGCGTATGAAAACCGTAATGTGATGATTGGTCTTCAAACTGGTTTACGTGGTAAAGCGCAAATTGGTAAAGGTATGTGGCCAAAACCAGATATGCTTTTAGATATGTACAAAACCAAAATTGAACATCCTCAAGCAGGTGCAAGCTGTGCATGGGTTCCATCACCATCGGGTGCGGTAATTCATGCGATTCATTATCACCAATGTAATGTATCTGAACGTCAAAAAGAATTGCTACAAACGGAAGCTCTTCCTTTAGATGATTTGTTAACTCCACCTTTAGCAACAAATACAAATTGGTCTGCTGAAGAGAAAAACAATGAGCTGGAAAATAACCTACAAGGTATTTTAGGTTATGTTGTTCGTTGGGTAGACTTGGGTGTAGGTTGTTCGAAGGTGCCCGATATCAATAACGTTGGCTTAATGGAAGATCGTGCAACCTTACGTATTTCTTCACAGCACGTTGCAAACTGGTTACGTCACGGTATTGTAACGAAAGAGCAGGTTGAAGAAGTTATGAAGCGTATGGCTAAAATTGTGGATGAGCAAAATGCGAATGATCCACTCTATACGCCAATGGCTCCAAGTTTTGATGGTTATGCGTATAAAGCTGCTTATGACTTAGTGTTTAAAGGTGCAGAGCAACCTTCAGGATATACTGAGCCGCTTTTACATGCTTATCGTTTGAAATTAAAAGGTTATACGGGTGATTAATTTCATTTGTTAAATAAAAAAAGCCTCGTAAGAGGCTTTTTTTATGTTCAGAGCTGTCTAAATTAATATTTAGAGATTATTAGAAATTAAGGAGATAGAATCTAATTTATTTATTGATTTTATATTTAAAAAAATTAACGAGATAAATTTTTGAAAATGTGACGTAAGCTTTCCATCATTTTTTCAATTTGTAATGGTGTTAATCCATCAAAAGATTGTTCTAAAACGACTGATGTTAAATCACTGATTTTATTTGTCATTTCAATACCTTTTTCAGTGAGTAAAACACGTGTAATACGCGCATCATCTTCACATGAATAAGTGTGTACCAAACCTTCATCTTTTAAGCGATATACAATTTTTGTGGTTGTCGACATTTTAGATACAACCATATCTGAAAGGTCAGAAACACTCGCATCTGAATTTGCTTTTAATGCCATTAAAATGCGACGACGTGAGTTATCTAAGCCGTATTTCTTTAAGGCATGATCAACTTGATTAACTTGTTGAGAGTAAACCTGTGCAATCCAGTAGTATGGGAATTGTTCTAATGAAAAATTTTCCGATGAGGGAAGAAATTTTGAGTATTTTTTGCTCATGATGTAGCCTATATATTGGAATTGTTTTTTAATTTTAATATCTGAAATTTTACTATTTTATGTGAAGTTAAACACTATTTGCAAGTCTTTATTTTTTTAAAAAATGGATTAATAGTATTTAATATTAGTAGTTTAAGTTTAATATTTATATTTTTGTTTAAAATATATATGTTTTAAATTGTGTTTTTAAGGGTGTTTTTTGTTCTATTTATTCCGAGTTCTTTATAGAAAATGCAGAAGCATTATTAGAGGTATCAATAATTTACAAAATATTTTAAAAAAATGAATTACAAAATTTCAACTTTGTGCATAATAGTTTTAACTATTGTTGAAAAGGTTAAAAACATGGATCCGTCGCAGAGCGCAGGTCTTGATATACAGTTTCCAACTAACCAGAACGGAGAATTTAACTAATGGAGTTTCTATTAGATCCGGGAATTTGGGTTGGTTTAATAACACTGATAATTTTGGAAATTGTTCTTGGTATTGATAATTTAGTTTTTATCGCTATTTTGGCAGAAAAACTTCCCCCTGAACAACGTGATAAAGCACGTATTATTGGTCTTTCTTTAGCGTTAATTATGCGCTTGGGACTTCTTTCTGTTATTGCTTGGTTAGTCACTCTTACAAAACCAATTGTTGAATTTGCAGACTTGTCTTTTTCAGGACGAGACTTGATTCTGTTATTTGGTGGTTTGTTCTTAGTGTATAAAGCAGTTACAGAGCTACATGAAAAAATTGAAGGGAAACCAGAAGTACAGTCAACTTCAGAGGTTGTGTATGCTGGATTTGGTATGGTTGTTGCGCAAATTGTTGTGCTAGATGCTGTATTCTCCCTCGATTCGGTAATTACTGCTATTGGTATGGTAGATAATATCTACGTGATGATGGCTGCTGTTACCATTGCTGTGGTTGTGATGTTAATTGCATCTAAACCATTAACAGTGTTTGTCAATAGACATCCTACTGTTGTTATTCTTTGTTTAAGCTTCCTTTTACTTATCGGTATTAGCTTAATTGCTGAAGGTTTTGGCTTCCATATTCCTAAAGGTTATATTTACTCAGGTATTGGTGTTGCAATTTTAATTGAAGCATTTAACCAATTCTCTAAGCGAAATGTAGTAAAGCATGAATCTAAAATTCCATTACGTCACCGTACGGCAGACTCAATTTTTAAATTGATGGGTGGGCAAATTGCAACTCAAGATGCTGATGGTCAGGTGAGTGAGGCTAAAGATACTTTTGCTGACGAAGAGCGTTATATGATTGGTGGTGTATTAACACTTGCCGAGCGTTCAGTTGCTTCTATTATGACGCCAAGAAGTCAAATTTCTTGGGTTGATTTAGATGATAGTCCTGAAGAAATTCGTGAAAAAATCTTATCTGTACCGCATAGCTTGTTTCCAGTGTGTCGCGGTAGCTTAGATAAAGTTATTAGCGTTGTGCGTGCAAAAGAATTACTTGATGTTGTCGATGATCAAGAGCAACTCAAGGATTTAATTAAACGTCATCGCCCAATTTACATTTTTGAAAAAATGAAAGTCATTGATGCAATTAATACTTTAAGGACTTCAAAAGGTTCATTAGTATTAGTGAGTGATGAGTTTGGTGTTGTACAAGGATTGGTTTCTCCATTGGATGTATTTGAAGCAATTGCGGGTGAATTCCCAGATGCGGATGAGCAATTAGATTTGGTGAAATTGGATGATACAACATGGAAAGCTAGCGGTATGCTTGATGTGTATCAACTTGAACTTGAACTAGGTATGTTAGATCTAGTTGAAGAAGATGCTGGTTATATTAGTGTTGCTGGTTTAATTCTAGAAAAAGTTGAAGGTGAAGTTGAAGTGGGTACCGAGTTGAAATATAACGGTGTTCATTTTGAAGTGACTGAAATGGAGTCTAATCGAATTAAAACGGTTCTTATTCGTCACTAATTTTTAAGTGTATATAAAAAAAAGCCTCACATCTGTGGGGCTTTTTGTTGAAGGGTAGTAAAGTAATGGTAGATATTTATTTTATATGTTGAAGTTTATTTTCAATGGCTGACCATAAGTTTTGATGAGATTTTTTAAACATAAGCATATGTCCAATTGCTTTGTGTCCATAATCTTGAGGTATAAGTTCAATCATTTCAGTTTTGCTATTTGGGTATAAGCGAAGCAAGTCTTTTACATTCTCTTTTGTTGCAATTTCATCATCAGATGACCAAAGCACGGTAATAGGTGTTGTAATTTTTTCGTGAAAATTATCATGGGCATCGACTGTATCGCCAATAGCATTAATAATATAGCCGGCTTTTCCACAAAATTGGGCCCATTGTTTTGCTACATCTTTCGGTAAATTTTCACCCATGCCAATAGCATTTGTAGGACCATATCCAAGAGTAAATCTAGCGATAGGAAAAATACCTTTGAACATAACAGGGGCTAAAATTTTGGTACGTCCTTTTAAGCCTTTAACGTGTCCAGTTGAACCTGAAACAGCAATAACTTTAGCAACTTTTTCATAATTAGGCACAATACCTAAAAGTTGTCCACCAGCGCTATGACCTAAAAGAATAACTTTATTTTCTTGTGTTTTAGCGAGTAACGCTTCAATTGCAGCAGGAATATCAAGTTGTCCCCATTGTACAATGCTGGCTTTTGAGTTTTTAAGATGTCCGTGTAACGAATCACCAATTCCTCGAAAATCGAAACTTAATACGTTATAACCTTGTTCACTTAACCACTGTGCAAATGGGTGGTAGAAATTTTTTGTGATACCTGTGGCAGGACAAATTAAAATAGGAAAATTGTTGCTAGTATTGTTTGTTGATGGGTAAAAGCGTCCTGATAAAACATAGTTATCTTTACACTTAATTTTAATATCTTCAGATGCAGTCATAGTGTTTCTTTAATGGGAAAGAGATAATGACAATTAATGTACACAAGTTATAAGAGGAAGCTCAGTCATTTTTTTGACTTAGGAGGTCAGTTATTTGATTAAGTTGAAATTTTAAAAATAGAAAATATAATTTTTATAATAGTTGTGAATGTTTTTTTACTTTTAAAGATGGATGCTTAGCATCCACCTTTTAATCAGAAGTTTGGCTTTTGAGTGTTTTTCGACATTTGTGGTCTGCAAGATTCCACATGGCAAAAGCGAGTGATACGACAAAGGCATAGACGAAGAACTCAGGTTTTAAGTTTCCTTGAATCATTCCATGTAGCGCTAAAATCATCATAAGAGCAAACGTGGTGCTTAAATAAGTCACCATGTGTTTCGTTTTAAGCATATTAATGAAGACTGCTTTATTTAAAAATGGAGAAAACATTTTCAGGCCTCCTTAGGGTGTTGTTAATTCATAGTATTTTTATCGGGTTTTGATTGACAACTATATCACTTTTTTGCTGGTATTTCAATAGGTGATACTGCTATTTACTGAGTAAATGATACTTATCTGTTTGGGTAAAGACGTATAAGTGTTTACCTAATGTGAATACAGAGTTAAGAAATCATTTATAACTTAAAAGCAGGATACGTGCCAAATTTATTAGATTAAAGTCTAAATTTTTATATTAAAAAAGGTTTTGGATTGTGATCTATAAGCAATAATTGCCTGTTTGGATAAAACGAGGCAGTTATTGGCTATATGAAAAATAGTATTTGGGTAAAATTCTATTTCTTAGAAAAGTTAATGTTGATTATTTTTTAACTTTATCGATCACAATGCAAATAACGAGTACATATAGAGATGGTATTAACCATGCTAAATTTTGTGCACTTAAAGGTAGGCGAGTTAAGGCATCAGGTAAGAATTGTTCAAAGCCCGCAACTTTTAAGCCGTCCGCTATACCAAATAACAAAGCAATTGCTGTTACAGGTGTAATTACGCGTGATGGGTTATTAAAGAACTTCCAGCAGAAACCTAAAAGAATAACGACAATAGCAGGAGGGTAAATTGCACTTAAAACTGGTACCGAGAAAGCAATAAGCTTTGTCAAACCTAAGTTGGAAATAACGAATGAGAAACCAACTAAAATGAACACCCAAGTTTTATAAGAGATCTTAGTGATTTGAGAGAAATATTCTGAACATGCACATGTTAAGCCAATTGCTGTAACCATACATGCAATAAAGATCATCGCACTTAAGAAAATAGAGCCGAAGTCACCAAATGCGTGTTGAACATATGCGTGTAGGATAACCGCACCATTTGTTGCATTTGCTGCTACATCATGACTCCCTAAACCAAGTTTGAATAAGCTGAGATAAACAAGGGTTAAGCCAATACCTGAAATAATACTTGCGATAACAGCATATTTGGTTGTGAGTTTTGCATCTGTTACGCCACGTGAGCGAATTGCATTAATAATCACAATACCAAAAACTAAAGCACCAAGAGTATCCATGGTTAAATAACCATTTACAAAACCTTCTGAAACTGGGCTTTCTATATAATTACCAATTGCAGGTGGAATAGTTCCTGCTGGAATTAAAAATGCAGCAACACCTAGAATAACTAAAGAAAGAATTTTTAATGGAGATAAAAAATAACCAATAGTATCTAAGATTTTGTTTGGGTATAAAGAAACAAGTGTTACAAGTGAAAAATAAATTGCACTATAAATAAGCAAGCTTGATGCAGAAGTACCAAAATAAGAAGAGAAGCCAATTTCATAAGAAACTGTCGCTGTACGCGGCGTTGCAAAAAGCGGACCAACAGCTAAATAACATGAAATTGTTAAAATTAAGCTTGCTACTTTACCTAAAGGAGAACTTAATTTTTCAATTGAACCTTCAACACGTGAAAGAGCAATAATTGTGATAACAGGTAAGCCAACTGCTGTGATTAAGAAACCAAAAGCTGATAACCAAACGTGTTCACCAGCTTGTTGTGCCACGATAGGTGGGAAAATAATGTTGCCTGCACCGATAAATAGTGCAAAGGTCATGAAACCTAAGGCAATAATATCCCGTGTACGTAAATTCGTCATGAAGGAGATCGGTTAATAACAAAAAGGGCGATTTTAGAGGAATAAACTCTTATTTTCTAATCAAAATATATTGAAAAATGAGGGCTTTTAGTGTGCGAAATATAAAATAAAACTATTAATAAAATGATGTTTAAATTATCTGTATGATTTTAAATTGTTAATTAAATAAAATTAAATATTGTTTCGATATTTTCTTATAAAAATGAATTGAAATATATTTTGTAAAAAAAGGTTAAGTGTTTAAAAACCAATCATCAGATGTATTTGATAATTTGAGGGTGTATCTCACATACGTATTTAAAAGGTTTATAATAAGTATTCACTTAATTTTGGACATAAAGAAATGCGAGCTTCCGCTGTTAAAATTAAAACTGAGCAAGATATAGAAAAGTTGCGTATTTCGGGGCGACTTGCTGCACAAGTTTTAGCGATGATAGGGGAATATGTAAAACCGGGTGTCACGACTGAATATTTAGATGATATTTGTAACGATTATATTATAAATACACTAAAAGTTATTCCAGCCAATGTTGGTTATTATGGATATACAAAAACTACGTGTATTTCTGTAAATGAAGTCGTGTGTCATGGTATTCCATCTGTAAAAATAGTTCTGCAAGATGGCGATATTATTAATATTGATGTCGCAATTATTAAAGATGGTTACTTTGGCGATACAAGCCGTATGTATTATGTTGGTAGCGTTTCTCCTGCTGCAAAAAAACTATGTGATACGACTTATGAGGCAATGGTTGCTGGTATTCATGCTGTTAAGCCAGGTGCAACATTAGGTGATATTGGTTTTGCTATTCAATCTGTTGCACATAGAGATGGTTATACTGTTGTACGTGAATATTGTGGTCATGGTATTGGTACTACTTATCATGAGCAACCGAGCGTTTTACACTATGGTCAAGCTGGTCAGGGCATGATTCTTAAAAAAGGAATGGTGTTTACTATCGAGCCGATGATTAACGCAGGTAAATCTGGTGTTAAAGAGCTTAAAGATGGTTGGACTGTAGTAACTAAAGATCGCTCATTGTCGGCGCAATGGGAGCATATGGTTGTTGTAACCGATACAGGTTTTGAATTATTAACACCATGGCCTGAAGGTGTAGGTTCTTATCTTGAAATTTAAAAAATAATTTAGCTTTTTATTTAAAAAGCCCATCAAGGATGGGCTTTTTTTTGTTTCATGGGTGACATTAATTTAGTGCTTACTAAGCTGCTCAACAAGATAATCAATAAATACACGAACAGCAGGAAGTAAACCACGTTTAGATGGATATACTGCATGAAAAATACCATGTTGGGCTTTCCAGTCTGGTAAGACACGTACTAGTTTTCCGCTTTGTATGTAATCGCTTGCAATACTATCTGGTAATAATGCTACACCACAATTTTGGCTAGTCAGTTGGGCTAGCATGAGTAAGTCCGAACCCATAATGGTTGGGTTGACCTTAATTTTTTTCTGTTCATTTTTACTATTGTGAACAGTAATAAATTGATCTAAATGTTCATCTGCCATGCTTAAAATTTGATGTTCCGCTAAGTCTTCAGGTTTTTTTAGCTCACCATGCTGATTTAAGTAGGCTTGAGTTGCAAATAGATGTTGCTCAATGGTGGCGAAGCGACGTAATACTAAACTAGGGTCATCATCTAAACTCGAGCGAACACGTAAAGCAATATCAAAACCTTCATTTATGATGTCAACTCTACGGTTGGTCACCATCATTTGTAGTTTGATTTCAGGATACTTTTTAATAAAATGGGGAAGTATTTTTGCCATTTCATTTTGTGCGATGGTAACGGGCACACTTATTTTAATGACGCCTCTAGGTTCGGCACTTAAATGATCTACAAGGTCATGTGCAGCTTGAGCTGCATTTAGCATGACTTGTGTGTGACGATAGATATTCATTCCAATATCGGTTACTGCGAAATGGCGAGAACTACGTTGAATAAGACGAACACCTAATCGCTCTTCAAGATTGTAAACACGACGACTTAATTTTGATTTTGGAATGTCGGTTGCACGTTCGGCGGCGCTAAATCCACCATGTTCTACAACGACAGAAAAGCAAAAAAAATCATCTAAATCCGTGAGCATTTTAATATTCTCTTTATGCAACAATAAGACTATTAAATTTTTATTGTTCTATAAAGTCAATTTTTAATTGGTAAATTTTTAAAGTAATTACAATTTTTTTTAATGGCTAAAATATAAGAAAGCGATGCACTTATGTTTTAAAATAGTGTGTTTTAGCAGGATTTATTTGTTGCTTAATTTACTTATCTCTAATATGCGGTGATTTTATTTTGTAGTTCTCATTATGCGTTACACGGCAGAGCAAGCTTTAAATATTTTGGTAGAGGGTAATCGTAAATTTTGTTCAGGGGAAATAGCTACTCACTGCTTTGAAAATGCACAACAAATTATGAAATCTGACCAATCTCCACAAGTTGTGATATTAAGCTGTTCGGATTCTAGGGTATTGCCAGAGCAAATATTTTCACAAGGTTTTGGTGATGTATTTGTGATTCGAGTTGCTGGAAATATTGCAAAATCATCTCAAATTGGGAGTATTGAGTATGCTATAAAGCAATACGAAATTCCGCTTGTTGTTGTGTTGGGGCATAGTGATTGTGGGGCAATTACCTCAACGATTAATGCCTTACATGATTTAGATCATGTATTGCCAGAAAATTTACAGCATATTGTAGATGATATTAAACCTACGGTTATGAGTGTTTATGAAAATAATAAAACAGCAGCATTATGTGAAATTGCGAAGTTAGCTATTAAAGAAAATGCTTTGAATATTGTGAATGGATTATGTGAAAACTCGAGTTTTCTTAAAAATCGTGTTGAGTGTATGCAATTAAAAATTGTTGCAGCTATGTTTAGTATGGATACGGCAGTGGTTGAATTCTTTAATTAAGTTTTGTTATAGATTCTTTTATACTATTGCACATTCAAATTTTTTGCTGTGACTCAAATGGCTTATCAACTTATTCAAACTAATATAAATGCAACAGATAATATTACATGTCCTCATTGCCAGCATGCTGTGATTGACTGGTCTGAAGAGCAATATGTTCAGCCATGTGAACATGTTTTGTTTATTGCGATGGATTTAGGTTTTGAATATATTTCAGATGAATTTGAGCAAAGTATGTCACGTAGTGTAGATGAAATTCATGCACATGATGATCAGCTTAATATGTTTAAAGAATTAACGGAAACAAACTATCCAAATTATATGATTTATCAAAGTGATTTAGGTGCTCAAAATCTTTCTAGATATGTGGGCTTTGTTCAAGCTTAATGGACTACTAATTAAAATTTTAAATAAATAAAAAAGCTCCATTAAGGAGCTTTTTTATTTATCGGAGATGATGTTAATTCGATGTTTCGACTTCCTCCTCAACATCATCATCTGTGGTGTCCATACCAAGTTCTTTTAATTTTCGAGTAAGAGTATTGCGCCCCCAGCCAAGTAATTCGGCAGCATGGCGCTTACGACCACGTGTTTGTTGCAGTGCTGCATTAATGAGTGAGCGTTCAAACATAGGAATGGCAATGTCTAAAATTTTCATTTCACCATTTTGAAGCTTTTGACCTGCCCACTGACCCAATAACTCATCCCAGTGATGAATAGTAATGCGCTCAATATTTGGTGGAATTTCACCTTCAGGCATTTTGTTCAATGGAATTTGTTTGAGCTCGGAAGGTAAATCTTCAGGATAAACCTCTCGACCTGTAATCATGACGGTTAACCAACGACATGTGTTTTCAAGCTGTCGCACGTTACCCGGCCAAGGCAGTTTTTGAATGTATTCTTGTGTTTCTTGACGTAAGATTTTTGGGCTTACACCAAGTTCTTTGCCTGCACGTGCAAGGAAGTGCTGTGCGAGCATAGGGATATCTTCACTGCGATGTGCAAGTTTTGGAATATGAATTCGAATAACGTTTAAGCGGTGATATAAGTCTTCACGGAAACGTCCATCATGCACTAATTTTTCTAAGTCTTGATGTGTTGCTGCAACAATACGGACATCAACTTTTACAGGAATGTGTCCGCCAACGCGGTAGAACTCACCATCTGCTAAAACACGTAATAGACGTGTTTGTGTTTCAAATGGCATATCGCCAATTTCATCTAAAAATAGCGTGCCGCCATTGGCTTGTTCAAAGCGTCCTTGACGTTGTGTATTCGCCCCTGTAAATGCACCTTTTTCATGTCCAAATAATTCCGTTTCAATCAGATCTTTTGGAATGGCAGCCATGTTGAGCGCAATAAAAGGTTTGCTACTACGTGGAGAGTGACGGTGAAGTGCATGTGCAACAAGTTCTTTACCAGTACCAGATTCGCCATTAATTAAAACGGTAATATGTGATTGTGATAAACGACCAATTGCACGGAATACTTCCTGCATAGCAGGTGATTCACCAATAATTTCAGTTGACTGAATAGGCAATGTTGTTTTTGCAGATTCTTGTTGCTGTAATTTGGTAATGTGTAAAATTGCACGATTCACTAAAGCTAGAGCTTCGTCAATATCAAATGGTTTTGGTAAATACTCAAAAGCACCTGTTTGATAACTTGAAACTGCAGATTCTAAATCTGAATGCGCCGTCATAATAATGACAGGAAGGTCGGGGAAGTTAGCTTTAACTTTTCCTAAGAAAGTAAGACCATCGATACCCGGCATACGAATGTCAGTTAAAATTACATCGGGTGCTTCTAATGTAAGTTGATCTAAAGCAGATTGTGCTTCTTCAAAACTTGTAACATCGAAACCTTCTTCTCTAAATGTTTTTTCTAGTACCCAGCGCATGGCGCGATCGTCATCAATTACCCATATTTTATTTCGCGACATGATTCGACTCCCAAGGTAAATATAAGCTAAAGATTGTTTTTCCAGGAACTGATTGGCATTCAATCATTCCGTTATGTTGATGCATAATATTTTGTGCAATACTTAAACCAAGCCCAGTGCCTTTAGCACGACCTGTTACAAGTGGATAAAAAACGGATTCCACAATTTCTTCAGGGACACCGGGTCCATTATCTTCAATATCTATACGTACGGCAGAACGGTGCAATACACTGTTAATGGTTACCAGGCGTTGAATTCTAGTTCTAAGAATAAGTTCGGGTTGGTGTTCTATAAAGAATTCTTTATTTTCTGTTATGGCTTGGACAGCATTTGCACCTATGTTTAGCATGACTTGAATGAGTTGATCTCGATCTGCAAGTACATAGGGAAGTGATAGATCATAATCACGTGTAATTTTAATTTTCTTTTTGGTTTGATTGGCAATGAGTGAGCGAACACGCTCTAATGGCTCATGTATATTTGTTGGTTCATAACTTGGAAGTTGGCGTGAACCAAGCATGGTATCTGCAAGTGTACGTAAACGATCTACTTCACTAATAATAATGTCGGTAAATTCTGCATATTGAGGATCGTTTAAACTACGTGCTAATAATTGTGTCGCGCCGCGAATTCCTGCTAGTGGGTTTTTGATTTCATGTGCAACGCCACGTATTAACTGGCGAGCCACTTGGTGTTGTTGAATTAAATTTTCTTCTTTTGAAATTTTCAACATTCGATCAATTGGATTTAGTTCAATTAAAAGCAAAGGATGATAAGTTTTAGCATAATTAAGTAATGAGACAGAGTAATCAACGTGAATGTCTTTGAAGTTCACATTAATGGTTGCTTCACGACGTGTGTAGGGTTGCCCTGTACGAATAGAATTATTTAAGGCTTCTTTGGTGTTAAATTCATCGCTTGGAACATGAAGTAAATTAAGAACAGGCTGACCTTCAGCGCGTAATAAACTAATATCAAACAAAGCTTCGCAAGATGAGTTGAGATAAAAAATATTAAGATTACTGTCGACAAGTAGAATGGCTGTTGCCAAGTTATCTACCAACAAACGATAGTCGATAGTTGAGTCTTGATCCATTTGTTATAAAGTCCTGTTTGAATAATGCTTAAGCATCTTCGTAAAGCAATAATTTTGAATGAAGAACATTAATTGAGCCAAATTACTGCAACATCTGCGCCAACTTGTCTAAATTGGGCATAAATTGTTGCTAAAAACATAAAACCGCCCTGAAATTGTTCTTATTTAAAAAGGTATAGCGGATAGGCTGAATAATGTAAATAGCTTATGCACAATAATGGTGCGTGTGTGAATATGTGTTTATTTTTATGGCTGTATTTTGGTGCGACATGTAAAGAGTGGGCTTTATAACTATTTTTATCTTCAGAAAAGACATACAATATGCGCATTCTAGTGGAGCGCAGATTCATGAAATCCCCCAAAGTCGGTTTTGTTTCTTTAGGTTGTCCTAAGGCATTGGTAGATTCCGAACGAATTTTAACTCAGTTAAAGACTGAAGGTTATGATGTAGCGTCAGATTATGACGGTGCGGATTTAGTTGTTGTAAATACCTGTGGTTTTATTGAATCTGCAGTGCAAGAGTCTTTAGACGCAATTGGCGAAGCCATGAGTGCAAATGGTCGTGTTATTGTGACAGGCTGTTTGGGTAAAGACGAAGACAAAATTCGCCAAATGCATCCAAATGTATTAAAAGTTACAGGTGCGGCGGCATATCAAGAAGTGATGGAAGCTGTGCACGAATATGTGCCTGAGCCACCAAAACATAATCCATTTATCGACTTAGTTCCAGAGCAAGGCATTCGCCTTACGCCTAAACATTATGCTTATTTGAAGATTTCAGAAGGCTGCAACCATCGTTGTACATTCTGTATTATCCCAAGTATGCGTGGTGATTTGGTTTCTCGTCCTGTTGGTTCTGTATTAAGCGAAGCACAAGCATTAAAAAATGCGGGTGTAAAAGAAGTATTAGTTATCTCCCAAGATACTTCTGCTTATGGTTTAGATACCAAGTACAAACTCGATTTTTGGAATGGTCAGCCTGTTAAGACTAAATTCTTCGACATGTGTGAAGCTTTAGGTCAGTTAGGTATTTGGGTTCGTTTACATTATGTATACCCATATCCGCATGTAGATGCTGTTATTGATCTAATGGCACAAGGTAAAATTTTGCCTTACTTGGATATTCCTTTCCAGCACGCAAGTCCAAAAGTATTAAAACTTATGAAGCGACCTGCTCATAGTGAAAATACTTTAGATCGTTTAAAAGTTTGGCGTGAAAAATGTCCTGATCTTGTTATTCGTTCAACATTTGTTGTTGGCTTCCCAGGTGAAACTGAAGAAGATTTCCAAATGTTATTGGATTGGTTGAAAGAAGCACAGTTAGATCGTGTTGGTTGCTTTACGTATTCACCTGTAGAAGGTGCAACGGCAAATGACTTGCCTGATCATGTGCCTGAAGAAATCAAACAAGAGCGTTATGAGCGTTTCATGCAAGTTCAGCAAGAAATTTCAGCCGCTAAACTTCAAAAACGTATCGGTCAAATTATGACTGTGCTTGTAGATGATTTGGAAGAAGAGTTTCCAGTTGCTGTAGCACGTTCTTATGCAGATGCACCAGAAATTGATGGTAATGTTTTTGTTGAAGATATCGACAAGACACAAATCAAAGCGGGTGATTTACTTGAAGTTGAAATTACTGATGCAGATGAGTATGACTTGTTTGCTAAGTTAATTCGCATCAAATCTGCCTAATAAAGTTAAATATAAAAATAGTTTGTAAAGAATCGGAGCTTTTTATGATGTTGGATTCAAAAAAACCACGTTATGCACGTATCTTATTGAAGCTATCAGGTGAAGCACTTGCTGGTAATAAAGATATGGGTATCGATGCACAAGTACTCGATCAAATGTCGTTATCTATTGCTCACTTAGTGGGTTTAGGTGTTCAAGTCGGTATTGTTGTTGGTGGTGGTAATTTATATCGCGGTAGCCAGTTACAAAAAGACGGCTTAGTTGGTCGTGTAACAGGTGACCAAATGGGTATGCTTGCAACTGTTATGAATGGTTTGGCATTGCGTGATGCGTTAGTGCGCCGTAATATCAAAACACGTTTAATGTCTGCATTACCAATTGGTGCGGTTGTTGAACAATACTCAAGCCGTGATGCAATTCGTCATTTAACACAAGGCGAAGTATGTGTATTTGTTGCAGGTACGGGTAATCCATTCTTCACAACAGATACAGCAGCATGCTTACGTGGTATCGAGATTGAAGCAAACTTAATCTTGAAAGCAACTAAAGTTGATGGCGTATACAACAAAGATCCAAGTAAATTTGATGATGCTGTTAAATACGATACTTTAACATTTGACCAAGTGTTAGATGAGAAATTAGGTGTGATGGATTTAACGGCAATTTGTTTATGTCGTGATCACCATGTACCACTTCAAGTATTTGACATGAATAAATCAGGTTCTCTACTTTCAGTTGTAATGGGCGAAAAAGAGGGTACTCACGTTACGAATTAATGTACGTGAGCCTGAAAGCTCTTTATACTACAAGCTATTTTGAAATTACATCTTTTAAGAATTTAGTAAGGAAGATCATATGATTAACGATCTTAAAAAAGACGGCGAACAACGCATGCATAAGACTCTCGAGTCTTTAGATCAAGGTTTTGCTAAAGTACGTACAGGTCGCGCGCATCCATCAATTCTAAATGGTGTAATGGTACCGTATTATGGTTCAGACGTACCTTTGAACCAAGTAGCAAACGTGGGTGTTGAAGATTCACGTACATTGTTAGTTCAACCATTTGAACGCACAATGGTTTCTGCAATTGATAAAGCCATTCGTGAATCAGATTTGGGCTTAAACCCAATTACTGCTGATGCGATTCGTGTACCACTTCCAGCATTGACTGAAGAAACACGTAAAGACATGCAAAAAGTTGCACGTTCAGAAGCTGAAAATGCAAAAGTTGCACTTCGTAACATCCGTCGTGATATTTTGGGCGATGTGAAAGCATTGTTGAAAGAAAAAGAAATTTCTGAAGATGATGAACGCCGTGCAGGTGATGATGTTCAAAAAATGACAGATAAATTCGTAGCAGAAGTAGATTCACGCTTAGCTGCGAAAGAAGCAGAATTAATGAAGGTCTGATTAAATGACCCAAGTTGAAGACTGTTTATATCTTCCGAAACATGTTGCCGTTATTATGGACGGCAACAATCGTTTTGCTAAAAAAAATCAATTGGATACAGGTGGTGGACACCGTGAAGGTAAAAATGTCCTAGATCCAATTGTAGAGCACTGCCGTAAAAGAAATATTCAGGCACTGACGGTTTTTGCTTTTTCAAGTGAAAATTGGAATCGCCCTCAATTTGAGGTGGATTTACTCATGCAATTGTTGGAAGATACAATTCTTGAGCAGATTCCACGTATGGAAGAATTTAATATTTCCTTGCGTTTTATTGGGGATAGGTCTCCTTTATCTCCTAAATTACGCGACCTTATGTTGCAAGCTGAAGAAAGGACTGCTAAGTTCGACAGTATGACTTTAACTATTGCAATTAGTTATGGTGGTATGTGGGATATGGCGCAAGCGGCAAAGCAAATAGCCCTTGATGTTCAAAATGAAAAATTAAAAATAAATGACATCGATACAGATCTTTTTGGTCAGTATGTAAGTTTAAGTGATTTGCCTGCGGTGGATTTACTCATTCGAACAGGTGGTGATTATCGTTTATCTAATTTCTTATTGTGGCAAGCAGCGTATGCTGAATTATATTTCACAAAAACATTATGGCCTGAATTTACTGTTGAAGAATTCGATGTTGCGATAGCAGAGTTTGTAAGTCGTGAACGTCGTTTTGGTAAAACATCAGAGCAAGTTCAACAAAAAAATTTCGAGAATTAATACATGTTAGAGCGGATTATTACCGCATTGGTTTTGGTTGCTGTGGTTTTAAGTTGTATGTTTGCAACGCAATCACATTACCCAATGCTTGTGCTAATGATTGTTGCTGCTGGGGTTGCAGGGTATGAGTGGTTTAAGCTTATGCCAAGAAGCTCTACAAATGTAATTAAGCCAATAGCTTGGGGCTTTGGTATTGTTACTGCTGCACTATCTACTCTTGCTCTCTATTACAGTGAAATTGCACTGTTGCTATGGATAGCATCAATTTTTATTTGGGTACTAAGTATTCATTGGGTGAAGTCTTATCCTGAATATGATGGTTGGTACAATGCAAGCCTTAAACTGATTGGTTTTGTATTAATTTCTGCTGCAATCACCGCAATTTTCTCTGTATGGGATAGTTCACCTTGGTGGCTTATGTACCTATTCTTATTGGTATGGGGTGCCGATAGTGGAGCGTATTTTGTTGGGCGTAAATTAGGAAAGCGTAAACTTGCACCACATGTAAGTCCAAATAAATCTATTGAAGGATTATTGGGTGGTGTATTTGTTTCAATGGCTATTATTGTGGTTGTTGAAGCAATTTACCTTGATTTAACGATTGCACAACATATTTTATTTTTAATTCTTTCAGTCCTTACTGTTTTTAGTTCGGTATTGGGAGATTTATTAGAATCTATGATTAAACGTCGTGCTGGTATTAAAGATTCAGGTCGTATTTTACCAGGTCATGGTGGTGTATTAGATCGAATTGATTCTTTGCTTGCAGCAGCTCCTGTGTTCGCAGCAGGTATGTATGTTTTAAAACTTATTGGCGTAGATTTATAAATGTCTCAAACTGTTTGTATATTAGGTGTTACAGGTTCAATTGGTCAAAGTACTTTAAAAATACTGCAACAACATCCAGATCAATATTCTGTTTTTGCAGTGACTGCATATAGTCGAATTAATGAGCTTGTAGAAATATGTAAACAGTTTCATCCTAAAATTGCTGTAGTTCCTACGCAAAAAGTAGATGAATTAAGAGAAAAATTAAAAGCTGAAAATTTATCTGATATTGAAATTTTATCTGATGAAGCAGGTTTAATTGCTGTTGCAGAGCATCCATCTGTGGATGTGGTTATGGCTGCAATTGTAGGTGCTGCTGGTTTAATGCCAACTTTGGCTGCTGTAAAGGCGGGTAAGCGAGTATTACTTGCAAATAAAGAAGCTTTGGTGATGTCTGGCGATATCATGATGCAAACAGCACGTGAATCTAATGCTTTGCTTTTACCTGTAGATTCAGAACATAACGCAATTTTTCAAAGCCTACCGCAAAATTACCTACAAACTGAGCGTAATGGGAAACCAAAGCAGGGTGTTTCTCAAATACTCCTTACAGCTTCGGGTGGTCCTTTTTTAAATCACACTCTAGAACAGTTGGCATCTGTTACGCCTGCACAGGCCTGTAAGCACCCTAATTGGTCTATGGGTCAAAAAATATCTGTTGACTCTGCAACTTTAATGAATAAAGGCTTAGAGCTAATTGAAGCTTGTCATCTGTTTGCGATTGAAGAACAATTTGTTACAGTTGTCATTCATCCACAAAGTATTATTCATTCATTAGTTCAATATGTGGATGGTTCAACTTTGGCGCAAATGGGTAATCCTGATATGTGTACGCCTATTGCTCATGCTTTAGCATGGCCTGAGCGTATTCAGACACATGTGCCACCGCTTAACTTATTTGTTAATAATCAGTTGAATTTTCAAGAGCCTGACACCTTGCGTTTTCCTGCACTAAATTTAGCAAGACAAGCGATGAAAGTGGGTGGTCTAGCACCAGCTATTTTAAATGCAGCAAATGAAATTGCGGTTGCTGCATTTTTGGAAAGTAAAATAAAATTTACGGAAATACCTAAAATCGTTGAAAAAACATTGGACAATATTGCAAATGGATCTGCGGATTCAATTGAAACAATTTTACAAATTGATCAACAAGCTCGTATAGTTGCTGAAAAGTTTGTGGTTGGTTATTAAAGGAAGAATAAGATGAGTGCTATTTTTATAATCGTCGCTGCTATTTTATTACTTGGTCCTTTAATTGCGATTCATGAATTTGGTCATTATTTTGTAGCACGAAAATTAGGTGTTAAGGTTCTTGTTTATTCAATTGGTTTTGGTCCAACGCTTTTAAAATGGACTTCAAAAAAATCAGGTATTCAGTATCAGTTGTCGGCATTACCTTTGGGTGGCTACGTCAAAATGTTAGACGAGCGAGAAGGTAATGTTGCAGAAGAAGATTTACCCAAAGCATTTAATCGACAGCATCCTTGGAAGCGCATAGCGATTGTTGCTGCAGGACCATTAATTAATTTAGCTTTTGCTGTGTTTTTATTTTGGATTTTATTCTTACCCTCACAAGAACAGTTGAATACTCGAGTAGGAAGCATTGCTCCAAATTCTCCTGCGGCAACTGTTAAAATGCAAGTGGGCGATAAAATTACAGCGATTGATGGGACAGATGTTACATCATGGGAAAAGTTGAATTTTGCACTTGTGGACCGCGCGGGTGAAACAGGTGTTATTAGTGTTGATGCCGATAGAGCTGGACAAGCACAGAATTTCAAGTTACCTATTCAAGACTTTTTAAAAGATCAAAGCAAATCACCTTTAGATACTTTAGGCTTTACGCCATATCGACCACATATTGCTGCGGTTATTACTAAATTAAGTGATGATGGTGCTGCAATTCGTCAAGGTATGAAAGAAGGCGATAAAATTGTTGCAATTGATCACGTTAAAATGAATGATTGGTTTGATGTTGTACGAGTTGTACAAGCATCTCCTGAAAAGTTACTAAAAATTGATGTATTAAGACAGAATAAACTGGTTCATCTTGAAGTTATGCCTCAGGGTAAACGAGATAATATGGGAAATATTTCTGGTGTCCTTGGTGTACAAAGTGATCCTGGAAAGGTTAAAGTACCTGCTGAATATAAACAAATGATTCAATATTCTCCACTTGAAGCAATGACCATGGCGGTAGATAAGACCGGTCAAATTTCAGGGATGATTTTAAATTCAATTGTTAAAATGTTTCGTGGTTTAATTGGTTTGGATAATTTATCTGGTCCAATCACTATTGCGAAAGTTGCTGGGCAAAGTGCTGAAATGGGGTGGCAAACTTTTATTTCATTTATGGCGCTCATGAGTGTAAGTTTAGGTATATTAAATTTATTACCAATTCCTATGCTTGATGGTGGACATTTAGTTTATTATTTTATAGAACTAATTCGAGGTAAACCAGTTTCTGAACAAATACAAATAGTTGGTTTGAAAATTGGTATGGTATTGCTAGGGAGCATGATGCTCTTGGCGTTATTTAACGACTTTATGCGTTTATAAAAACGTGGATGATATAAATTAACATTGGAAAACACTGGCATGCATCACAAAAACCTTTTTATGCCTTTAGCACTTATCAGTGCGATGGCAGCAGCACAACAAGTATATGCAGCAAATGATTTTGTCGTTAGAGATATAAAAATAGATGGACTTGTTCGCTTAACGCCAGCCAGTGTTTATGGTTTGATTCCTGTAAATAGCGGTGATCGTGTGAATGATGCTGTTCTAGCAGACACGATTCGTTCTTTATATGCATCAGGTTTATTTGATGATATTAAGGTATCAAATGAAAATGATGTGCTGGTTTACAGTGTTGTAGAACGCCCAATTATTTCTAAAGTTGAATTCAAGGGTAACAAGCTTATTCCTAAAGAAGCCCTGCAAGAAGGCTTAAAGAAAATGGGAGTTGCTGAAGGTGAGGTTCTAAAACAATCTGTAATTCAAACGCTTGAATCAGAATTAACTCAGCAATATATGCAACAAGGTCGCTATGAAGCTAGTGTTAAAGTTATTACTACAGCACGTCCAAACAATCGTGTAGATTTAACGGTTGAATTTGTTGAGGGTAAAGCGTCTAAAGTCGTTGATATTAATATTATTGGTAATACTGTTTTTAAAGACGATGATATTAAACAAGTATTTGCTATTAAAGAAAGCGGTTGGAATTCGATTATTACGCGTAATGATCGTTATGCACGTGAAAAAATGGCTGCAAGTTTAGAGTCACTTCGCGCTTTATATTTAAACAAAGGTTACATTAATTTCAATATTAATAACTCTCATTTGAATATTAGTGAAGATAAGAAAAATATTTTTGTTGAAGTGTCTGTGGACGAAGGTGAGCAATTCAAATTTGCTGAAACTAAGTTTTTAGGTGATGCTCTTTTCTCTTCTGATGAATTGAAGGCGCTACAAATTTATAAAGATGGCGACATTTATTCGCAAGAAAAAGTAAATAATGTAAAGCAATTGCTACTGCGTAAATACGGCAATGCTGGTTATTACTATGCAGAAGTAAATGTTGTTCCTGAAATTAATAATGAAACAAAGCAAGTCGGCTTAAATTACTATATCAATCCAGGTCAGAAAGTTACAGTGCGTCGTATTAACTTCGCTGGTAATACTAAAACGGATGATCAAGTACTTCGTCGTGAAATGCGTCAAATGGAAGGCGCATTGGCAAGTAACGAGAAAATTGATTTATCTAAAGTGCGTTTAGAGCGTACGGGTTATTTCAAAACTGTTGATGTAAAACCTGAGCGTGTACCAGGTGCACCTGACCAGATTGATTTAAATGTTGCTGTTGAAGAGCAACACTCAGGTACAAGTACATTGGCTGTTGGTTTCTCACAAAGCGGTGGTATGACCTACCAAGCGGGTTTAAGTCAAACGAACTTCTTTGGTACAGGTAATAGTGTTGCAATTGATTTATCTCGTTCGCAAACACAAGATTACTACAACTTAAGTGTTACTGATCCATACTTCACCATCGATGGTGTTCGTCGTGGATATAACATGTACTACCGTAAAACAAAGTTAGATGATAACTATAACGTTAATAATTACGTTACAGATAGTTTGGGTGGTGGTTTAACATTTGGTTATCCAATTGATGAAAACCAAAGCGTGAGCATGGGTTTAAATATTGATAAGACTGAAGTAACGACTGGTCCTTACGTTTCAACTTATATCCGTGATTATTTATTAGAAAATGGTGGTAAAACAACGAAGTATGGCAATGCTTGCCCTCGAGGTACAGTTGGTTCACCTGTTTGTGAAACGGGTACGGAATTTAAAGGTGATTTTTTAACCTATAACCTGAATTTGGGTTGGTCTTACAATACGCTTAACCGTCCATTATTTCCAACATCAGGTACTTCACATCGTATTAATGCTGAAATTGCAATACCAGGAAGTGATGTTGAATACCAAAAGTTAACTTATGATGCTCAGGTCTTTTTCCCATTAGGTAAAGATTTTGTTATCCGTGGTTATGGTAAGTTAGGTTATGGTAATGATTTGCCATTCTATAAAAACTTCTATGCTGGTGGTTATGGCTCAGTACGCGGATATGATAATAGTACATTAGGCCCTAAATATCCGAGTGTTGACTATGAAAATGGCGGTAGTTATAAGAATGAGGAAGAAGTTGGTGGTAATGCTTTAGTGCAATTTGGTACAGAGCTTGCCTTACCAGTTCCATTTAAGGGAGATTGGGCACGTCAATTTAGACCAGTTGTTTTTGCTGAAGGTGCTCAGGTATTTGATACGCAATGTAATGTACCAAGCTCAGCTGAAGGTAAGCAATATTGTAAAGATAATAATGGCTTTGATATGGGTAATATGCGTTATAGCGTAGGTGTTGGATTTACATGGATTACTATGATTGGTCCATTATCTCTGAGCTATGCATACCCACTAAATGATAAGCCAGGTGATGAAACAAAGAGCATTCAATTTGAAATTGGTCGTACTTTCTAAGTACGGCTAATATTATTATATCAATTTAGGATTTTAAAAAATGAAAAAAGTATTACTAGCATTGGCTTCTGGTTTTGTATTTACAGCAGCACAAGCAGCAGATTACGGTGTGGTTGATGTTGAAAAAGTCGTACAAGGTAGTACTTATTTAAAGCAGCAACAAAGTAGCTTGCAGCAATCAATTAAGTCTCAAACAACTCAAATTGAACAACTTCAAAAAGATTTGGCAGGTATTCAACAAAAAGGTAATACTGCTAAAACTCAAGCTGAAATTGATGCTTTAAAAGGGCAGTTTGAAGCAAAAGCTACTCAATTGAATTCTTTGCAGCAACAAGTTCAGTCTAAAGTTCAATCAACTATGCAAGCAACAAATACAACATTTGAAACGCGTGTAAAAACTGCTGCTGAACAATTACGCAAAGAAAATAAATTGGACTTGGTTTTAAACAAAAATTCAGTACTTGCAGCTGACGCAGGCACTGACTTAACTGATAAAATCATTCAAAAGGTTAATGCAATTAAATAATTTATGAATCATCAATTTTATCGCTTAGATGCTCTTGCACAGCAAGTACAAGCGAAGGTGTTGGGACAGGCTGATCTTAAGTTTAAAGGATTGGCTAGTCTTGAAAATGCAAATGAACATCAGCTTGCGTTTGTAAATGGCGAGAAATACATTAATCAGGCGAAAGAATCAAAAGCTGGTGCCTTAATTGTGACATCAGCATATAAAGATTTGCTTGAGGGTTATCATTCTAATTTTTTAGTTGTAGATAGCCCGTATCTTGCATTTGCAATTTTGACACATGTATTTGAGCGTAAACAAATTGAGCGTGGTATTGAAAATACCGCGCAGATTCATCCTTCCGCAATAATTTCAGATACTG
This sequence comes from Acinetobacter sp. FY731, assembly GCF_059515905.1. Taxonomy (NCBI): domain Bacteria; kingdom Pseudomonadati; phylum Pseudomonadota; class Gammaproteobacteria; order Moraxellales; family Moraxellaceae; genus Acinetobacter; species Acinetobacter sp. FY731. The sequence continues at coordinate 71,332 of NZ_JCAKNB010000005.1, read as the reverse complement.
CATATATTGGTCACTATGTTGTGATTGGTGAAAATTGTGTTGTAGGTGATGATTCCATTATTCACTCTCATGTGAAAATTGATGATTTTGTTGAGGTTGGAAAAAACTGTTTTATCGACTCACATGTGACTTTAACGGGCGCATGTAAAATTGGTAATCGTGTTCGTATTCATGCAAATACGGTTGTTGGTGGAGAAGGTTTTGGTTTTGCTCCATATCAAGGAAAGTGGCATCGAATTGTACAATTAGGTTCAGTTGTTGTGGGTGATGATGTACGAATCGGATCAAATTGTAGTATCGATCGTGGTGCTTTAGATGACACTATTTTAGAAAATGGTGTCATTATTGATAACCTTGTGCAAGTTGCTCATAATGTGAAAATTGGAGCAAATACGGCAATTGCTGCAAAATGTGGTATTGCTGGAAGTACAACAATTGGCAAAAACTGTGTGCTTGCAGGTGCGGTTGGTATTGTTGGTCACATTAATATTGCCGATAATGTAACAATCACAGGAATGTCAATGGTGACAAATAATATTTCTAAAGCTGGTAGTTATTCATCGGGTACTGCGCTGATGGAGTCAAATTCCTGGAAAAAGGCTGCAGTTCGCTTTAAACAATTAGCAGATGTGCCATTGACCCAATTGGTCAAACGACTTGATCATATGCAATCACAAATTGAATCCCTTGAATCAACATTTAAATTGCGTAAATAACTATGATGACAGAGTCTAATACTACAACATTCACGATCCCGACATTACCAATGAACATTAATGTAATTCGTGAATATCTTCCACACAGATATCCTTTTTTACTTGTTGATCGTGTAACTGAGGTGACTGAAAATTCGATTGTTGGCTATAAAAATGTCACAATTAATGAAGAATTTTTTCAAGGACATTTCCCTGAATATCCTATTATGCCGGGTGTTCTTATTATTGAAGCATTGGCACAGGTGTCTGGTGTTTTAGGTTTTATCATGAATGATGAGAAACCAAGACCGGGTTCTTTGTTCTTGTTTGCTGGTGCAGAGAAAGTTAGATTTAAGAAACAAGTGGTTGCTGGCGATCAACTTGTATTAAAATCTGAATTAGTGATGCAAAAGCGTGGCATTTACAAGTATCATTGTACTGCTTCAGTTGATGGTGTTGTTGCCGCAGCTGCAGAAATCATAATTTCACACCAAAGAACAGGGCAGGCATGAGTAATAACGAACTTATTCACCCAACGGCTATTATTGACCCATCTGCTGAAATTGCAGCAGATGTGCAAATCGGTCCATATTGTATTATTGGCCCTAAGGTTAGTATTGGCTCAGGCACAAAGTTACACTCACACGTTGTTGTTGGTGGGTATACGCGCATTGGAAAAAATAACGAAATTTTTCAATTTGCAAGTGTTGGGGAAGTTTGCCAAGACTTAAAATATGCTGGCGAAGAAACATGGCTAGAAATTGGTGATCATAACTCGATTCGTGAGCATTGCAGCTTACACCGAGGTACGATACAAGATAATAGCTTAACAAAAGTAGGTAGTTATAACCTACTTATGGTAAATACACACATTGCACATGACTGTTTAGTGGGAGATCATAATATTTTCGCAAATAATGTGGGTGTTGCAGGACATGTGCATATAGGTGATTTTGTTATTATTGGCGGTAACTCTGGTATACATCAATTCTGTAAAATTGATTCTTATAGCATGATTGGTGGTGCATCTTTAATCTTAAAAGATGTTCCTGCTTATGTTATGGTGTCAGGCAATCCTGCGCATGCTTCTGCAATGAATGTTGAAGGTATGCGTCGTAAGGGATGGTCGAAAGAAGTTATTCAAGGGCTTCGTGATGCTTTTAAATTGATTTACAAAGCTGGTTTAACGACAACGGAAGCGGTTGAGAAAATCCGTAATGAAATTTTACCAACGGTTCCTGAGGTTCAGCGTTTTATTGATTCTGTAGAGCAATCTAAGCGTGGTATTGTCCGCTAATAGATGTTTTAAGAAATAAAAAAAAGACACTTTTAGTGTCTTTTTTTATTTCTAAGTCTTATTTTTTAAGAAAACCTGCTTCTTCCGATTTAGGGTAGTTCGTTAAAATTTGGCTTTTATATTTATTGGCTAAAGCGGTGTTTTTATCAACATTAAGTGCAATGCTATGCAGTCGATATAATGCACTTGAAGCTTTTGATGAATTTGGGTATTTATTTGCAACAATTTCAAAATTCTTTTTAGCTTCAATATAATTTGCTGGATCGATTCCTAAATTAAACTCTGCTAACCAAAAATATGCATTACTAATATAAGCACTATTAGGATGGTTCTTGATAAAAGCTTGCATTGGGGCTATGGCTTTTTTCGCACCACCTTGCTTATATGCTTCTAGGGCAACAGTATATGCAGCTTTGTCGGAGCTGGTTGTTGATGTGTTATTGGTGGTTTTAGGTGCTACCGAAGTTTGTACTGTTTTAGGTTGAACTTGAGGAGTAGCTTCTACTTTATTTTGTACTGGGTACAGTATCTTGTTGGTTATCCTCCTCTTTAGCAACAGAGTCTGGGTCAACTTTTTCTTGAAGTAACTCTAAACGCTGATCTAAATCTGTATAGCGATTTTGCAAGTCATGTTTGAGTTGAGCAATTTCATTATCTTGTTCTTCTATCTTTCCGCGTAAGCTGCGTAATTCGTTTTCTAAGCGCTCTGCTTTTTGCATGAGCTGCCAATTAATATTAGTGGGCGTAATAGTAGAGTCATCATTTGGTGAATTTGATACATTAATGGCAGTTGCTGTTGTTGCTGTGTAATTTCCAGCATCTTGGCTCAATCCACGAGATTCAATAGGAATTGCGTAGAGTGGAGCAGAGCAGAGCAATGTTATTGTAAATAGAGTATGCTTTTTTAGCATAATGTAATATCCATTTTAGATTGCAGTATTGATCAATAGGTATGACCAAAGATTTGTTTGATGTAGACATTTAAAACGTCTGAACAGTGAATTGCAATATGCTTTTACAATGTTACTTTATTTTAAGTGTTATTGATTGTAGTGAATAATATTGAAGACAAAGTGTATAAAAAATTATTTTGTTTTATTAATAATCAATTGGATGAATCATTGCTGAAAATTAACCTTGTACGCTTGCAAGTTCATTAAAAATCTCTATACTCTGTCCTTGCAATGGTAGCCCTGCCGGTTACTTCGCAATTGTTCTCTGTGAACCCCGCCAGGACCGGAAGGTAGCAACGGTAACAGAATAATGATGTGCCGAAGTCTTGCTGGTAGGGTTGCCACCAGTTTTATAATAAAAATATTTAAACCTTCCTTTTCTAAATTTTTATCTCTATTTATTCAAAATCATTCGGCTTTCTATTAATTGCTTTTATAATTGCATCCATTTCAAAACCTCGATACATCAAAAAACGTATTTGCTTGGCTTTAATTTTTGGGTCTTTAGTGACTTCAGTTCCGTACTTTTTGACTTTTAGTTCGTAGGCTTGTTGAATCCAGTCTGTTTCTTTGAGTTCATCTGCAATTAATGCCGCATCAATTTTTTTATTTTTCAGTTTCATTTTAATCTGATTTGGGCCTTTCCCCTTACGCTTTTGGCTTGAAAGCATAATTTCAGCAACACGTTGGTCACTTTGGTAGTTTTCTTTAGATAACTCATCGACAAGCTCGAGAACTTCATCTCGATTGTCTGCATATAGCGCGAGTTTTTCGATGAGTTCCGCTTTTGAATATTCCTTACGTGTTAGTACTGCAAAGGCATAAGAACGCAAGCGAGAGCCTGTTAAGCCAGGTTTTTTATCTTCAGTAGTTGTGTGGCTAAAAAGACGCTCTTCAGGATTAAAGGCTAAACCAGAAGGTGCTGATGATATTTGAGCTTGATCCTCCTCATCACCAAATTGTTGTTTTAGCATTTCATAATCGAGAAGTTTATTAAACTTTGCGTCGGACATGACTTTCTCAGTGAAAAATATTTGCGAATAAATACTTAGATATAATAACAAAACGCCCCGAAGGGCGCTCTGTATGAATGCTTAAAGATGATCTAAATGATGGAATTAAGCATCTAAAAGATCAGGTTCTTGCTCATCTGTATCTTCAACAACTGTACCTGTTGTAAGCAGTTGCTCACGAATTAGTTTTTCAATTGTTTCAGCTAAATCTTTATGTTCTTCTAAATAGCGAATGGTGTTGTTTTTACCTTGACCAATTTTATCGCCTTGATATGAATACCAAGCACCTGCTTTTTGAACAATTTCTTGTTGTACAGCAAGATCAATTAATTCACCAAGGTGGTTAACACCTTTACCATAAAGAATTTGGAATAATGCTTCACGGAAAGGAGGAGCCATTTTGTTCTTCACAACTTTAACTTTTGTTTCAGAACCAACAATTTCATCGCCTTCTTTAACTTGACCAACACGACGAATATCAAGACGTACAGACGCGTAGAATTTTAAAGCGTTACCACCTGTTGTTGTTTCTGGGCTACCAAACATCACACCAATTTTCATACGAATTTGGTTAATGAAGATCACCATGCAGTTAGAGCGCTTAGCATTACCTGTAATTTTACGAAGTGCTTGGCTCATTAAACGTGCTTGAAGACCCATGTGAGAGTCACCCATTTCGCCTTCAATTTCTGCACGAGGTGTAAGTGCGGCAACAGAATCGACTACGATCATGTCGATTGCACCAGAGCGAACAAGCATATCTGCAATTTCAAGTGCTTGTTCACCGTTATCTGGTTGAGAAACAAGTAAATTGTCGATATCTACGCCAAGTTTGCGTGCATATTGAGGATCAAGTGCGTGTTCTGCATCGATAAAAGCACATGTGCCACCAGCTTTTTGACATTCAGCAATAGCTTGTAATGTCATGGTTGTTTTACCAGAAGATTCTGGACCGTAGATTTCTACGATACGACCTTTTGGTAAGCCACCAATACCAAGTGCGATATCAAGAGTGAGTGAACCTGTTGAGATTGCTTCTACAGCTTGTACAGTGTTATCACCTAAACGCATAACTGTGTTTTTACCAAATTGTTTTTCAATTTGGCTAAGTGCAGCATTTAGCGCCTTACCTTTATTCTCATCCATCTTATAACCTCAACACGATGTCACTAAATAATATATTCAAGTGGATGTATTTGATTCAATCGATTTCCACATGCCTATAGTGACAGAAAGTTTACTTATGTTCTATTGAAATCATATTGTGTGCGACACAATATGACGCTTCTATCAATCATCATTATAAGACCAAGACTGGTCAAATTGTTGATCATTTTCTTGTTTGAACTTGCTGATATCCCTACGATCTTTTTTGCTTGGGCGGTGATCAGGTCGAGCTAGATTATGCATCTTTCTTTGGGTATTAATCAATTCTCGTCGTGCAATACTGACTTCGGTTTCTTCATAAAGGAGTTGTGCAACGGGTGCAGGACCTCGAACATCAGACAGTGCCTTAACAATCACAGATTTTTTTTCTATGCCTTGCTGAACTGTAAGTTCCATACCTATACGAACTTCACGCGATACTTTCACGCGTTCACCGTTTTGATGAACTTTACCGCCTTCAATTGCATGTTTTGCAATAGAGCGTGTTTTGAAGAAGCGAGCAGCCCAAAGCCATTTATCGACACGCATGCCAACAGCATCTGGTGCTAGGTTCGATTTACGCATATTTTTCACGTTCCTCGGATTGTTCTAAATGTTGAATTAAGTCAGTTAAGTTATTTAACATAGGATATGCAAATTCCGTGCGCGGAGCATTATCGGAAGAGGGTTGCTGTATACTAAAAAGGTTTTGAATACCGAAGTTTTTTGCGCCATTGAGCACTTTTTCAGTGTCATCAATAAAATAACTTGTTTCAGCATCAAAAGGATGTTGTTTGGCGAGTATTTGCCAAAATTCAACAAATTCTTTGGCGTGACCAATTGTTTCAGAACTAACAATTACATCGAAATATTCTGCTAAATGCGTTTTTTCTAATTTAAATTTTAAGCCTGCGCTATCTGCATTAGTCGCTAACCAAATTGGATAATTGTTATCTTTTAAATAGTTGAGGAGCTTTAAACAACCTTCACGTTTTTTGACTTTATCTTTATATTCAATTTGCATAGCCAAAACATCTACTCCAACTTTTGCTGTCCAAAAGCGTGAAGAGTACCAATTTAGCGTATGATTATGTTCTTGGTAAAATTCAAAAAGTGTATTTTTACTTTGTTCTATTGTGCATTGATGCATTTCTGCATAACGAATGGGTAATAGGTGATTCCAAATAAAATCATCATAAGCAAGGTCGAGTAAAGTTCCGTCCATGTCGAAAATGATTGTTGGTTTTTTAGAGTGATTTGACATATTTAAAGGTAATCTATGTTTAAGCCTACAACAGCGCCGCAAGATAGTTTGACTTTACAGCTTGTTCCCATTCTGACACAAGCATGTGAAATTTTGCGAGAAGAATATCAACAATATTGCTCAGGTTCGGCTTTTGATATAGAGAAAAAACAAGACAATACACCTGTAACGCAGGCAGACTATCGAGTGAATCATTTTTTGACATTAGTTTTGGCGGAAATATCTAGATTACCTTTGCTTTCGGAAGAAGGTGATCATTTAACTCGACAAAATTGGCAAAAATTTTGGATGTTAGACCCTTTAGATGGAACCAAGGAGTTTTTGCATAAGCGACCTGAATTTACCATTAATTTAAGTTTAGTTGATGGAGAAAATACAAGTTTTGCCGTTCTTGCGATTCCTTGTGAGCGAACTTTGTATATTGCACCTGAAAGTGGTTTTCCTCTTAAATATGAAATAGAAACACGACAATGGTCAATTTATTCAAAGAAGGGTGACGATACAATTATTAAAATTGGTTTAAGTCAAAGTAGTCAAAAAAAACCAAAATATGAGCAATATTTACAAGCAATATCTGAATTAACAGCCTATTCGGAATTTAAGGCGGGAAGTGCTTATAAGTTTTGTATGATGCTTGAAGATCAAATTGATATTTATCCAAGATTCCATCCTACATGTGAATGGGATACGAGTGCAGGGCAATGTCTGCTTGAACGTATTGGTGGTGGCTTGGTTGACTTTAAAGGTCGTGCATTTTTATATAATCAAAGAGAAACATTGTTAAATGATGGTTTCATCGCATATAAGAATGAAGATATGAAAAAATTGGCATTTCAAGCAGTAGAACTTATGGCTAGTAAGCATTGAGCAAATATTGCTTCGTGATATAGTGGGGTAAATCCTTTCAATGTTTTTATTATGGCATTAGATCTTCTTCCAGCAAGTATGTTAAAGGCAATTGATTTATTGCCTGATACAAAAGTGCCTGTAACATTATTTACGCGTCATTCAATTCGTGAAGAAGTGGCTGGTAAAGGCTTGGCTGGATATGACTTACAACTCACGAATCAAGGTCGAGATCTTGCGGAAGCATGGGGTGGGTATTTAATTAAAAATACAGATCGCTCAATAAAACATTGTATATCTAGCCCAATTCAACGATGTATTGACACGGCAGCACTGATGATTCAGGGAGCTGATGATATCGGTGAGACGCTGCATACACATAATATTGAAATTATTGAACAGGGATTGTTGGTAGAGCCTGGAAGTTTTGTACTTGATATTAAGCAAGCAGGTCCATATTTCAAAGAGCAGGGCGCATTAGGTTTTATTAATAGCTTTGTAAACAATGCATTACCAGGTATGAAAAAACCCATTCATGGTGCGGTAGATGTACTTGAGCTTATTTATAATACGCATCCTGAGCAAAAAAATGGATTAAGTTTGGCTGTGAGTCACGACACGATTTTGGCGGCAATTTTAGCTGTAATTTCGGGTCGTTCAGTCATTACCAAAGAAGATTGGCCAAAAATGATGGAAGGTTTATTTGTTTGGTTTGAAGGAGATGTATTTTTAGAATCTCAGCTAAAATGGATTTGGCGTGGTGAAATACATCAGCTTGATATACGTGATTTTGAAAAAAACAATGGTTTGGTTGGTTAAAATTTTAAAAAGCGAGTTATTCAAAAAAGCCAGTTATTTAAAGAGTAACTGGCTTTTTTAATATCATATTTTTGCTTTTAATCGATTTTCAAATTTCAATAAATTAATCGTAAAGCCATCATCATTTAAAGGCCAGACATAGGTATTTACAGGGATACTTTGTTGATGGATTCGATTGTATTTGTCTGCGGCAATTAGCGTTGCAATATCATGTTCTGGAATGGTGTAGGCGTGTACAACATCTTTAGGGTATTTTGTGCGTGAATAGAATTCTTCTTCAGATTCACCTTCATGTAGGGCAAATATCCGTTCAATGGCAGGTAAGTAAACACCGTAACCTAACCATGAGTCGACACCTTGGGAGGCTTGAATTTCAGCAGTGCCTTTCATATTAGAAATGACTTTACCAATGATGTCGGTTTCACCTTTTGAATTGAAGTATTCAATATACTGATTTTCTGTTTCTTGAAATTTGTCGAGTGTTGGTAGAAATTTATTAATCATTATGTTGCCCCAAATTAAGAAAATTTGCTTATATGGAATGTAACGACTAAAAAATAATACCATACTTTTTTTATGGGATTATTATTCTCTGAATTGGTAATTTGAATAAAAAATGGAATGAGTATTGTTTACTTTTAATAAAGTACGGGCATAAAAAAAGCCCTAAAAGGGCTTTTTTTATTTTATGGATTTAAGACTTCTTTAAACATTGGTGTTAGAAGTTTATTTCCATACTCACTGAGATGGTCACCATCTCGATAGATTGGGAGCCCTTTGTGTTCAGAAATACATTGACCTGATTTACATAAAATTTTTGCGGGATCTAATACATTAGCTCCGCATTTTTGTGCGACATTATTTATAATTTCTCTAGTTTTACTAGATCTAGTTAGATAATCTTGGTATGGGTATAAAATTGGTTGATTCACGTCCCATAATAGATTGAGAGCCATTCTTTTGGGAACATTAAGGGGGATTTCTGGAACTGGTTGTACTATATATATTGGATTAGTTCTAGATATAGTACAAATTGTCGTTGAGAGGCTTTTATTGAAAGCATCATAGGCTTCTTTTCTAGATAGGGGATATTTATCTTCTAAGAAAATATTTGGGTTGTTGGGGTATTCAATGCGTTCAGGGTCATTTTGACCTTCGATATATGCATTTGATCTCCAGATTAGAACAATAGGTGTATTTTGATATTTTAATGACTGTATTAGGTGTAAGCGACTTTTATTTATTTGATAACAATCATCATTATGATCTAAATCTTTAATGTTGATATCGAGTAAAAAAGGGCAGCTTGAAGTTGTTATTGAAATTATGCCTTGAGTTTTAGTATTGAATATGGATGAAACAGATGTGGTTAGTGAATTTGCATGGCTATCACCTATTATAATAGCTTTAATATTATTTTTATTCCCAATGATACATTCTTCAACGCTACGATCTCGGAGTGAGGAATCGCATTTATATGGGTTGTTGTTTTCACCTTCTTTCAATATCTTAATTACTTGTTGGGGATAGTGGGTTTTAAAGCCATCAAATTCTTTAATTATATATCCACAAATTACAATAATTAAAAACATATAAAAAGGTTTAACTTTGAAGATATCTTTCCAAGATGAATATCTTAGGAAATTAATTTTTTCAATAAATTGATAACTTAGGAACCCAAGTAAAAGAGATAATGGGATACCATAAATCCACCAATTTTCAAACGCAAAGTAAAAACCTAAAACTACAAGTGGCCAATGCCAAACATAAATAGAATAAGACCATTTACCAATATGGTTTGAAATAGGGTTGTTTATTAGGAAGTTATTTTGATAGTTAGCAACGACTATTAAATATGCACCTAATACTGGTATTAGTGCCATGTATCCTGGCCAAGGCGTATCTTTTGAAATTAAGAAATATGAGGCAATAATTAAGACTATACCTAAGCACTGAGTAACTCTTTGATGTGACTTATTCTTTAGTGACCAGGGATAGAGGAATGCTAAACCACCAAGTAACATTTCCCATGCACGGCTTGTAAGTAAAAAGTAAGCTGTTTTGCTGTCTTTATAAGTTGCATAAATACAGTATATAAAACTTGCCAAGAACAAGCCTAAAACTACACGCTTCAAGTTACTAAAACTTAGATACTTTTTAAGCGTAATAATGATGATTGGGAAAAAAATATAGAATTGCCATTCAACAGATAAAGACCAGGTATGAAGAAGCCATTTAGTATGTTCTGCAGTATCAAAGTACCCACCACCTTTTGCGAATAGTAGATTCGAAATAAATAGAGAGCTTTTTTCAACTTGACGTCCTAAATCACGGTAATCAGTTGGTAGTAGGTAAAACCAACCGAATACAAGTAACACTGCAGACATGGCTGCAAGTACGGGAATAATTCGGTTTGCTCTAGCATTGTAGAAGTTGAATAAATTAAAAGTATTTTTTTCTACACCACTGAAAATAATGGAGGTCATTAAAAAGCCAGAAATGACAAAGAAAACATCAACTCCAGCGAATCCACCAGGTAGCCATTGTGGATTAAAATGAAATAAGACAACAGCGAGAACGGCTATTGCTCTTAATCCGTTAATATCTTCACGAAACCCCATTTAAATTAAGCCTTTATATATATTAAAAGTAAAAAATGGCTAATATTAACGTAAGTCTTATGTGTTTGGTAGGTATTATGACTTAAAAATAAAAGGCATAAAAAAAGCCCTAAAAGGGCTTTTTTTACTGCAACAAATTAGTTAGCTAATGCTTTAACTTGTGCGTTTAAACGGCTCTTATGACGAGCAGCTTTGTTTTTATGGATGATACCTTTGTCAGCCATACGGTCGATCACAGGTACAGCAGTTTTGTACGCTTCTGATGCAACAGCATAGTCGCCAGCAGCAATAGCAGCTACTGTACGTTTGATGTAAGTACGAACCATAGAACGCAAGCTTGCGTTGTGTTTACGTGCTTTAACGTTTTGACGAGCACGTTTTTTAGCTTGAGCAGAGTTTGCCACTCGTGCACTCCTTGAATTAGATTGGTCTGGGCGGGCTGAAATTGCATCTGAAAACCATCTCCAGAAGAATGATCACCAGCCCGTAAACAAGTGCCATATTTTGATTAAATAATGCAGTTAAGTCAAGTCTTGACTTGGTTTGACTACATTTTAGATGCATAAAAAAGACGAATAAAGCGTTATATTATGGAATATTAAAGGAGTTTGCTTTTAAAATGATCAACTCAATAAAAAGTGCCATCGTCATAGGTGCAACAGGTTTGGTGGGAAAGCGGTTGCTCAATTTGCTAAATGAATCGCAACATTGTGACAAAATTACAGCAATTGTTCGAAATGAAAATGAAGAGCTAAAAAAATTAAAAAAAGTGCATCAAATTGTAATGAATGATTTCTTTTTGCTCAATTCATCGGATGTTCAAGAATATACGCATGCATTTAGTTGTTTAGGGACAACGATAAAAAAAGCAGGTTCTAAAGAAAATTTCTTTCATATTGATTATGAGCTGAATGTACATTTTGCACATCTATTTCAAAATACGAAAACACACTATGTGTTGGTGAGTGCGTTGGGTGCAAATGCCCAATCTAAATTTTTTTATAATCAAGTTAAAGGTCAGCTAGAACAATATATTCAGGGTCTACAACTTTCAAAGGTTTCTATTATTCAGCCTTCATTATTGTTGGGTCATAGAGATGAACAGCGAACTTTGGAAGATTTGACTCAAAAATTATATTTAAAGTTCTCGCATTTGGTGCCATCGACTTTTAAATATAAGCCAGTGACATCTGATCAGGTGGCTTATACTATGGTCGAGGCTGCACTTTATCAAACTGAACAATTTAAAATTTATGATAATTTAACAATACATAAAACTAAATAGAGGGATTACGCTGTGTCGAATGTGCCATTTGTAACTTGTGATTTATTGGATGATCATCCAGATTTAGATATTCAAGTTTTGATTCCATCATTAGATGGTAAGTTTCTTAATAGTTATGGTGCACGTAAAACATTTGGTGGTGAGGTGGTTACTGTCAAATGTTTTGGTGATAATTCTCGTGTAAAAGAGTTACTCGCAACAGACGGTACAGGAAAGGTTTTGGTTGTAGATGGTGGAGCATCTATGCGCTGTGCTTTAATGGGAGATATGATTGCAGAGTCTGCTGTTCAAAATCATTGGAATGGCGTGATTATTTACGGTTGTGTGCGAGATGTAGATGCGATTGCTCAACTTGATTTAGGTGTGCATGCTTTGGCTGCTATTCCACAAAAAAGTACGCGCAAAGGCGTGGGTGAAGTAGATATTGAAATTTCACTTGGTAACGTGCGCTTTAATTCAGGTGATTATGTTTATGCAGACAATAATGGAGTTATTGTCTCTAAAACTAAACTAGTTGACCTTTAATAAATAAGTTGGGTGAAATCTACACTTAAAAATAAAATAAAGCGTGAAAATGGCGAACTATAAGTGTTCGCCATTTTTACATGTAATTAGAAATAGCGAAAATACATGAGCAGTACTAAGATATAGTGCTAAGAGTTGTATGAAATTTGATTTGAAATGCTAAATAAAATTGTAGATTTTTTTAAAAGTGATAAAGAAACACCCGAACAGATTTTTTTAAAAGAAAATCATATTGAATATAATGTAGAGCAGGGTTTTATTATTGATAGCATTGTTGTTAATGAGTGGTCGGAACGTTTAGAGTATTTATCGAATCGTAGAGTAAAAAAATTTGATGATTTAAAAGCCCTTTATGATGCGGGTATGATTATTAATGAAAAAATTGATTTAGAAATTACATCGCAAAGATTTGTTGCTCGTTTAGGAAATACAAAAGAAAACTTGCTTGAACTTAAACAGGTGGTAAAGCTACTTAATGAATATTATCGAAATTTTTTAAGAGATAAAAAATAAAATATATAAGAAAATGGGCTTGTAGAAATATAAGCCTTTTTTATTGAGTCTTGAATATAAAAATTCATCTAAACTAAAAAAGCATCGTGTTAAGATACGACCACGTTGTTTAACTTTAAAAGTCAGATAAATGTTCCAACAAGAAATAGCTCAACTCAATTTGCCACGCCTTAAAACAGGTGAAAAACGCTGGATAGGTAATTTACAAGGTTCTGCAGCTGCACTACTTTTTAAAGAAATCAGCAAGCAAAATAAGCAACTATTTATTCTTGTGGCACGTAATAATCAGCATTTGGGGCAACTTGAAAGTGAGCTTGAATTCTATGGCATAAAGCCGACTATTTTCCCTGATTGGGAAATTTTGCCTTATGACCGATTATCTCCACATCAAGATATTGTGTCTGAGCGTTTATCTATTTTATCGAATATGCCAACGCAAGGTATTTTACTTATTTCAGCTACAACTTTAGCGCAACGTGTTGCACCAACCACATGGGTTTTAGGTGAGCATTTTGATATTAAGATTGGGCAAAAATTTGATTTAGAAAAACAAAAAATAAGATTGATTCAGGCTGGCTATCATCTTGTAGATACCGTATATGATCATGGTGAGTTTGCTGTACGTGGCAGTATTATGGATATTTATGCTTCGGGGCAAAATGCACCTATTCGTATAGATTTATTTGACGATGAAATTGAAAGCTTAAAATTTTTCGATCCAGAAACACAGCGTACAACAGAAGCATTAAAAGAATTTGTGGTTTTGCCTGCAAAAGAGTTTCCACTTAAAGAGGGACGATCTATCTTTAGAGATCGTTATGCCGAGGTTTTTCCATCGGCAAATCCTAAGCGGAATCCGATTTATCAAGATGCATTAGAGGGCATTGCATCCCCAGGCTTGGAATATTATTTCCCATTGTTTTTTGAACAAAAGGACATGGAAAGCCAAAGTACCTTGCTATCTTACTTACCAAAGAATGGCATTGTCATTACAGATTCACATTTAGATGATGAGTTAACTAACTATTGGAAAGATATTGTTCGTCGTTATGAAGATCGTCGTCACAATGTTGATCAACCCATTTTGCCTCCCGAATATTTATTTTTACAGCCAAATCAGGTGCTAGAGCAAATAAATAGTTTTGGTCGTATTGTTGTATCGGCAGAAGTGTTTGATGAAAAAGCAGGTGTTACCAATTTAAATACGGAAATTCCACCTCGTTTACCTGTAGATCCGAAGCAAGAACAACCATTTGCTGCTGTAAAAAAATATGTAGATGACTCGACTTATCCTGTTTTAATTGTCGCTGAAAGTGCAGGTCGACGAGAAACGTTAAAAGATGCATTACGCACATCTTTAGGTGATATTCCAAATGTCGATACTTTTGAGCAATTTCAGATATCGGCACAGTCTATTGCAATTACAAGTGCACCTTTAGACCGAGGTTTGGTACTTTCAGGAAAACTTAGTGTTATTTCTGAAAATCAATTATATGAGCATCGAGTTGTTCAGCGTCGTCGTAAACGTCAGCAAGAAGTTTCCGAAGAGTTTTTGGTTAGAAGTTTAACTGAGCTGAGTATTGGCGCACCTGTGGTTCATATTGATTATGGCGTAGGGCGTTATGCAGGTTTAATTACTTTAAGTATTGATGATCAAGATCATGAGTTTTTACAGCTCGATTATGCCGATGCTGCAAAAGTTTATGTGCCTGTGACCAATTTGCATTTAATTAGTCGTTATAGCGGTGGTGATCCAGATCTTGCACCTTTGCATAAGCTAGGTACAGATGCATGGTCTAAGGCTAAACGAAAAGCTTTAGAGCAAATACATGATGTTGCTGCAGAACTTTTGCATATTCAGGCACGTCGTCAGGCTAAGCCAGGTTTTGGTTTTGAGCGTGATGAGAAATTGTATATGCAATTTGCTTCAGGCTTTGCTTATGAAGAAACTTTAGATCAAGCGAATGCAATTGAAGCGACACTTTATGATATGCAGCTTGCAAAACCTATGGATCGGCTGGTTTGTGGTGATGTTGGCTTTGGTAAAACGGAAGTGGCAATGCGTGCTGCTTTTATGGCTGTACAAAATAATAAGCAAGTTGCAGTACTTGTTCCGACAACTTTACTTGCACAGCAACACTATGAATCGTTTAAAGATCGTTTTGCAGATTGGCCTGTACGTATAGAAGTGCTTTCTCGTTTTGGTTCTACAAAAACACATAACAAAACCATTGAAGATTTAGCCGATGGTAAAGTGGATATTGTGATTGGAACGCACAAAATTCTTCAAGAAAACATTCAGTTTAAAAACTTAGGTTTAATGATTGTTGATGAAGAACATCGCTTTGGTGTGCGTGATAAAGAACGTATTAAAGCCATGCGTGCTGATGTCGATATGCTGACATTAACGGCAACACCTATTCCACGTACGCTGAATATGGCATTTAGTGGTATGCGTGATTTATCTATTATTGCAACGCCACCTGCACGTCGATTGGCTGTAAAAACTTTTGTACAAGAACATACAGATGACGCAGTTAAAGAGGCAATATTGCGTGAATTATTACGTGGTGGTCAGGTGTATTTCTTACATAATGAAGTAGATACGATTGAACGAACAGCAGAAAACATTCGTAATTTAGTTCCTGAGGCACGTGTTGCGGTTGCACATGGCCAAATGCGAGAACGTGAGCTTGAACAGGTTATGCAGCAGTTCTATCACAAAGAATATAATGTATTGATTTGTTCAACAATTATTGAAACAGGTATTGATGTTCCAAGTGCGAATACTATTTTAATTGAACGTGCAGATAAACTTGGTTTGGCTCAGTTACACCAATTGCGTGGACGTGTAGGGCGTTCGCATCATCAAGCTTATGCCTATTTGCTAGTTCCATCTATTAAAGGCTTGAAAGGCGATGCAGAGAAGCGTTTGGATGCTATTCAGCGTGCGTCTACTTTGGGTGCAGGTTTCATGCTTGCAACAGAAGACTTGGAAATTCGCGGAGCAGGTGAGTTACTTGGTGAACAGCAAAGTGGTTCGATGCAAGCCATTGGTTATAGTTTGTATATGGAAATGCTTGAAAAGGCGACTAAAGCCATTCAAAAAGGTAAAACGCCAAATTTTGATGCACCATTATCATTAACTGCTGAAATTAATTTACATATGCCTGCATTAATTCCTGATGATTATCTAGGAGATGTACATCAGCGTTTATTATTTTACAAACGCATTAGCAATACGGATACACAAGAAAAACTTGATAATATTCGAATGGAGTTGATAGACCGATTTGGTATTCCGCCGCAATCGGTTAAGCAATTATTTGCTGTTCATCAAATACGTTTAAAAGCAGAAACTTTGGGAATTACCAAAGTTGATATTGGTGAGAATGGAGGACATATTGAATTCTCTCCAGATACGCCAGTACAAGCCATGAGTATTATTCAAATGATGCAGAAGCAGCCGACTTATTATCGTATGGATGGTGGTCAGAGATTGAAAATTACGGTAATGCTTCAAGATCACACAAAGCGTTTACAGTTTATAAACGATGTGTTGAATCATTTGATCAATGAATTAAAAGCATCGTAAAGCGAGGAAATGAAAGCTGCCATCGGTCATAAATTTATATTATTTTTTAATAGGTACTTGTATTCCTAGGAATAAAATATTAAAAATGAATGTATGACCGAGTTCAAAACAAATGAGCAGTTATTTGTAGTGAAACACGTTATATAGAATATTCACACCCTTTGGGATGTGATAGTATTAGCCATCATTCTAATTTGCATCATTAATAAAGATATGTTTAGTTTGCATCCACAACTTGCTCAAGACACTTTTTTTGTCGGCGACTTTCCGTTATCAACATGTCGTTTAATGAATGATATGCAATTTCCTTGGCTTATTTTGATTCCACGTGTGCCAGGAATAACAGAGTTGTATGAACTTAGTCAGGCAGATCAAGAACAATTTTTACGTGAATCTAGCTGGTTATCAAGTCAATTATCACGCGTATTTCGTGCGGATAAAATGAATGTTGCTGCACTTGGGAATATGGTTCCTCAGTTGCATTTTCATCATGTTGTTCGTTACCAAAACGATGTGGCTTGGCCTAAACCTGTTTGGGGTTCTCAAGCAGTTCCATATAGCAATGAAGTACTTGCGCATATGCGTCAAACTTTAATGCTTGCTCTACGTGGTCAAGGTGAAATGCCATTTGACTGGAGAATGGACTGATTGACTTAGTTAAGCCACGAGGGGGTTTCGTGGCTTTAATCCTTGGGGAGAAAGGATTTGTCATTAGACACTTTGATGGATAGAGATCCAAAGCAATTTGAATACCTACATAGAGTTGTAGGGTATAGTAGTCTTGCATTAATTCTTATTGTTTATTATTTCACTTATCCCGATACGACCTATCAACTCTATATTCCATTATTTCTTATCATTTTCCTTATTTTTACGCCTAAGTTAAGCCAGTGGCTTGAATATAAATATAATGGTGTGCGTGCAAGAAGAAACATCTTTTTTCTTATTGATATTGCAATTGTTGCCGTTACGCTTTCAGCGATTCAACTCAATATTGTTTTGACTTTTTTAACATTGGTCTCGCTGCTGTATACGGTAATTAATGTTAAAGTTCCATTCATTATTATTGCTGTGTCTGGGCTTTTTGGCATAGTTATATTTTATTTTTCGAATATATTTTTATTTGGTTTTGGTCCATATTTTCAACAAACTAGTGTTGAGCTAACTGTTCTTGCATTTTTATGCGTGATTGGTTTTTTTGGTATGGGTTCAATTTATCAAATTCGCCGTGTAAAAATGGCAACAGCAAAACAAGAATATTATTACTCTCAAATGCACCGTTATATGGAATTTGCTAATCAGTTAAGTCGTTATGCGCCTTTACAGTTGTGGCAATCTATTATGAAAGGTGAGTCTGAGGCAAAAATTGAATATAAGCGTAAGAAAATGACAATTTTCTTTTCTGATATTCAAGGATTTACCGAGCTATCAGAGACACTTATTCCTGATGATTTGGCATTTGTTTTAAATGATTATTTGAGTCATATGACCGAAATTGCTAAGCATTATGAAGCAACAGTAGATAAGTTTATGGGTGATGCCATTCTTATTTTCTTTGGCGACCCAAATTCTCAAGGCCCAGAGCAAGATGCCAAGATATGTGTAGAAATGGCAATTGCGATGCGTCAGCAAATGAAGCTGTTACGCGAACGTTGGATTAAAATGGGTTATCCTGCGTTACATATTCGCATGGGAATTAGTACGGGTTATTGTCACGTTGGTAATTATGGTGCTGCATACCGTATGGCGTATACCATTGTTGGGCGTGATGCAAACTTGGCGGCTCGTTTGCAAAGTGCAGCCGAAGTTGATGAAATTTTGGTATCAGAAAGTACATATAATTTAGTGAAAAGTAGCTATTTATGTGCACCAAGAGCGCCGATTTCATTAAAAGGGATACAAGAGCCTGTTCCAACATGGCAGGTAATGGAAAAGTATAAGTCAGATGTAACCGAATATCAGCAGTGGTTTGATTATGAATATAAAGGTTTTCATTTGTTGCTAAACTTTGATGAAGTGCAAAACTTTGAATATTCAAAACTCATTGATGTATTAGAGAAAATGATTAAGCGTATTCAAACTCAACAAGCTTTAACGAACTCGCAAGGTATTGTTAAACTTCGTTTATCTGATGAAGTTATAGTTGAAGACTAATATTTATTTTTATTAGATTAAAAAAACCATGCTTTTGCATGGTTTTTTTTGAAATATGAATTAGTGATTTTCAGAAGCATGGTTAATCGTGTACTTCGGAATTTCAACTTCTAAGTCTTCATCAACAACTTTAACTTGGCAAGAGAGGCGAGAATCTGGTTCTAACCCCCAAGCACGATCAAGTAAGTCTGCTTCAACATCATTCATTTCTTCTAAGCCATCGAAGCCTTTACGTACAACAACGTGGCAAGTTGTACATGCAGCTGACATATCGCAAGCATGTTCAATTTTGATACCATTTTTGAGTAAGCTTTCGCAAAGGTTAGCGTTTTCTTCAACTTCAAACTCAGCACCTTCGGGGCAAATTACCGCATGTGGAAGAACTTTAATACGTGGCATATTCTTTACCTTAAATTAGTTTGAGTTTGACCAGTCATCAAGCTTGGTGCCTTTTAAAGCGGCATCAATATGTTGATTCATGCGAGCAGCAGCAAATGCATCACTGTGTATTTTAAGCTGCTCAACCGAATCTTCAATAGCTTTGATATCTGATGTTTCAATTTGAGTTTCTAAATGTGTTTTTGCACGAGTTAATTGGTTAAGTTGATCTTGACCTAAAAGGTGAGCATCAACTTTTAAAGCTTGTTCTAATGCTTCAAGTTCGCGTTTAGCTTCAACTTTAGTTTCTTGTAAGTGACGAAGATTTTTATCTTCTTCTGCATATTTGAAACCGTCTACTAGCAAACGCTCCATATCTGTATCAGATAAACCATAAGATGGCTTGATATCAATTTGAGCTTGAACACCTGAGGTTGTTTCTTTGGCAGAAACGCTTAACAAGCCATCAGCATCTACTTGGAATGTTACTTCAATTCGTGCTTGACCAGCAGTCATTGGAGGAATACCACGAAGTACGAAACGACCTAAGCTACGGCAGTGTTCAACTAAATCACGTTCACCTTGAACAACATGAATCAACATGGCTGTTTGACCATCTTGATATGTTGTAAATTCTTGACGACGTGCAACGGGAATGGCGGTGTTGCGTGAAATTAAGCGCTCAACTAGCCCACCCATGGTTTCTAAACCAAGTGACAGTGGGGTTACATCTAAAAGTAGCGAACCATCTGTAGAGTTACCAATAAGTTGGTTTGCGGTGATAGATGCTCCAATTGCAACAACTTCATCGGGGTTGATTGTGCAAAGAGGTTCTTGATTGAAAACTTCGCGTACTGCTTTTTGAACAGCATAAGAGCGAGTAGAGCCACCCACCAACACCACACGTTGAATATCTTCTAAATCAAGTTTTGCATCGCGCATTACACGTTTACAAACACTGATAGTTTTATCTAACGCAATTTTGATAATTTCTTCAAATGTTGGGCGATCAAGAGTTAAAGCTTGATTAACAAGTTCTAGTTTTACAATTTCTTGATGAGTTAATGCTTCTTTTGCTTGGCGTGCAGCAACTATTGCATGTGCATATTCAGTGTCATCTAAGGTATCGATACTAAGCTGTTTTTTTGCCCATTTGACAATAAGACGATCTAAGTCATCACCGCCTAGTGCTGTATGCCCACCTGTTGCTAACACTTCAAAGACGCCTTGCGAGAAGCGTAGAATTGAAACGTCAAATGTACCGCCTCCTAAATCATAAATCACATAGTTTTGATCATGCTCTAGATTTGCTTCTTGGTCTAAGCCATAAGCTACCGCAGCGGCAGTAGGCTCATTTAATAAGCGTAAAACATTTAAACCTGCAAGCTGTGCAGCATCGCGAGTTGCTTGACGTTGAGCTTCATCAAAGTAAGCAGGAACTGTAATAACAGCGCCATTAATCGGGTTTTTTAAGCTAGATTCAGCACGGTCTTTCAACTGTTTTAAAATTTCAGCAGAAATTTCTACAGGTGTTTTATGGCCTTGTGCTGTTTCAAATGCTGGCATTTGATTGTCTTCACCCAAAAGAGTGTATGGGTGTTGAAATTTAATGTCGGCTTTTGATCGACCCATAAAACGCTTTACAGATGTAATTGTATTTTTAGGATCTGTTGTTAAGAATGGTTTTGCATCATCGCCAAATTGCGTTGTTTGATCAGCATAATGTACGACAGAGGGAAGTAACACGCGACCTTGTTCATCATTGAGCACTTTGGCTTTACCTGAAAGAACTGTTGCGACCAATGAGTGTGTTGTACCTAAATCGATACCAATTGCAATTTTGTGTTCATGCGGTGCACTTGATTGACCTGGTTCTGCAATTTGCAAGAGAGCCATTGTGTTACATCCTTTGCACGTTAAAAAGTAAAAAAATAAATAATGCTTGAATTGTTTAAGCTAAATAGCTTTAAAACTTAAAATTCATCATCTAAGTCGAAGTTGTCATCATCTAAGAAACGATCTTCAGCTTTGTTAATATCTGCCAAAACTTTTTGGAAAAAGCGTAGTTTACGAACAGTATCGCGTGCTTCAGCCCAATCTTCATCATCGTAATCAATTTTAAACTCACGAACCAAGCCATCTATCCACTGCTGAACTTCTTTTTTAAGAGATTGCAGATCATCGGCAGAGTGGGCTTCATCAAGTTGTTCACGGATTTCTAAAGCAGATTGAAGAAATTCGAAATCACCAATAGATTGATCTAAATGGTAATCTTGCTTTTTTAAGCTTAACAAATATGCCGCGCGGCTATCTACATTTGATAATGCTTTATAAGCTTGGTTGATTTCACTCGATTTAATCAGTGCTTGGTCTTTATCTTCGGCTTTGTCTGGATGATATTGCTGCTGAAGCTTTAAAAATTCAGCTTTTAACGTCGCTAAATTAATATCAAGAACAACGGGAAGATTGAACAACTCAAAATGATTCATGGGAAATTGTGTCCACGATAAATTTGCAAATCATATAGATTAAATACGATTAAAACAGTGTTGGACACTGTTTTAATACGTGAAAAGGCTAATGAAAATTAAACTGTGAACGATTCGCCACAGCCACATTCGCCTTTTTTATTTGGGTTATTGAATTCGAAACCTTCATTTAAGCCATTTTTAACATAGTCCATCTCCATACCATCAAGATAAACCAAGCTTTTCGGGTCAACGAAAACATTTACACCATGCTGAACAAACATTTGGTCATGAGTATCGACTTCATCAACAAATTCGAGTACATAAGCCAAACCTGAACAGCCAGAAGTTTTCACACCAACACGAATGCCTTCACCTTTACCACGATTTTTCAGGTAATTGCTGATGTGAGCAGCCGCATTTTCAGTTAAATTGATCATGAAAACTCCGTGATACTTTGTTCAATACGCAAAACGATTAAGCTTTTGCTTTTTTGCTACGGTAGTCTTCTACAGCAGCTTTAATTGCATCTTCAGCTAAAACAGAGCAGTGTACTTTCACTGGTGGTAAAGCAAGTTCAGTTGCGATATCAATATTCTTAATTTCTTGAGCTTGATCTAGTGTTTTGCCTTTTAGCCACTCTGTTACAAGTGAGCTAGAAGCAATAGCAGAACCACAACCATAAGTTTTGAAGCGTGCTTCTTCAATTACACCGTTGTCATCAACTTGGATTTGTAAGCGCATTACGTCACCACAAGCTGGTGCACCAACCATACCAGTACCAACATTTTCAGCGTTTTTGTCTAAAACACCAACATTACGAGGGTTTTCGTAATGATCAATTACTTTTTCGCTATAAGCCATGACGCGTCTCCAAAACTCGGGGTCAGCCAAATATTTAATGGGGATGAATTTAAGTTAATCAACAAGATAGTTTGATTTCAAACTATCTTGTTTGGGGATGAATTAATGTTCAGCCCATTCAACAGTTGAAAGATCGATACCGTCTTTGTACATATCCCAAAGAGGTGAAAGATCACGTAATTTTTGAACAGCAGTTTTAGTCACTTCAAGAACATGGTCAATATCTGCTTCAGTTGTGTATTTACCAAAGCTGAAACGAATTGAGCTATGAGCTAGTTCGTCTGAAAGACCTAGTGCACGAAGGACATAAGATGGTTCTAATGTTGCAGATGTACATGCAGAACCTGAAGATACTGCAGCATCTTTTAGTGCCATCATTAAAGACTCACCTTCAACAAAGTTGAAGCTTACATTTAAGTAGTTCGCAACGCTTTGAGTCGGGTGACCATTTAAGAAGACTTGTTCTAAACCTTGTAAACCATTCCAAAGTTTGTCACGCAGAATACGAATACGTGCTTGTTCAGATGCTAGATTTTTACCAGCTAATTCAAAAGCTTCACCCATACCAACAATTTGGTGAGTCGCTAAAGTACCTGAACGCATACCACGTTCATGACCACCGCCATGCATTTGAGCTTTTAGACGTACACGCGGTTGACGACGTACATAAAGAGCACCAATGCCTTTAGGGCCATAAATTTTGTGAGCAGAGAAGCTCATTAAATCTACTTTCATTGTAGAAAGATCGATTTCGATTTTACCAGCAGCTTGAGCAGCATCTACGTGGAAGAAGATTTTCTTAGCACGAGTGATTTCACCAATTGCAGCAACGTCAGTTACCGTACCAATTTCGTTGTTTACCATCATAAGAGAAACAAGAATTGTATCTGGACGAATTGCAGCTTCAACCATTTCAGGTGTGATTAAACCTGTTTTAGGCTGTGGTTCGATATAAGTGATTTCGAAGCCTTCTGCTTCTAATTCACGACAAGTATCTAAAATTGCTTTATGTTCAATTTTGCTTGTAATGATATGTTTGCCTTTAGATGCATAGAATTGAGCAACACCTTTAAGAGCAAGGTTATCAGATTCTGTAGCACCAGAAGTCCATACGATTTCGCGAGGATCTGCTTTAATTAAGTTAGCAACTTGTTCGCGTGCATATTCAACTTTTTCTTCTGCCTGCCAGCCATAAGCATGTGAACGAGAAGCTGCGTTACCAAAAGTACCATCAAAAGTTAAACACTCAACCATGCGTTCCGCAACTTGAGGGTCAACAGGAGTTGTTGCTGCGTAATCTAGATAAATTGGACGTTTCATGTCAAATACCTGTAACCGATAATAAGTCTGAATCAAAAGAAGCTGAATTTTGGCGAATTGCAACGGTTTGAACGTTGTCTCTAGCTACAAGATCAGCAAGTGTGATTTTTTCTAGATAATCGGCAATGTGATGGGAGAGCTCTTGCCATAAATCATGTGTTAAGCACATTGCGCCATTTTGGCAGTTACCTTTATGGTCGCAACGAGTTGCATCAACAGCTTCATTTACAGCTTCAATAATGGCTAACACAGTAATATCTTCAGCACTACGCGCAAGGTGATAACCACCATTTGCACCGCGAATACTTGAAACTAAGCCGTGACGTTTTAATTTAGCGAACAGTTGTTCAAGGTAAGCCACAGAAATAGATTGTCGAGATGCAATTTCAGCAAGAGTGATCGTTTGTTCAGTTGGCTGCAAAGCTAAATCAAGAAGAGCAGTCACTGCGTAGCGACCGCGAGTGGTTAAGCGCATGATTCGATACACATGGTTAGACTAGATGGTTCAATTCTATGAATCCTGACTAAAATAGTCAAGTATTTTTAAGGTGAGAAAGTGTTACGAGAGAGCATGCTATTTTACTAATTTTTATGCGAACATATTATATACTAATAAAGTTAATAAAAGCGCAATAATTGTAATAAATAGTATGTTTAATCGCTTTTGATTTCGCTGTATGCGATGAATTCGATTTTTATACTGCTTTATTTTGACATGTTGCTCATTAATTTTGGTGCGTTGATGTTCAATTTTTTCTAAAAGTGGTGCAATTCTCTTTTTAGATGTCTCAATATTTTGTTCATCAACAGGCTCTTTGAGCCATTGTTTCCAATCAGATAAAATTTTGGGTACATTAAATAGTAGTAATAAATCCTTAAATTCATCTTTAAGTGTGATGTCACCATCTATACGCATAGCCTTAATGCTACGCTTATTGCCTAATAAAAAGATTTTAATTAAGTCTATTAAAGATGTACGGACATCTAAGTCCACTGCTTGTGCAGGTGCTTTTAGATCTAAAAGAATACCGTGTTCATTAAATTGAACGTAAATATCAAAAAAAGGAATGTAGCTGTTAACTTTAATAGAAATTTGATTTTCTACAAATTTTTTTGCTTGTAATGCAATAACACGATCATGTTTGAGGACTAGTGTAAATATAGTTTCCAAAATAATGAGAACTGTATTCAGCAACAAATGTGTTTCATTTTGTCTTTGTTGCGATTCGTTCATGAAAATTATTCCCTCTAAAACAAGTATGTCCTTTTAAATAGTAAGAACATTAAATATGTAGAATGTTGCTTTGTAGAACAGTTTTGATAAAGGATCAAGTACTAATTTTGTTATTATGGGATAAATATTAAATCTTATACATTTACAGGGTATAAAATAATTCAGTGAGTTTTCGAATGAAATCAATAAAAAATGATTCAGAGGATATTTCTCAAAATACTCAAATTGAAAATGAAAAGACCATAAACAAAAGGGCTTCAAAGAAATTGAAGTTGGACTTTAGAAAATATACGAAGCAAATATGGTTAGCTGGATTAGGTGCATTCTCTCGTGCCGAAGAAGAAGGAAATAAGTTATTTGACTCATTAGTGCAGTTTGGGGAAGAACTGGAGTTAAAAACATCTGAAAGTGCTGGAAATACAGCTGAAGATACTTCTTTGAAGGCGAAAGAGTCTGTTTTTGAAACGAAGGATAAGTTTGAAAGATTGCTAGATCAGAGTATTCATCATTCTTTAAATAAAATTGGTCTAGTTTCGATAAAAGATCTTCACCATTTAGAGAAAATCGTATTAGAATTGAGCAACAAAGTGGATTCTTTGTTAGAAGAAAATAAGGAAATAAAAAGACTCATCACGGAAAAATGAAATAGAAATAACTGTTTCACGCTTTTTAGGCGTTTTTTTACAACTTATTTTGCATAAAACGGTATATGAAGTATTGCTTTTACACTTAAACCATTGCTATAAAGGCATTACGGTAATTCAAATTAAACTTTTGTACCTTAAATAAACGAATTAAGAGGACTTAATCTTCATGAATAAATCAGAATTAATTGATGCGATTGCAGAAAAAGGGGGATTGTCTAAGACTGATGCAGGTAAAGCCTTAGACGCGACAATTGCTTCAATTTCAGAAGCTCTAAAAAAGGGTGACACTGTTACTCTAGTTGGTTTTGGTACTTTCGCTGTGAAAGAACGTGCTGCACGCACAGGCCGTAACCCACAAACTGGTGCTACTTTGCAAATTAAAGCAAGTAAAGTTCCAAGCTTTAAAGCTGGTAAAGGTTTAAAAGATTCTGTTGCATAATCTTTTTTAAATCAAAAAAAGCGCGCTACGGCGCGTTTTTTTATAATTCACGATCAATTACTAGATGTACAGATTCATTCGAGATCGTTTTTCGGTTAAAATCGCGCATAAATAAAATTTGGAATACTTATGGAATCGTTTCGTAAAGTCATTAAAGGATGGTTGGGCAAAGTATTGCTCGTTTTGTTCTTGACGCCTTTAGCGCTTGTGGGTATTGAAGGGTATTTTAGTGGCGGTAATTCTAAAGACTCTGTTCAATCGATAAATGGTCAAGATATTTCACAAAAAGAATTAGACGCACTGACGAAATCGTTTCAGCAGCAGTATCTTCAATATACGAATGGAGATGAAACACTTCTGAACCAACCTTTTATTAAAAATAAAGCGTTAGATATGCTTGTTGCACGCACGTTATTGTTACAACAAGCTGAAAAATTGGGTATTTCATTGAGTGATGCTCAAATTGAGCAAATGATTGCACAACAGCCAAGTTTTCAAAAAGATGGTAAGTTTTCAGAAGAGTTATTTGCAAATTATTTAAGTTCGCAAGGTTTTCCAAATACCCAGTCTTTTATTATGAATATTAGACAAGATCATGCTTTGAAAAACTTGACAGCTGCAATCTCTGATTATGCTTTAGTGAGTAAAGTGGATCTGAAGCAAATTGTAGATTTACAAACTGAAAAGCGTACTTTGCATTTAGCAAGTATTAAACTGGATGATTACAAGAAAAATATCACTGTAACACCTCAAGAAATTCAAGATTATTACAACAAACATACTCAACAATTTAAACAAGTTGCGAGTGTAGATGCAGATTACATTCTTGTTACACCTGCAATGTTTGATGCTAACGATGTAGTCATTACCGATGCTGACTTACAGCAAGCGTATGAAAAATTTGCTGAAGCTGAAAAAGCGAAAGTTGAACCTGTAGTTAAACATGTTTTAGTTGCTACAGATGGTAAAACAGATGCCGAAGCGAAAAAATTGATTGATGCTGCTTATGCAGAATTAAACAGTGGTACGACTTTTGCGGCTGTGGCTCAGAAGTATTCTGATGATACAACTTCGAAAAACAGCGGTGGTCAATTGGCTGCTTATGATAAAGGCTTATTTGGTGATGAGTTTGATAAAGCTGTTGCATCATTAAAAGTAGGTGAAATTTCTAAGCCAGTAAAAACACAGTTTGGTTATGAAATTATTCAAACTTTATCACCAAGTGTGACGGTTCCTAGCTTTGAAAGTCAAAAAGAGCGTTTAACGGCTGAAGCTAAAAAAGCAAAAACTGAAAATGCATTTGCTGATGCAGTGAATAGTTTAAATGAAATGGTGGTAGGTAGTGACTCTTTGGATGTTGTGGCACAAGAAGTTAAAGCTGCAAAAACAGAGTCTGTTAACAATTTCACTTTAGGTTCACAACATGCTGTATTAAGTGACCACAGTGTTAAGTCTAAATTATTTAATGATGACGTGAAAAATGGCGATCGTAATGCTACGAGTAGCATTCAACTTGCCAATGGTGATGTTGCTTGGGTGAAAGTTCGTCACTATCAGGATGCAGGCGTACAAAGCTTAAAAGATGCGACACCTCGTGTGAAAGCGAAATTAATTGAGCAAAAAGCGTATGCTGCTGCAAAAGTTAAAATTCAAAAAGCATTAAATGATTTTAAAACTAAACCTGCAGCAACAGCTGTTGCTGAAAGTGGACTTAAGTTTGAAAATGCGGGTACATTTACACGTGCTGATGGTTTGTTGAAGCGTCCAATTGAGCGTGCTGCTTTTAGTGTAATGCCACCGAAAGAAGGTATGTGGTCTGTAACTACGGCAGAATTACCTGATGAAATGGTGGTGGTTGCTGTGTCTAATGTTGTAGATCCAGCGGCAGATTTATTACCAGCAGAACAAGTTCAAGAAGTGTCTAAGCTGTATCAACAGCTTCGTGCTCAACAAGAGCTAGATGCTTATACTGCTTATTTAAAGTCTCAAGCTAAAATCAAGTAATTGATATAGTGTAAAGCAATAAAAAAAACTCGGATTTAGATCCGAGTTTTTTTATGAAAAAATTAGAATAATTGAATTGGGATATCTAAAAAAATTCGCCATTCATTGGTATTTGGCATATAGCTATTACGGTAAGCCTCATCTGCTCGATAAATATAATTACGAGCACGTAAGCTTACGTCTTTTGCAAAACCAGATTGAACAGTATATTTGATTTGATTAAAAAACTCTGTTTCTTTGGCATTGTCTGTAATTAATTGGCTTCGATCTGCATTTGCTACATTGATGTCCCAGCCATAAACATAAGCGGTTGTCCATGATAAACCTGGAATGTTTAACGCAGCAAAGTCGAAGCTGTATTGAATATTTACAGATTTTTCACCAGCACCTGCAAAGTCCGATAAATATGAGTTTGGTAATGCAATACTTGCACCACCATCAGCATTGTTATTGTAGTCATAACCTGTGTTGCCCGTATTTTGCTGATATGCGAGCATAAGGGCATGAGGACCTTTGGTATAGGTTGTAGATAGTGCCCAAATCGAGTTAAAACGATTGTTTTTATCACTGGTGGTTTCAGAATATGTATTTCCCTCAGCATCCCATTTGGTGTGATAAGCATTAAAATCGTAAGTTAAAGCGCTGTCTTGGGTTAGTAGCTGTTTAAAGTTGGTATTTACATAGTGTCGTTTCAGACGGTCTTTAATATCTAAGCCATAATAAGATGTGCTTAGTTGATCATTAAATTTGTATTTAGCCCCCCAAGTGACAGCTTTGCCAAGATTATTTGCATCTGAGCTCGTTTGACCTGAACGTACGTTTTTAGTGTATTTCCCTGCGGTTAATTCTAAGTTTTCTATTTCATGACTTGTAATAGAAACACCTTCATAATATTCCGGTGCAATACGTCCCATATTACTTGCAAAAACAGGTGAATTAACAATTTGTGTGCCATAGACAAGCGTAGTGTTTGACATGCGTGCTTTGACATATCCACCACCTCGAAGCCAATGGTCTTTTGGTGTTACATGTCCAAATTGATTTGTTGCACCATTATTCTCAGCGGGAATCATATCTGTTCCAGCATGGCTATTATCACCAATTTTAAAACCAGCATCAGTTAAGACCCCCAGACCAAAACCAACCGTTCCTTGGGTAAAGCCTGAATCTAAGTTAAAAATGGCACCTTGTCCTGCCGAGTTTTGATCCATTTTTCCATTTTTTTTATCACGGGTATTTAACCTAGTTCGAAAAAGTACGGAACCCTTTGTATCTTCTAAAAAGCCTTTTGTTTCACTTTGTTCGCTTGCATAGGTATTTGAGATAAGTAGGGTAGGAATAATGGTTGCAAAAAGAATTTTTGTTGACTTTTGCATTTAAAGAACCTTTTATAAAGCGAAGACACGTTTAAATGTCTTCAAAGCAACATCCTGTTGCTTTGGAATAGTTAGTATTTAATTTATCGACTATGAAAGTAGATAGAATATTTAATACCCGTTTCGATTTTCTTAAGATATGTAGCTTTGATGGGTGTTTCGTATCATTTTTTTGATTTTTATAATGTAATTGTAGCGAGGGTTTAGGGACTATTAGCCTATGAAGCTAGCAGATTGTAAGCAAAGTTTTAAATATATAAATATTTATTATGATATAAATTACTTACTCTAATGAATTATTTTTTCATTTTGTAAAAATATAAGATGTTGTTTTCTGTAGTGAATAGCATGAAAATCTACATTATTGAGTGTAGTGTTTGTGTAAGCAAATTTTATTAAAATAGAGTCGGGTTATAGGGATATTCGGAAACTTCTGATTTAAAAAATTTAAGCGGATGTAGCTAAAGGGCTACATCCGCTTAAATATAAAAATATTTTATTCAGATCTAACTTTTAATTCATAGCCTGTATATTTTCGAATGTTAATAACACCTGTATCTAAAATTAGATATTGCCCCTTAATACCCTGAAGTTTTCCTCGAATAATTGGAGTTTTATCTAAATTATGCGATTTAATTTTTTCAGGATAATAATCTATAGGGTAAACAAATTCTCGAGGTAGCTCATCTTCTAGAATCTCAACATTTTCATTGAAATCTAAACTCATACTAAACTCATCACGAATCATTTCAATTTGTGGTTCAAACTCAATTAAAAGCTCATCTCTGAGCTGAATGAGATCTAGTGGTTCTGCTTCACCTTTAAGAAGCTTACGCCAATCTGTTTTATCTGCAACTTGAGTACCAAACATAATTTCTAGTTGGCCTGAAAGGCGACGTGAGCCTACTTTCATAATAGGAAGGGCTTGGGTTGCACCTTGATCTAACCAACGGGTAGGCATTTGCCCTAAGCGCGTGATACCAATTTTTAAGGCGCTTGAGTTGGCTAAATATACGATATGTGGTTGAAAGCAGACCTCTTGGGCAAAGCTTTCTTCACGACATGTACCTAAGTGGTAGTGGCAAGTTTCAGGCTTCATAATACACATATCACAAGATGCTTTAGTTTTAAAACATTTAAAACAGTGACCTTGTGAAAAAGACTTCGATGTTTTGCTACCACAAGAAATACAGTAGATGTTTCCCGTTGTTTCAATTTCAAGTTCTTGACCTAAACTAAATGGAAGGTCAAATTCTGTTCGATCTAAAATAAATTTATATTCAACATTTGCTTTGTGAGTCTGATGATCAGTTAAACTAACATCCTTGAGGCCAGCGTGCATTTTGTGGCAAATGCCTTGTAATTCCATGAAGATACTCACTTTAATAACAGGAAGCAGCTATGGCTGAACTTAACGTCATCACTTCAATGCTAGACGATTTATCTAAAGAACAGCCAATTCACACTGCAATTTGTATTGGTCAAAATCTAGAGCAATACAGTTTTCATCAATCAATTCAATGGTCGTATTTTAACGTATCTGATTTTTTAAATCTGCCATTTACACAACGTTATGATCTTGCATTTGTATTATTTGATACAGATGAAACTTTGCATTTAGATGTACAACAAAAATCTCAACTGCTTGTGAAATTAAGAGATTTGATGGCAAAGAGATTGGTTGTAGTGAGTAAACGACAAGACGAATCACTTCTAAGAGCTTTAGGCTTAACTCAGCTGATTGATCAAAATATACATGATCGTGATTTTGCATTATGGCAATTTAATATTTTAACTTATAAGCATGTACCTGATTGGTTTAACTCTAAATTTTGGGCAAATCCTGAAAATTGGGATAAATTTCGTTGGTGAGTTAGCGATATTAAAAAGTGTGTAAATTTAGCGATGAAGGTAGATGTTTTTTTATTTTTCAGGGTATTCTAGCGATGTACATATTATGGAATAACTAAAAATGACAAACTTAAATAACATTGTAGAAATTTTAGCTAAACAGGCACTTGGCGGTGGTCAGCAACAAAAGCAAGACAGTAGCTTTGGCGGTATTCTGGGTTCTGTGCTAGGTCAATTAGGTGGGCAAAATCAGCAATCTAACACAGGTGGTTTGGGTGGAATTTTAGGTTCTGTTTTAGGTCAGTTTGGTGGGCAATCTCAACAAGGCTCAAACACAGGTGGTGGCACTCAATTGCTTATTGCTGTACTGCCATTGGTACTTGCATGGATTCAGAAGCAAGGTGGTTTACAAGGTGCTTTAGATAGCTTAAAAGGACAGGGTTTAACAAGCCAAGTTGAGGATTGGGTATCTACAGGTGAGGGTGATAACGCAGCGGTAGATCCACAGCATATTCAGAGCCTATTTTCAGATGCTGACATTGAACAAGTGGCACAGCAAGCTCAAGCACCTAAGCAAGATGTATTGAGTGCTATTTCTACGGTATTACCGCAAATTATTGACTCATTAACACCGAAAGGTGAGCAAAGCAGTAATACGGAAGCAAATTCAGATATTGCAAATGTTATGAATCTAGTTTCAGGCTTTTTAAATAAGTAATTTATTTTAGAAATAAAAAAAACACGCAATTGCGTGTTTTTTTATGGGTGTCGTTTGGACTTAGAAGTCGTAACGTAAGCCAAGAGAAAGAGCAGTTGCATCTTTTCCTTTAGCACCATCAACTGCTGTACTACGACCTTCTTTCCAAGGGACAATATTAGATTCTGTATCATTTAAAGTTGTTGATAAGTTGCTATATACGCGTAATGTTTTATCAAGCTTATGCTCTACACCAATTGCAATTAAGCTTGCATTGGCATTACTAGTATCTACATCACGGTAGAAGTATTCACCACGAACTGATGTTTTAGGTGTGATTTTATATTCACCTGATACACCAAAAATTTGAACATCAGGATTAGCTTTATCATCGTCATGTTGAGAGATTTGATACATTGCACCTAAGTTAAATTGTTCTGTGAAGTTGTACGCACCTGCGATACGGAAAGAATCACGACCTTTGCCTGCTTTATTTGATGAGTTTTCTTCATATTTTTCGTATGCAGCAGCTGCATCAATTGCACCAGCCTTATAAGTTAAAGCAAGGTCATAGGCTTTATTTTTATTTTTACTATTGCCATCTGCTTCTTTTTCAATTTGAGTTTTGTCATGCATTGAAATTGCGGCAAGAACATTAAAACCATTGCCAAAACCTGGTGATTTGTACTCAATTGTATTGGCATTTCGCTCATCAAATTTTAAGTTACCTTGACGAGTAACATTACGAACGTCACCTACCATGTCACCAAAATGGTTTATAGGGCTACGTGCAACTTTAAATGGGCTATCGAAACGACCTACACGTACTTGACCATAACTATTGCTTTTTAAACCAACGAATGTATCACGAGTTGCGAAGTCTACGCCTTTAGAGTCATTACCACCGCTAGCGAAGTTAATTTCTTGTTCAATTTGAGCAAAAACATTTAAGTCATCATTTACTTTTTGGTTTACTTTAAAGCCTAAGCGTGAAGAGTTTGAAGATAAGTTTACTTCGTTATAGTCTTTACCATCATCTAAATAATCTAAAGATACATGAGCGCGACCATAAACTTGTACGTCAGCTGCTGCAGCCATAATAGGTGTAAAAATTGTTGCCCCAATTGCTAATGCGCAAAGTGTCTTTTTCATTTGTAACTCCAATACAGATTTTTTGTGAATTGATCTTAAAATTCGTGAGTAGAGGTAGTTTTATGTAACTACATCATTCCTTTGGAGCTCAGTATTGATGACAAATAAGTCAGTAAGATTAAGAATTTATTTCAAAAATATTAAAGATGCAGGAACTACATTTAACTGTGATTCATGTTTTGGAGAGAGTTAATTTATTAGTAATTAAATATTTAGATATAAAAAAAGAGCTCAAAAGAGCTCCTTTTTTTACTGATATTTATCTTAAAGTGCAGCTTTAATTCTTTCAGCAAGCGCTTTAATTTTATCTTGATCACCCATTTGAAGTGCATGTTTGCCAAGTTCATGAACAGAGCTTGGAATTAAATGGAAATGAACATGTGGAACAGTTTGACCAGCTGCAGTACCTGACAGTTGCATAAGGACAATACCTTTAGCATCTAAGCCTTTTTCAATGGCTTTTGCAATTTTTTGTACTGTTTGGATGGTATAAGCTGCTGTTTCAGGTTCTAAATCTAACAAAGTGACTGCTGGTGATTTAGGAATAACCAATGTGTGACCATCTGCTTGAGGCATAATATCCATAAATGCAAGAACTTGTTCATCTTCATAAACTTTAATAGCAGGTAGTTCACCACGAAGAATTTTTGCAAAAATGTTTTGGTCATCGTAAGCCATGAGGACTCCTTGATTGAATATTGCGAATGTAATTATTTACATTTCAATTCTTTCTGACGATCCTTTATGGCGTCAAGCTTTCTTTGCTCTGCATCAGAAAATTTTGGCTTATCTGTAAAACAATCAGCATTATTGTTAAAGCGTGATTTTGCTTCAGGATCTTTAAAACAGAAACCTTTAGACGCATAAATAATATCTGAATCATTTTTCAGTTTTGCACATTCTTGTTCAGAAGCAAAAGCAGTATTTACCCCAATTAAAGTTGTAAGGCTTGCTATGGCAGCAATAGTTAACTTTCTCATAAGAGTATCCTAGGTAATTGCTTATCATTAATACACATCAAAATAATACGTACGATGTGTATTAATCAATGGCATGAATTTAGCTAATTGTAATTTTACTCCATGATTCATACAACTTTATTGCAGCAGAAAAATCGGCATCAGTGTCAGCCATTAAGTTTGCTGTTTGTATGAGATTTTGAGTTAAGCTCAAAAGTGGAGTAGGTAATTTAACATCTTGGGCTAAATTTAAAGCAATACTTGTATCTTTTGCAAGCAATGGTAAGGCAAAAGTTAAAGGAAAGCTTCTATTTAAGATACGCTGTGGTAATACATTTTCAGTAACACCGCTTTTCCCACTAGAAGCATTAATACAGTCGAGTGCTTCTGTTAAATCTACACCATGTGCTTTTAGTGTTGTGAATCCTTCAGCAACAGACCATAAGTTAACAGCCAAGAGCATATTATTTACAGCTTTTACAGCAAAACCCGCACCCGATGTACCTACGTGTTTAATGAGCTTACCAAATGCTTGAATTGCAGGTAGCGCTTGGTTAAAAGCATTTATATCTCCACCAACCATTACCGTAAGGGTGGCATTTTCTGCACCAATAGTTTGTCCGCTCACAGGTGCATCTAAGAAAGTTACATTTTGTTTTTCGAGTTGTTCTGCAAGTTGCTTCGCAGATTCGGGTACGCCACTGGTGCAATCGACCCAAATTGAACCTGCTTTTAATTGAGTACGTGCAATTAACTCTTCAACATCTTTACTTGTAGGTAAGCATGAAAAAATAATATCTGCCTGAACAGCTTGTTGTAAGTCTACTGCTCGGGTGCCATATTCAATTTCATGTTGCTTGGCTTTTTCGAAGTTTCTGTTCCAAACATAAACTGTGTCGAAATGTTTAGGAAGATGTGCCGCCATTCTGTAGCCCATAGCACCTAAACCAATAAATGCAACTGATTGAATCATGATGTTTCCCTATAACTTTGTAGACCTAAGTGCGAGCCAGTTTGATAGTACGGGCCAAAATTGTTCAGCACTTTTCTGACTAGACATTAACCCTAAATGTCCGCCTGGGATAAGAGTAAACGTGACATCTTGACTGTTTGTCAATTCAATTAAAGGCTTGGCTGCTTCTGCCGAAACAATTTGATCGTTGTCTCCTGCGCCAACAAAGAGAGAGCAGTCTATATTTTTTAATTCGATGAGCTTATTCGCTAATTGTATATGTCCATATTTGAGTGGGTTTTTCAGCCAAAGATTTAAAACCATGTCTTTGTTTACGCCACCAGGATAATCAATCATGTGATTTAAAAAATGAGACATAGTGGCATGTTCACTTATAAATAGAGTGTTATCTAATTTTTTAAACAGTTGAATTTTGCTGTCTATCCAAGATTTTGGGTTAATCAGTTTAAATCCAATTGAATTGATAATACCTGGTGTATGAATATATGGTGTTGCAATATTTTCGTTAGCAATAAAGTGTTTAAGCGTTGATTTTTTATTGATGAATGTGCGGCTGTATTTAAAAAGTTTCCCAATTTTGCCAGATGCATGTGAGTTAATAGGGCTGCCCAAAACAATCAAATTTTTAACAAATTTTGGTTGGTGAAGCGCCGTATAAAGCGTGACAAATGTCCCACCCATGCTCCATCCGTGTAGTGAAATTTGCTGAGAGTTTGCATGTGTTTGAATGCGTTTAATGCAATGTGGGATTAAATCATCAATAAAATATAAAAAATTAAGTGCATGATGACTAGAATTGAAGCGATCCCATTGTAATAGGTAAATATCAAAACCTTGATTTTGAAAGTAGTGAATTAAAGATCTGTATGGATGTAAGTCATAAATTGCAGTATTGACTGCTAAAGGTGGAATAAATATCAAAGGTTCTTTGTGTTTTTTATTCGAAGATGCGTAATAACGAATAAGAGTATTTTTATAAGTATCAATAATTTCATAAGGTGTTTGTTCAGATTGAACCAAAGATTCTCGTCGAAATACTCGAATAGATAAATTTCTTAATTTTTTACTTGGATTTTCAAGAATTAATTTTAATGGTTTCATATAAAAATCTATCACAAGCGTTGCCGATTTGAACGAAGACTAAACAATATTTCAATATTATACCTTGACCATAAATGCCTTAGACGCTCAAAATGTTGGCAATTGTTTACAAAGGCAGTCCAAAGACTGAATAATTGAAATGAGCCAACAAGACGACAGTCAATACCAATTAGAAACTTTAGCAATTCGCACAGGGCATAACCGTACCGCAGAAGGTGAACATAGTGAACCCATTTTCTTAACTTCATCTTTTGTATGTGATAGCGCAGCGGATGCTGCTGCTAAGTTCTCGGGTGAAATTGAAGGTAATACATATTCACGTTATACCAACCCAACGGTTCAAGCTTTTGAAAAGCGTTTAGCTGTTTTAGATGGTGCAGAAGCTGCTGTAGCAACAAGTTCAGGTATGGCTGGTGTACATGCTGTGACTTTGGCGTACTTAAAGTCTGGTGATCATGTTGTATGTTCGCGAGCAGTATTTGGTTCAATTCTTTCTTTGTTTGAAAAATATGTCATTAAGTTTGGCGTAGAAGTGACATTTGTAGATTTAGGTGATTTAGACGCATGGAAACAAGCAATTCGTCCAAATACACGTTTATTATTTATTGAAACACCATCTAACCCATTGGCTCAAGTGGGTGATTTACAAGCTATTGCTGATATTGCCCATGCGCATGGTGCTTTATTTGCAGTAGATAATACCTTCTGTACACCTGTATTACAGCGTCCAATTCAATTTGGCGCAGATCTTGTGATTTATTCATCAACAAAATACATCGATGGTCAAGGTCGTGCATTGGGTGGTGCTGTAGTGGGTAGCGCTAAACTTATGGAAGAAATTACAGGTGTTATTCGTACATTAGGTAATTCTTTAAGCCCATTTAATGCATGGATTTTCTTAAAAGGTTTAGAAACATTAAGCCTGCGTATGAAAGCGCATTGTGCAAGTGCACAAATATTGGCAGAGTGGTTAGATGCACATCCTAACGTAGAAAAAGTATATTACGCAGGTTTACCACATCATCCAGGGCATGAATTGGCGAAAAAACAGCAGTCAGGTTTTGGTGGTGTTGTATCTTTTGTCGTGAAAGGCGAGCGTACAGGTGCATGGACAGTGATTGATAATACACATTTCTTATCTATTACAAGTAATTTAGGTGATACAAAATCTACAATTACGCATCCTGCAACAACATCTCACGGCAGAATGTCTGCTGAGGCAAAAGTTGCAGCTGGAATTAGTGAAGGTTTAATTCGCGTATCTGTTGGTTTGGAAGATATTAATGATATTATTGCCGACATTCGTCGTGGTTTAGATTTAATTTAAGATTTGTTCGGAGTTTTTTATGAACGTAAATATGTTAATGCAGCAAGCTCAACGCATGCAAAAAGAAGTCGCGAACAACATGAAAAAGGCAAAAGAAGAACTTGCCCAAACTGAAGTTCATGCAGAAGCAGGCGGCGGCTTAGTGAAAGTAACAATGACTTGTCGTAATGTCGTAAAACGTATCGAGATTAATCCTGAACTTCTTCAAGATGATCCAGATATGATTGAAGACTTAATTGCTGCTGCAATGAATGATGCTGCGCGTCAAGCAGAAGCTGTTTCTGAAGAAAAAATGAAAGCTGCAAATTCTGGCATGGGTTTACCACCAGGTTTAGCGGGCTTGTTCTAAGGAATCGCATTAGTGTTTAGTGATCGTTTTGATCAACTTGTACAAGCACTGCGTATTTTGCCAAGCGTTGGGCCAAAATCGGCTCAGCGTATGGCATTACACCTCATTATGAAAAATAAAGAGGGTGCTGTTGGTTTAGCACATGCGCTGAATGAGGCGACAAGTTATATTCATGAATGCACCATTTGTCATTCTTTAACAGAAGATGAAGTCTGCAATATTTGCGTATCTCATGAAAGAGATGAGCACTTATTATGTGTGGTGGAATCACCTGCAGATGTGATGGCAATAGAGCAAAGTGGCAGTTTTAGAGGAAAATATCATGTTTTGGGGGGGCATTTATCTCCATTAGATGGTATAGGGCCTGATGAAATTGGTATTCCTTACTTGGTTCAACGCTTAAGCGATGGCAAAGTAAAAGAAGTGATTCTTGCAACAAATGCAACGGTTGAAGGTCAGGCTACAGCGCATTATTTGGTCGAAGCGACAAAGTATTTGCCTATACATGTAACACGTATTGCGCAAGGTGTGCCACAAGGTGGTGAGCTTGAATATGTCGATAGCCATACACTGAGTCAAGCTGTTCATAATCGGATGCAAATGAAATAAGCTTTACGAAGTTTATTTCATTAATTATAAAATATACTGATTGGTATAAAATATGTTTTTATTAATAGTTTTAAAGTATTAATCAAATAATAAAATGTGAATATTCACAGTAAATGACAATAAAAATACGATTATTTCCACGTTTTCATATAGCTAAATCATATTTATTGTTTACAATAGGATAAAGAGAATCTTTAATCATATCTCGTCGTTATGTTTCAATTTATTCAACAACAAAAAGACTTTGAAAATGTTTTAGCATTAATGAGTCGATACAATACTTATGGACTTGATACTGAGTTTATTAAAGTAGATACCCTGTGGCCAAAACTTGGTGTTTTTCAAATAAATGTAGATGGTCAAGTTTATCTACTTGATGGAACAGCATTAGAGCTGTCTGACTTTTGGGATAAATTATTTAACGCAAAACAAAATATCTTCCATGCTTGTAGTGAAGATATCGATTTAATTTATCATTATGCGCAAAATAAAAACTTAACAAATGTATTTGATACTCAAGTGGGGCTATCTTTTTTAGGTCATGGTCTGCAAGTAAGTTATCAAAATGCATTAAAAACAGTTTTAGATATTGATATTGATAAAGATCAAACACGTTCAGACTGGTTGGCAAGACCTCTCACAACTGAGCAGTTGAACTATGCTGCTAATGATGTGCTTTATATTATGCAACTTTCAGAGAAAATTCAGGCTGAACTTTCAGCTAAAAATATTCTTTCATTTGCGTTAGAAGATTGTTGTAATTTGACCAAAGAAATTGGTACAGAAGTACCAACAGAGCTACTTTATGCTGAAGTTGGTAATTATAGACATTCACGCCGTCAGCTTATGCAATTACAGCATTTAGCGGTTTGGCGCGAGCAAATGGCGAAAGCATTGAATCAACCACGTAGTTTTATTTTGAAAAATGCGACAATGATTGATTTGGTAGAAAGCAATCCAAAAAACAACTTTTTATTGTCAAATATTAAGCAAATTCGTCCAAATATTATTCGTGAATATGGTAAAACAATTATCGATTTATTGAGGTTTTTACCGCCACAAGAAGAATGGCCTTTACGTATGGCACGTCCAATTCGTCATTCTTCTAAAGAAGTTTCAGATAAGTTAG
The DNA here is from genome assembly GCF_059515905.1 of Acinetobacter sp. FY731. Lineage (NCBI taxonomy): Bacteria > Pseudomonadati > Pseudomonadota > Gammaproteobacteria > Moraxellales > Moraxellaceae > Acinetobacter > Acinetobacter sp. FY731. The sequence goes on along the minus strand of NZ_JCAKNB010000005.1, from coordinate 31,729 downwards.
ATGCTATTATTGATCAAGTATCTTTAGAAACAACAATTCCAAAAGAAGTGTTGTTACGTAAAAAATGGTTCAATGCACTGTATCAACACATTGTATTTAAAAGTGATGAACAAGACCTTCCAGACTATTTACTGGGTTGGCGATATGATTTATTAACGAAACCATTAATAAATGCGCTTCATAATGATGTCGACTATTTATCAACTCAAATGAAAGTTTCTGTATAAAATACATACAAACCGTTCAAACTTATGTCATTTATACAAAATCTAGACTGATGCGTTAATAATCGTTAATGTTTCGGTCTTTTTTTTGTTGTATGCTTTATTGTGCGTTAAAAGAGTATTAATTCGAATATGTTGTGTTCAATCTACAAATCTAGCAAAAAAGATGAGATGTATCTTTATATTGCCCGTCCTGAAGTAAGCGAAAACGAAGCTGAAACTACAGATCCTTTAGAAGTTTTGCCTGAAGCAATGCGTACAGCATTTGGTCGTGCAACTTTTGTTATGGATTTAGAGTTAAGTGAATCTCGTAAACTTGCACGCGTAAATGTTTTGCATGTGATGGATTCCATTGAAACAAAAGGTTTCTTTATTCAAGTGCCGCCAGAAGGATTAATCAATCCAAATGCTGCTGCACCTGAAGGCTTGCGTGGTGCTTAATTTAATTCAGGAGTTGTGCCGTGGATAATTTTCTTTCAATGTTGGACGCAATTCCTGAAGAATCAATTGCTATTACTGTGTACTTACTCGGTAGTGTACTTGTTTTGGCGTGTTGGTATGGTATTGCAATACGACTACCTAAAATTTTAGGTGGTTTGAGTTGGATTGTGGTGTTTGCAGTATTGCTGACACCAACAGCATCGGATGGTAATAATGCCTCTATTGCGCCTGCATTTTTTGGTGTTGTTTTTGGGGTATTAACCAAAGACACGCCTTTAATTTTATTAAATGCCTCTCTTATTTTGTTTGTGATTGGTTTGGGAGCTGTTATTGGTTATTTATGGACTAAATACAGTGCAAACAAAGCAGGCATTGAAAAGAGTACAAAAAGTTCGCCACTTTAAATTAAAAAAAATAAGGTTTAGTCATGTCGGTTGATACGCAACAATTTTCGGGTACAGATCAATATATTGCTACAGATAGCTTAAAACTTGCTGTTAAAGCTGCACGTAGTTTGCAAAAGCCACTTTTAGTTAAAGGTGAACCAGGAACGGGTAAAACTTTGCTTGCAGAGCAAGTTGCATCGAGCCTTGGTTTAAAGCTAATGACTTGGCATATTAAGTCGACAACCAAAGCACAGCAAGGTTTATACGAATACGATGCTGTTTCACGTTTACGTGATAGTCAGTTGGGTGATGATCGTGTTTACGATATTAAAAACTACATTAAGCCGGGCAAACTTTGGGAAGCTTTTACTAGTGAAGAGCGTTGTGTTTTATTAATTGATGAAATTGATAAAGCAGATATTGAGTTTCCGAACGATTTGTTGCATGAACTCGATAAAATGTCTTTCTTTGTTTATGAAACAGGGGAAACCATTACAGCGACTCAGCGGCCAATTGTAATTATTACTTCAAATAATGAAAAAGAATTGCCAGATGCATTCTTGCGTCGTTGTTTCTTTCACTACATTGAGTTTCCAAATGAAGAAACAATGCGTGAAATTATTGATGTACATTTCAATAATATTTCAGCGACATTGGTCAATGAAGCTTTACAAATTTTCTTTCAATTGCGTAAAGTTCCGGGTTTGAAGAAACCACCTTCGACTTCAGAATTAATTGATTGGTTAAGTTTGTTAATGGCAGATGATATGCCTGAAGATGTACTTCGCAATGCAGATAAAACGAAGGCAATTCCACCACTTTATGGTGCACTTATTAAGAATGAACAAGATGTTCAATTGCTTGAGCGTTTAGCATTTATGGCAAGACGTTAAGCGTTTTAGTTTTGAAAAACCCACGTTTAGCGTGGGTTTTTTGTGGTTTTATCTAGAAGAGATTATTTATTAGTAGGAGATTAGGGTTGAATAATACTCAGAGAGTTCATCTGGTAAGCCTATAGTAATATCTTCGAATGGTTGAAATATATCTCTAGAATTATACGCATCTTTAACCTGCATGTAGGACTCGATATAGCCTAGAATAGGATTTGGTTCAGCTAATAATTTGTAAACTTGTTTGGTCGAGTTCATATATTTATCTATTTGCTTTAAATGTATTTCAGAGTTTTTTAATTTTGGATTGATGTGTGATTCGTAACGCTTTACTAATCCAGAAAGGTCATCTATATCATCTAAAATATTGTTGACTAAAAATTGATATTTTAGTGAGAATTCGTCACCATTATTTAGACCTGTGAGAGGGGATGGTGATTGAGTTCGTAAAAATAATAATGAAGCATCAATATTTCTCTTCATTTTACGACTTAATAAATATGTATCTTTTTGTTCAATTGATATTTTTTCTAAAATAATTGGCTTTCGCCAATCGTTATATAGTAATGAGGCAATATAAGCCGCTATTAATGTTGCAAATGCACCTATAAAGCTACCAATTAAAGTTAATGAGCTTAGTATAGGGGTTGGATTTTTTTGACATCCAAGATAAATAATAGAAAAAACAGTAGTAATAATTGTGATAGCAATTGTAGCAGCGAATACATTGCAGACTTTTAGTTTGATGTTAGAAAAATTTATCCCCGAATTAATATTTTAGGTTTATCTTTTATATCAAAAAGTTATATAAAATGTTTGGTAGGTATTTAAAACTTCATGTCTAAATTAATTTATCATTTTATTTGAGTTAACTTCTCAATTAATTCATTCCTGATGAATACTTTTGTGCATTCATTTGATTGAGCATAATTCATTAAATGCTCGATGGTCTCACTAGATATATGGTCTAAAATATTCTTCTGTGCCAACAGAAGTAAAGATTCCAGAACATGATCGACCAGTTCTTTAGAGAAAAAGGGTTTTGTGGTAATGCGAATTAATGCACGCAAGGCTTCTTTATAAAAATGATATTGCACACCATATTTTGAAATTTGATAATTTAATCCATAGTGATAAACATTTTCTTCATAACAATATTCGGTATTTATAGGTTCTATGCAAAGTTGTTCACTTAATAATGCAATTTTATAAGCCAAGAAAAAGTGCTGATTTTCTGAATATAAAAGACTAGCTTCATATAATAATTCAGCTTTTGTTGGGTGGTTATTCCAACCTAAAAGCCAAGTGTTAATTGCATTGGCATGATCATTTAATTCTTTATAGATCATACCTAAATGCTTATAAGCTAAATATTCTTCATTAAAATCGAAAGAAATATCTTTTAGCTCTATACGCTTTTTAAACCATTCAACGGCTTTTTTAGGCTCTCCATGACTATAGTAAGATGTTGCACAATAATAAGCATAACGTGCTTTTAAAAATGAAGTGTTTGATTGCTCTAAAAAAGATTGTTCAAGTAAAAGGGCATCATTTAAATATTTGTTGGGATCTTGGCTGCGGTCACCAAAATGACCAATCTGAATATAATAATCACCATCAATATTTGTTTTTGTATAGTTCTTTTTAGTGATTATAAATGATTCATGGATAACGCTAATCCAGTGCCCAATATTATTTCTAACTAAGCTGTTTCGATAATAAAAGAAACCAGAGTTGTGTGCACTTTTATACTTTAAAGAATAAACATCTGCTGTTAATTTTTTAGGTAAACTTATTTGATTAATAAATCGATCATCTGCATCAAAAAATAAAATATAGTCACTTTTATTTAGACAATACTGTAAAGCGATATTTCGATTGTGCTCAAAATTAATCCACTTATTTGAATGAATTTCATGGTTAAGATTATTTTGTTCAAAATAGTCTTTCATTACTGAAATAGTGTGATCTGTTGAGCCAGTATCACTGATAATAAATAAATCAATATTGATATTCTTTCTTATATTGTCAAAAGCATCTGTAATAATTTTACTTTCATTTTTAACGATCATGTTTAAGCATATAGTTGTCATACTTATCCAGTTTGATATTGGTGATTAGTTTTTATAAAAATGAGTTATTGAGTTTTTTATAGTGTAGCTGATAGAAAATGTATTTATAAAGTTTTTAGACAATAAAAAGCCCCATGGTTAGGGGCTAGTCGTATTTAGAATCTAAGTCTAAATACTGTAAGAGGCTCATCTCATACTAAGTCTATTAAAACATAGAATGAGAGAAAAAGCATTATGCAGACATGGCATCTATGCTTAATTCTTTTACACTTGGTTTAGCTTTTTCAGTATTAATTCCAAGTTTTTTAAATAAAATTTTGTCTTTACCTTCACCTGCATTTGGTGTGGTTAATAATTTCTCACCTGAAAATAGAGAGTTTGCACCTGCCATAAATGCAAGTGCTTGATCTGAGTCAGACATAGACTCACGACCTGCAGATAAACGAATATAACTTTTTGGCATAATAATACGTGCTACAGCAATACTACGAATCCACTCAGTTACATCAAGTTTTTCAACTTCTGCTAAAGGCGTTCCTTCAATAGGAACAAGCATGTTAATAGGCACAGATTCGGGGTGAATAGGGAGAGTAGCAAGTTCATGCAATAAGCCAACACGATCATTCTGATGTTCGCCTAAACCTAAAATACCGCCACTGCATACTTTCATACCCGAATTGCGTACAAAATCAATGGTGGTTAATCGATCATCGAAGGTACGTGTGCTAATAATATTTGAATAATATTCACGAGATGTATCTAAGTTGTGATTGTAATAATCTAGACCTGCATCTTTTAAGCGTTCTGCTTGAGATTGGTTTAGCATACCAAGCGTCATACACGTTTCTAAGCCTAATGCTTTCACTTCTTTAACCATTTCGAGAACGTAAGGCATATCGCGTTCGTGTGGATTACGCCATGCAGCCCCCATGCAGAAACGGGTAGAACCTGCATCTAATGCTTGTTTTGCCTCTTCAATAACTTTAGTAACAGCAATACGTTTTTCAGCTTCAAGTTTTGAATCGTAATGTGCAGATTGAGAGCAATATTTGCAATCTTCAGGGCATTTACCTGTTTTGATTGAAAGTAGGGTGCTGACCTGAACCGTATTTGCAGGAAAATGCTGACGATGCACTTGTTGTGCTTGAAAGACCAAATCTAGAAAAGGTTGGTTGTATAAATCTTGAATTTCGTCACGCGTCCAATCATTACGAATCATTATTAAAGTCCATGATTAATTAATCTACAAATATCATAGCAAGATTTGAACCAATAAAAAGGCAATATAGACCAAGTTTGATAGTATCTATCGATGGTGAAACTAAATATTAGAAAAAAGATAAATGTTAAAATACTTACAAAATTAGTGTATTTTTCGCCTAATTGCTTACAAAGTTATTTTTCTTTAATTTTAATTTTGCTGTGATTGTGATTGTATGTTTCGCATATATTGCAAACTTAGCTTTTAAGTGGAAAGGTGGTTTTATTCTTATAGTTTTTGAATATCGATGAATAAAAAATCAAATATTGTGTTGCTTTGTTTGCTGTTCTTGAATTGCCCAATCAATATGGACTTGCACAATATCATCATGCTGTAGTTTACTTTTTTCTAAACTATCGATAATTGCTTGATTAAATGGTGCGTTACCTAAGCCAATTGCAATATTTCGCATAAAACTTTGATAGCCTGTTCTACGTAACGGACTACCTTCAGTTTTAGCTAAAAAGGTTGCTTCATCCCACTGCCATAAATCAAGAAGAGATACTTGATCTAAGCCGTGTCTTGGGTAAAAGTCTTCAATAGGTGTTGTTTTTGCAAAGCCATTCCATGGGCAGATGAGTTGGCAATCATCACATCCAAATACGCGGTTGCCTATGCCACGGCGTAATTCTTCTGGAATAATGCCCTGATACTCAATCGTGAGGTAAGCAATACATTTGCGTGCATCAAGCATATAAGGTTCTACAATGGCTTGAGTTGGGCAAATATCAATACATGCAGTACAAGAACCACAATGTTTTGTAGTGGGCGAATCAAAGGGTAAATCGAGCGATGTAAACAATTCACCTAAAACAAAAAATGAGCCTGATTTTTTATGAATAAGAAGAGTATGTTTACCTGTCCATCCCATTCCAGCATTTTCAGCTAAAGATTTTTCAAAGATAGGCGCAGAATCTGCAAAAGGACGAGATTCAAAATCTCCCACTTTTTCACGAATGCGAGAAGCTAAAGTTTTTAAGCGACCCCGCATGGTTTTATGATAATCACGTCCACGTGCATAGCGCGCGATAATGGCAGAGTTTGGTTCATTGGGTACATAACGAGGCTTTGGTGATTCAACCAAATAGTTCATACGCACACAAATGATGCTTTTGGTATTCGGGACTAAGAGTATTGGATTGGCACGTTTCTCTAAATTTTCTGCTAAAAAGTGCATATCTGCATGATAACCACGATCTAAATATTCTTGTAAACGTGGTAATTCTTCTTGAGCATCTGGACGTGCAATGACACAATCAGCAAAGCCGAGTTCTAAAGCTTGAGCTTTAATCCACGCCTTAAGCGCTTCAGGATCCTGTTGATTGACAGGAATTTTTTGACTGGCTGTGGATGATGTCATAATGAAATAAGAAGGAATAACAATGCATCAGCAAGTTTATCATAGCTACGATATACAAGCATGGGAACAGCGTTGGTTTGCTCATCAAAATAGTTCTTATGGCTTAATGCAACAAGTTGCTTGGTTAATTTCACAGCGTCTTATGTCATTGTTTAATCACCATCAAGTTTCAAGTGTTGCTGTGTGTTGTGGGCAGGGGAATAATGCAGGCGATGGTTATTTGGTTGCTAAATATTTAAAACTCCAAGGAATTGATGTTGATATTTATGCTGCTGAATTAGGTGATTCACAAGATTTACATCGTGCATATAAAGAAGCAAAAGAAGAGAAGATTAAAATAATATCAGATTTTAGTTTTCAACATAAATATGACTGTTTTGTAGATGCTTTATTTGGTATTGGATTAAACCGTCAATTAGATGAAAAATGGCAAAAAGTGATTCATAGCATTAATGCTCAAAATGCTCTTAAAATTGCAATTGATATTCCTAGTGGTTTGCAAGCCAATACAGGTCAGCCTTTACCTAATGCTATTAAGGTAGATCATACATTTACAGTATTAGGCTTAAAAGCAGGGTTATTTACAGGAAAAGCTAAGGAATATGCAGGTGAAATAGATACTATTTCTCTTATTCCTTTAGATTCAAAAATTCATCCAATTGCTCAACTAGCATCAACCAATATCCATTTACCTGCACGCAAAGCTTTTGGGCATAAAGGCAGTTATGGTCATGTTTTAGTTGTGGGTGGGCATGCTGAAATGGGCGGTGCTGTTATTATGGCGGCTGAATCTGCCTTTGCGGTAGGTGCAGGAAAAGTGACAGTAGTTTGTGATGTACGGCATCATGTGGCTATTTTGGCACGATCACCTAATATTATGCTTAAAGATATAAATAGCCTAAGTATTATTGAGATTAAAAATTTACTTAGCCAAATTGATGCTGTTTGTTTTGGCATGGGTTTGGGGCGTGATGAATGGGCTAAAAATCAATATAATTTGTGGTTTGATTTACTTTTGAAATCAAATTTAGACATTGTATTAGATGCCGATGCTTTGTGGTTTTTGGCGGAAAATCCACAACAGGTGAATGATAAAGTTTTTTTAACGCCACATCCTGGCGAAGCTGCAAAACTTTTAAATTGCCAGGTTTTAGATATTGAAAAAGATCGAATAAAAGCCATTCATTCACTAAAAGAAAAATATAGTGGACAATGGTTGCTTAAAGGCTCAGGGAGTCTAATTTTAGAAAACAATAAACTCTGGATTTGTACTGCTGGAAATTCGGGCATGGGAACAGGTGGAATGGGGGATGTTTTATCGGGAATGGCTGCAAGTTTAAAAGCACAGTTTGATAGTGAAATTACCTTACATGAAATTGTAACTTTGCATGCCATTGCAGGGGATCGTTTAGCTGAAAATGGAATGTGTGGTATTCAGGCGTTTAATATGCCTAAGGCAATTTATGAAACGATAAATCGAAAAGTTAATACAAAGTAATTACATTGTAATCTAAATTTTATGGCGTGAAGAATAATGGATAAGTATGCGATTGTTTTGTTGGTGGTTTTGTTGTGTATTGCACTGATTATGTATACACAAATGGATGGAGACTCCTCCAAAAGCCAATCATTTAAACAAATTATTCAAAACAATTTTCCTCAATTTTCTGTAATTGAGCGAAATGGAACAATGATGATCTGTGAGATTGATCATCGAAATGAGCTAGATGAACTGGTTTTTATCCGTATAGATTCTAATCAGCAAAAAAATATTCGCTTTAGTGGCAGAATACTGATCGCCACTTATCCTAAGCAACCCTCTATACGAGAAATGAAAAAAGATTTTGCACAACATTTAAAGTTATAAGTGCTCATAAATTTAGAAGCTGGAGTTATTCAATACCTAGTTTTAACTTTTCTGAATTTACTTTGGATTTAAAAGCTTCAAAGACTTCCCCTTGTTGGCTTAATAATCCCTTTGTTTTGATAAGTGATTCAGTTTCTCCATTGGCGGTTCGTATTTTTATAGTTGCCTCTTGAGCACTGATAATTCGGTCAATAATGTCGTAATGTGCATAATGATTTTGCATACTTAACTTATTACTACCATCTAAATTTTCACTTAATATTGTTCCTTTTTCAGTATTTAAAATAATTTCTTGTCCATCAATAAGAATAGATGCGGAGCTAATATTGACATGTGATTGTGCAACATGACTTCTTAATTGTAATTTTTTAGGTTCACTAGAATTCCATTTAGGGGTGACAACAGCACACATTTTTTTCAAACAGGCATTTTTTTTAGGCTCTATAAAGACAACAGTATTTACGCCATATTTTACAATTTGTGGAGCTTCATAATTTTGAAGATAAATTCCAGAATGAGCATAATTTGAAACGATGAAAGGCGTTGAAAGCAGTGCTAATAAAAAGAGATGTTTCATTTTATTTATCCTGACAGATTCAATTTTATTTTTATGTTTGAATGTTTATGCTATCAGGTTTTAATCTCTATAAATTATTACTTTATTTTTCAAGAATTCTTACCTTCATGTATTCATAAATGAAGGCAATTTTATGTGACGTAAGATTATCTACGGCGGCTAGAGCTTCTACTTCGACCACGTGCCATTCCGCCAAGAGCATTTAAAACTGCAAGTTTACTCATGCTGCCAGAGGCATGTGCGTGACAAATTGCAGCAGCTAAAGCATCGGCAGCATCGGCTTGAGGTTTAATACTTAAATCGAGAAGTTTCATCACCATCATTTGAACTTGTTCTTTATCTGCAGCGCCATAACCAACGACAGATTGCTTGATTTGGCGTGCTGTATATTCCGCAACTTTTAAATCCAAATTGGTAAGGGCGGCAATGGCAGCCCCTCTAGCTTGACCTAGTTTTAAAGCGGAATCTGGGTTTTGTGCCATAAAAACTTGTTCTACAGCTGCTTCGGTAGGACCATGGAATTTAACAATACGATCAATTCCAGCAAAAATTCGCTTTAATCGCTCAGGCATTTCTGTTGTTTCAGTACGAATTGTTCCTGCATCAATAAAGCGGAGCTTTGAACCTTCATGTTCAATAATACCGTAGCCTGTAAGGCGAGAACCCGGGTCAATACCAATAATTAATGCCATGAATTTATAAGGATAATATAAGGATGTAATATGAATATTATAATAAGGGCAATGAATATGGTATGTATTTTCATAAAAGCTTGAAGTAAAGAATAATTCTTGAGCTGATCTGAACCCTTTGCCGCTTTAAATATTAGATTTTTTAAATTATTTTAAAAAAATAGGTCATGATTTAATTTAAACCCTTTAAAAATTTTAGAATGCCCATATTGTTATAAAAACGCATCAAAAAAGCTTGATAGTAGTTAAGCAGTTGATCGGTAAACTTTATTTATTTTATTGAGATCAGATTAATTTTCATGAAATTATTTCTTATTGTATTAGCAGGCTTAATTCTAGAAGTTTTGGTATGGATTGGCGTAGGTGACCTAGTTGGCAGTATGTGGTATGTCTTCTTCTGGTTTGTTGCTGCATTTTTTATTGGCTTGAATATGATCCGTAAATATTCAGCTGGTGTAATGCCACAGATGCAACAAATGCAAATGGGGCAGATGGGCGCAGATCCTGCTTTAACAGGAAATTTACCTAAAATTATTGCTGGTTTTTTATTGATGATTCCAGGTTTAATTACAGATGTGATAGCTGTACTTATTTTAATTCCTGGTGTGCAAAATATCTTTAAGCAAGCGATGATGAACGCCATGATGAAACGTCAACAAGCCATGATGAATAAAATGATGGGTGGCATGATGGGCGATATGAATGGTATGGGCGGTGCTCAAGGTCAAAATCCTTTTGCAGATATGATGCGCCAGATGCAAGATATGCAGAATCATCAAGGTGGTCATGATTCTACAATTATTGAAGGTGAGGCGCGTGAAGTTACACCTGATGCAAAAAAAATTGGTATGAAAGATGTTAAAGATGTAAACAATTTCAAAGATGTTAATTAATTGTAAGTAGAAAGTTTATAATACTTAATGTATATGAAAGCCCAGCTTAGCAAAGTTGGGTTTTTTTTTAGTCCTAGACAGAGCTTGGCATTAATAATTTTTGGTTTAATCACACTATTTTAAAAAATTATAATTAATTAAACGATTGTTGGTACAGCTAGCATTATAATGCTTAGAACCTATTTGCTTTGATAGAAAATGTCTTTATTAATCACGATTTGCTTACTGCACTTTATTGCTCAATTAAGTCCAGGTCCCGATGTTTTACTTATTGCAAAAAGTGCAGCATCTACAACACGTACAAATACATTAAAAATTATTTTAGGTATTTCTTTGGGTATTGTTGTTTGGGTAGTTTTAACATTACTCGGCTTTACAGTATTAATACAACAGTTTCCATGGATTCAACAGGTTTTAATGTTTGTGGGGAGTTTGTTTTTAGCAAAAATGGGCTGGGCGATGTTGCGAGGTGGTTTAAAGTTACTTAAAGAAAAAGTACAAATAACAGAAGAGATGGTTGTAGAAAAGAAGAAAGAAAATTACTTTTTATTGGGACTGTTTACGAATCTTGCGAATCCTAAAACATTAATTTATTTTAGTAGTGTATTTTCCTTAGCATTAAGTGTAAATGCTGGAGCGCATTTAAAAGCTCAATTGGCTTTCATTATTCCTATTCAAACCTTTATTACATTTGTAATCTTAATGATGATTGTGTCGCAACCTAAAATTAAAGATGCTTATCAGCGAGCGGGTGCATATATCGATGTATTATCCGGCTGTTTATTTTTAATATTTGCAATTGTGCTGTGCTATGAAACCTTTGCTATGTTTTAATCACTTTTTTGCTTAGATTTCAAATGCTCTAAAGATGGGGGAGCAATGGTTTCCTCTTTTTTTTGCGTATTCCCATATGTATTTGGCTGTAATGTTGTTTCAGTGTTTTCTGAGCCGAGGTATTTGCGACTTCGATTTGCTCTTTCTCTTAAACCACCTTTCTTAATTAACTGAATCATATTTAGCTCCTTTACAGTGGTGGATTGTACACCTAAATTCTAAACTGACATATTTGTGTTGTTATGTAAAAATTAATAAATGTAACTTGATGATTAATTAGTAATCAAATATTGTTATTGAACACAGCTGGTTAAACTGTGGAATAAAAATAAAAAAAGAAAATAAAGAGAGTGAGGAGGTTCTATGTTATCTACACAGTATCGTTGTGGCTGCTGTAATCAAGCGGTTACGGCGTCAGAAAAAGAATGTCAAAATTGTGGTTCACATAATATTAGAAGCCCTTATGGTTTTTGGATTTTTTGTTCGATAACTTGTTTGGTGCTTGTCGTTATTCTTAAAATGACGCAATTATATTTTACAGATCACAGAGAAATACCAATAACACACAGTATTGTGCAAATCATTAGTGATAAGCACAAATAAATATGAAATAAAAAAGCCTGCATAAATGCAGGCTTTTTTAGAAAATCTAAAGATTAAAGACCAGCAGCAGCTTTTAGTGCTTCAGCTTTATCTGTTTTTTCCCATGTAAATGCAGTATCTGAACCTTCGCGGCCGAAGTGACCGTAAGAAGCAGTTTGTTGATACATTGGTTGAATCAGATCAAGCATACGCGTAATGCCGTATGGGCGTAAATCGAAATGTTCACGAACCAAAGCAATAATCAAATCTTCAGATACTTTAGCAGTATTGAATGTATTGATTGAAATAGAAGTAGGCTCAGCAACACCAATTGCATAAGACACTTGAATTTCACACTTATCAGCAAGACCTGCAGCAACAATATTTTTTGCTACATAACGACCTGCATAAGCAGCAGAACGGTCAACTTTTGATGGATCTTTACCAGAGAATGCACCACCGCCATGACGTGCCATACCACCGTAAGTATCTACAATGATTTTACGACCTGTTAAACCACAATCACCTACAGGGCCACCAATTACGAACATACCTGTTGGGTTGATATGGAATTTAGTCTCTGCATGGAACATTTCAGCAGGAATCACTTTTTTCACAATTTCTTCAATTACAGCTTCTTTTAATTGAGACTGAGTAATAGAAGGATCATGTTGTGTTGAAAGTACAACAGCATCTAAACGTACAGGTTTACCATTTTCGTATGCAAAAGTGACTTGGCTTTTTGCATCTGGACGTAACCAAGAAAGCGTACCTTGTTTACGTAGCTCAGCTTGTTTTTCCATTAAACGGTGTGCGTATGAAATAGGCGCAGGCATAAGTACATCTGTTTCACGACTTGCGTAACCGAACATTAAACCTTGGTCACCAGCACCTTGATCTTCAGGTTTTTGACGATCAACACCTTGAGCAATTTCGGGAGATTGTTTACCAATCATGTTTAGAATGGCACAAGTAGAACCATCAAAGCCAAGATCTGAATGGTGGTAACCAATACCGTTTACAGTATTACGAACAATTGCTTCAAAGTCGACATTCGCAGTTGTTGTGATTTCACCAGCAAGTACTACCGCACCCGTTTTTACAAGCGTCTCACATGCAACACGTGCATATGGGTCTTCTTTTAAGATTGCATCCAGAATTGCATCACTAATTTGGTCAGCCATTTTATCAGGATGGCCTTCGCTTACAGATTCTGAAGTAAATACAGCGTACTCGCGCATAAGTCCTAACACAGTTAAATTCTAAAGTTGCAATATAGTACAACTTCTTTACATTGTGGACTAGTTTAACTTATCGAAAAGTATTTAAATTGATCCAATATTTAATCAATTTAATTGATATTGTAATTTGTAATACTGATAATTGATGGGAATATTGTATTTCTGCGTAATCATTACTTTTATTAATAGGAATAAAGTAAAGTATGCTAAAAAATTTAAAAATGACTTTTATGCTAAAAAATAGGCTGTTTTTTAATCTTTTGTGTATCTAATGGATAAATGTTGTCTATCACACTTTACGCTAGGGTATTTTTTTAAGACAATAGGCCTATCTTTGAATTTATATTCATTTTAACTTATTTAAACGCTATATCTGGATACTACCTATGACAACCCCGCTTAATGAACGTCGTATTGCAAATGCAATTCGTGTATTGGCAATGGATGCTGTGCAAAAAGCAAACTCAGGACATCCTGGCGCTCCAATGGGGATGGCAGATATCGCTGACGTAGTTTGGCGTGAATTTTTAAATCATAATCCATCAAACCCACAATGGGCTAACCGTGACCGTTTCGTATTGTCTAATGGTCATGGTTCAATGCTTCATTATGCATTGTTACATTTGACGGGTTATGATCTTTCTATTGAAGATTTAAAATCTTTCCGTCAATTACACTCTAAAACTCCAGGTCATCCAGAATTAGGCTATGCACCAGGTATTGAAACGACAACTGGTCCTTTAGGTCAAGGTATTGCAAATGCTGTTGGTTTTGCACTTGCTGAAAAAACATTAGCAGCTCAATTCAACAAAGATGATATTAAAGTTGTTGATCATTTCACTTACTGCTTCCTTGGTGATGGTTGCTTAATGGAAGGTGTTTCACATGAAGCATGTTCATTGGCAGGTACTTTAGGTCTTGGTAAACTGGTTGCTTACTATGATGACAACGGTATTTCAATTGATGGTGAAGTAGAAGGTTGGTTCTCTGACGATACAGAACAACGCTTCTTAGCTTACGGTTGGCAAGTTCTTAAAGTTGATGGTCATGATAACGATGCTTTACGTGCTGCAACTTTGGAAGCAAAAGCTGAAACGACTAAACCAACCATCATTATTTGCAAAACAATTATTGGTTTAGGCTCTCCAAACAAACAAGGTAAAGAAGATTGTCACGGTGCTCCATTGGGTAACGATGAAATTTCTTTAACACGTAAAGCACTAGGTTGGGCAGAAGAAGCATTTGAAATTCCTGCTGATATTTATGCAGCATGGGATGCTAAAGAGAAAGGTAAGCATGCAGAAGCTGAATGGGATAAAACATTCGCTGCGTATGCTGAAAAATACCCAACAGAGGCTGCTGAGTTAAAACGCCGTTTATCTGGTGATTTACCTGCTGACTTTGTTGCAACTGCAGATGCTTATATTGCTGAAGTAAATGCAAAAGCAGAAACAATTGCTACACGTAAAGCAAGTCAAAATGCAATTCAAGCATTTGCACCACAACTTCCAGAAATTCTAGGTGGCTCTGCAGACTTAGCAGGTTCTAACCTTACACTTTGGAAAGGTGCTCAAGGCGTTCAGGAAAATGCTGCTGGTAACTACGTTCACTATGGTGTGCGTGAGTTTGGTATGACTGCAATTGCAAATGGTGTTGCACTTCATGGTGGCTTCATTCCTTACGTTGCAACATTCCTTATGTTTATGGAATATGCACGTAATGCAGTACGTATGTCTGCATTAATGAAACAACGCGTAATTCATGTTTATACACACGATTCTATTGGTCTTGGTGAGGATGGTCCAACACATCAACCTGTTGAGCAAATCGCATCTTTACGTGGTACACCAAACTTAAATACATGGCGTCCATGTGACACTGTAGAAGCTTCTATTTCGTGGAAGTCTGCATTGTTACGTTCTGAAGGTCCAACAGCATTAATTTTCTCTCGTCAAAACTTACCATTCCAAACCCGTACAGATGCTCAAATTGCTGATGTTGCGAAAGGTGGTTATGTTCTTGCGAAAGAAAAAGGTGAATTAAAAGCAATTATTATTGCAACAGGTTCGGAAGTTTCACTTGCAATGGAAGCTCATGCACAACTTGAAGGTGTGCGTGTTGTTTCTATGCCGTGTGCTGAAGAATTTGTTAAGCAAGATGCGGCTTACCGTGAAGCTGTTCTACCTGCTGCCATTCGTGCACGTGTAGCTGTTGAAGCTGCACATGTAGATTACTGGTGGAAATTTGTTGGTTTAGATGGTCGCGTAATTGGTATGACAACTTACGGCGAATCTGCACCTGCAAAAGATTTATACCAACACTTCGGTATTACAACTGAAGCTGTAGTTGCCGCTGTAAATGAAATTACTGCTTAATTTTTTAAGCATGAAATAAAAAACCGCCTCAATTGAGGCGGTTTTTTATTTTGGTAATTCATTGACTATTTTATTAGAAAAAGCATCTACATCCATTATTTCATGTTCAGGTTTACCTTTTCCTGCTAAGTCTCTAAACATTTTCCCGAAAGTACCTTGGTTGCCAATACCAATATATTTTTCCGATTTATAATTTGCAAGTTCTACATTGTGGGCTGTAATCGTAGCATTATATTGAAGTTCACCAGAGGCATAATTACCTACAAGTACCTCTTTACCAACTCTAGAAAAACCTTCGCCCATAAATACACGTTTATGATTAATTTCTAAATTTAAATGAATTGGCGTGACTGTGTTTTCATCAGCAAGCATATTTTTTTCTTTTAATTTACTTTCAATTTTTTCTTTATAAAGAGTTGTCATACTTTCCTGATTTAAATATTCAGGTCGTTCCATACGACTTGTTAAATTTACTCTTAAATCATTAATTTTATACAGTCGAGGTTGAATGTTTTCAACCGTTTCAGTGCTTTTATACGGTTTGTAAAATTGAGTTGGCTTAGAGTGAGTTGTCATGCTAATTGATGAAAGAACTAAGGCAGTTGAAAAGATAATTTTTTGATTAAACTTCATTTAAGACTTCTTTTATGTGGTAGTAGAGAAATATTGGCACATTATTGTTGAGTTTATAGTCATTATCTCGTATTTCAAGCGCAGTTTATATCATTTGAAATCATTTGAAATCATTTGAAATCATTTGAAATCATTGAAACACAGAACACGTTGCAGTTTTTATCAATAGGTATATAGTGTCCCCATTCATTCGGTAGTAAATGCTGTTTAAATGCGATAAGTGAGGAAATTATGAGCCTGTATGATCAAATAAATGATGAAATCGTATTAATGGATGCTGGTGAGCAAAAGTGGATTGGGCAAGATTTAGAGCTTGAAGCTATGGTAGCAGTAGAATTAATGCTACAAGATTTGCAAGAAGAGAAAGTTCTGAAAGTACGCCGTAAAAACCATGAAAAGCAAACTGGAAACAAGCTTGTAGATAGAATTTTAGTTGAAAAGCTGTAATGGATCATTCAAAGCCCCAAATTATGGGGCTTTTTATATGTTGATATAAAGGTTTCTCCTCATATTTTATATCGTATAAAAATAATTCAAACTTAATCATCATTTATTTCTTGTCAAAATTTACTTCATTTTTGAAGTGAAGATGACAGGCTCGTCTATGAATCTCGCTTTACTCATAATCGGCATTTAATGATAATACAAAGAGAATTATTGCAAATATGCAATTATAGTTTAGGTTGAATAAAAGGAATAAGCTCATCATGTTTGTAAGATTGTTCTATACATTAAGAAAATATGGTGTGCCTGTTTCAACACGCGAGTTAATAGATTTAAATCAGGCTGTAGCAGAAGGTTTAGTATTTGCGAATCAAGAGGAATTTTATCAACTTGCTAAAACCATAATGATTAAAGATGAACGTTATTTCGATAAATTTGACCGTGCGATGAAAGATTATTTTGATGGTATTTCAACATTCGATTTAGATGATTTGCTTAATCAAGTTCATAAACTCCCAAAAGATTGGTTCGATTTAGAACTGATAGAAAAGCATTTAACGCCTGAACAACGTGAAGAATTGAAAAAAGCAGGCTCACTTGAAGAATTGATGAAAATGCTCGAAGATCGTTTACGCGAGCAACATAAAAAGCATCAAGGTGGTAACAAGATGATTGGCACGGGTGGTACATCACCATTTGGTGCTTATGGGGATCATCCTGAAGGTGTGCGTATTGGTGGACCTGGACGTAAACGCTCTGCTGTAAAAGTATGGGAGCAACGCCAATATCGGAATTTAGATGATGAGCAGATTCTTGGTACACGCCAAATGCAAATGGCATTACGTCGTTTGCGTAAATTTGCCCGTCAAGGTGCAGCCGAAGAGCTTGATATTGATGGCACGATTCGTGAAACTGCAAAGCAGGGTATTTTGGATGTTCAACTTGTCCCTGAGCGTCGCAACCGTATTAAGGTCTTAATGTTGTTTGATATTGGTGGATCTATGGATTCGCATATCGCTCAGTGTGAAAAGTTATTTAGTGCCGCTAAAACAGAATTTAAAACCCTTGAATATTTCTATTTTCATAACTGTTTATATGACTATGTATGGAAAGATAATATTCGTCGATCATCTTCACGTATGAATACATTGGATTTGTTTAATACTTATGGGCGAGATTACCGTGTCATTGTCGTTGGTGATGCAAGTATGGCACCTTATGAACTACAATCTATAGGTGGCTCGGTTGAATATATGAATGATGAAGCAGGGCATGTTTGGCTACAGCGTTTGCGTCAGCATTTTGAAAAAACAGCTTGGTTAAATCCTGAAGAAGAAAGTTATTGGCAATATACACAGACCATTGGACTTATTAAGCAAATTTTTGAAGATAAGATGTATCCAATGACGCTCAAAGGTGTTGAAGATCTAACAAAATATCTTGCCCGCTGATTCCAAACATTTATACGTGGTTTTATCTAGAGTGATTAGAGATTTTCTCAAAATCGTTTTATGATAAAACCACTTTTTTATTGATATACATTGAAAGTTTAAGGATCGTTATGGATCATCAAATTAATGGCATTGCTTTGCCAAATGAAGATGGATTTTTTGGTAATTACGGTGGTCAATTTATTCCGCCTGATTTGAAACAAGCAATGGATGATATTAACGTTGCCTATCAAGAAATTCGGAAAACTCCCGAATTTCAAAATGAATTAAATGAACTATTTGCACATTATGTGGGGCGTCCAAGTCCATTGTTCCATGCAAAGCGTTTATCTGAAAAATTGGGCGGTGCTCAAATTTATCTAAAGCGTGAAGATTTAAACCATACGGGTGCACACAAAATTAACCATTGTTTAGGTGAAGCATTGCTTGCTAAATACATGGGTAAAACGAAAGTGATTGCAGAAACAGGTGCAGGTCAACATGGCGTGGCATTGGCAACAGCGTGTGCACTTGTGGGTATTCCATGTGAAATTCACATGGGGCAAGTAGATATTGAAAAAGAACATCCAAATGTTGTGAAAATGAAAATTTTGGGTGCAAATTTAATTTCTGTAACGCGTGGTACAGCAACTTTAAAAGATGCTGTGGATAGTGCTTTTGATGAATATTTAAAAGATCCGAAAAACTTCATTTATGCGATTGGCTCAGTGGTTGGTCCACATCCTTTCCCAATGATGGTGCGTGATTTCCAATCTATTATTGGTGATGAAATTAAAGTTCAAACCAATGAGCGTTTTGGTGCAAATCCTGACTATGTTGTTGCATGTGTGGGTGGTGGTTCAAATGCAGTTGGTGCATTTACTGCATTTTTGAATGAGCCAAATGTAAAGCTGGTGGGTGTGGAACCCGCTGGTCATGGGCTTGATACAAATATGCATTCAGCGACTTTGACGTTAGGTAAGCCAAGTCAAATTCATGGTATGGCATGTTATGTTCTTGAAGATGAGCAAGGTGAACCTTTACCTGTGCATTCAATTGCATCTGGTTTGGATTATCCTGGTGTGGGGCCTCAGCATAGTTTATTAAAAGATTTAGGTCGTGTTGAATATACAACGGCAACAGATCGGGAATGTTTAGATGCTTTTATGACACTTTCACGTGTAGAAGGTATTGTGCCTGCACTAGAAAGCTCACATGCGGTAGCGTGGGCAATTCGTGAAGCAGGGAAGTTGCCTAAAAATGTAAAAATTGTTGTAAACGTATCGGGTCGTGGTGATAAAGACTCTGACTACGTTGCAGATAAATTGGGTTTGAATTAAGTTTTGACGTTAAAAAGCCCTGAAAGTTTCGGGGCTTTTTATAAGAAGAATAGGGTTGGGTATGCAAGAAAAATATAGGAGTTTGATACGATTTCGCTTGATTTTTATATTGAGTTTATTTATTGGATTGCCAATATTTTTATACAGTATTTATTGTATTTTAGCTTTTTTTGGGGGGAGTGAGAGTGTAATTACATTGGTGCTTATCTTGCTTGCTCTATCATATGCATTAGTTGGAAGTTTAATATTTTTAGCTAAAATGATTTGTCCATGGTGTAAGCAAGGCTTTTTCGGTCAAGGTGTTTATGTTGATGGATTAAGCTTAATAATAAGAAGAAATTGTATTCATTGTGGAATGCCTAATAAAAAACAGCATGAATCATCATAAAAAATGAAAACATGCTGTTTGGGGTGAGTAATCAACCCGAAATATATTGCTGTAACTGATCAATTAACTTTTTCTGGTCATCCATTGCTGTTTTAACTAAATCCCCAATTGAAACAAGACCAATGAGCTTTTCATTTTCAACAACAGGTAAATGACGTAAATGCTTATCTGTCATTAATTTTAGACATTCTTTCACGGTTGTAGTTGTCTCTACTGTTAAAACTTTGGCAGTCATAATTTCACTAACAGTTGTATCTTTAGAGGTACGTTCCATAAGTATAACTTTGCGTGTGTAATCACGCTCAGACAGAATACCTACAACTTTGTCGTTATCATCAGTTACAACAAGTGCACCAATACCTTTTTCGGCCATGAGTTTAATTGCTTCAAGTACGGTTGCATTTGGTTTTACGGTATATATAGCAATATTACCTTTATCTTTTAAAACATGTGCTACATTGCTCATTAAAACTTATCCTCTTCTCATTGTTCTTGTGGTTTACTTCAACTTAACGTGAAATCTTATAAATACAAAGACATTTATCGTCAGAAATTGTGAATATTAAATATGTCCTTGTATTGTTTATATAAGCATTTAATGTTGCTACGCAAGTAATTTATCTGGATTGTTGAAGAAAAAATATTTCATTAGTTGCGAGCTAAATTTAAATTTTTGATGGTTCGAGTCGTATAGCGTTGGTGTTACATTTAAGCGGGCTAGCGTAGGTAATAGTGATTTTTGGAAGTCCTCAGGTGGAATTCTACGTGGTATGTAATTTGGCCAATTTTTTTGAGAATGTATTTGTGCTTGTGAGCAGCTTAGCCAAAAGGGGAAGATATGATGTTCTTGGTCGGACGTCATTGCCCAACCCTCATGATATAAACCCCAAAGTACGCCACAATACATCATCGATTTTAAAATAGTGATTTTTAGAAAAAAATCTTTGGGTAAAGGATCTAATTGATTCACCTTGTACATAATCATTCTTAGTTGTTTGTTTGACTATATTGTAAAGGCTACTAATGACAGTATTGTTTAAGCTTTGCGTAAAATCGTAAAATTATATGAAAAAGGTAATAAAAAACGCCACCTAAGTGACGTTTCATTATGCTCGCATGGTGGCTAGGTTTTGCCAGAATTGCGCTTTAAGTGAATCACGTTCTACGCGGAAACCTTGATAGTAAAGTTCTGCTAAAAACATTGCCGCTTTACCATGCCCAGCTCGTGCTGCACCTTCCAATTGTGAGACTGCTTCTGAAAAGTTCATTTCGTATTGGATTGTATTTACCGCATCTGCGTAAACATGTTCTAAGTCTTGTTGAGAGAATTGTTGAATCATATATAACTCCTTATTGTAATTATGTTCAAACTATAAAGACCAATCTTGAGTCTTTAGATATTTTTAACACTCTATTATTAAACTATTATTACAGATTGCTTGAATTGTCAATCAAATAACCTTGAAAGTCATATTAATTTAGGTTTAAATGATTAAATAATAGTCGTATGCATGATATGTGAACGATTTATTAAGTAATTATTACAAAAAGAGAGGAATAAAAATGGCACCAACAATAGATGGACTTTCTTTAGATTTACCGCCAATTAAAGCTCAAGTTATCGGCTTAGCACAATTACATCGAAAACAATTAGATGAGGCGATTTATCATAACGAATTACGTTTGGGGGATTTTTGTCTTGCACAAAGAAAACGTGTTTATGATTATACGCGTGAATTAAATGTTGAGCAGCGGGCAGAGTTTTATCAAACCTATAATGATGAATTACAGCGTTTAGCGATAGACGAGAATCCACATCATCATGAAGATGAAAATTCAACTTATGTCAAAATGATGTGCGGTGTATTGTTGATTGTTGCTGTTGTCTTATATTTTGTTTTCCTAGCACCAGTTTTACATTAAATATGGTTTCGGGCTCAATTTTAGCTAGAAATATAGATAGAATTGAGCTGAATACCTTGAGAATAATATAAGACAACCATAAACTACCTCTTAATCGAGGTAAGTCATGTACAGTAAAATTCAAAAAATTAAGCAATTTTATGCTCAGTTAAGGCTTGAGCAAATTTATAACGCATTCATTATCTTTATTATTTCAATTATTTTGCTACTTTCGACAGTTGCTTTGTATCGTCCTATAGATGCAGATAGATTTCAGCAAATTAGAATGATAGCCAGTCAACCGATATATCCTGAAAGCCAAGAAATGGCAGAGCGTCTATTACAGCACCCTAAAATTATTTTTGGTCAATATCTTCGCCTAATGCATGCTCATCAAGTGGAAGTTGGTAAAGCAACTGAGCTCCCTGCTTTGTCTATTGAGGATCGATAGGGCTTATCTTTGGGTAAATCTATGTAAATCAATACAACGTAAAACTATATGGTTTATGCTAGACTTTCATTTTTATTTTAATGCAGTGTTTTTAGGGATTCGGCATGCAACAGCAATCTAATGGGCAGAGTAAGTTTTTAATTGATGCTGACATCGGTGATGACGATGTTACTTTACCGAATTTACCTTCAATTAATGTGCCTATTGTTGAAAAAGTGCCAACAGTAGAAAGTGTTTCGACAGAAGTTGCACAAGAAGAAACAAAGGCAAAAGGTGGTTTCTTTAGCCGAATGAAAGACGGCTTAACCAAAACACGTAAAAACCTTGCCGATGGTATGGTTAATATTCTCATCGGTGGTAAAGAAATTGATGATGAGTTATTAGAGGAAGTTGAAGAGCAGTTGCTTGTTGCTGATATTGGTGTAGAAGCAACGAAAACGATTATTGCAAACTTAACGGAACGTACAAATCGTGGAGATTTGATTTACTCGCACTCTTTATATAAAGCATTGCAAGAAGAATTAGTTGCTTTATTAGAGCCACGTGTAAAACCAATGCATATCGATCCTAACAAATCGCCGTATGTAATTTTGGTGGTGGGTGTAAATGGAGTTGGTAAAACAACAACTATTGGTAAATTAGCAAAACGTCTTCAAGGCGAAGGTAAAAAAGTAATGCTTGCGGCGGGGGATACTTTCCGTGCAGCGGCAACTGAACAACTTCAAATTTGGGGTGAGCGTAATGATGTTGCTGTTGTTGCACAAGGTCATGGTGCAGACAGTGCTTCTGTTATTTTTGATGCTTTTGAAAGTGCGCGTGCAAAAGGGGTAGATGTTCTGATTGCAGATACTGCTGGACGCTTGCATAACAAAGGTCATCTTATGCAAGAACTTACTAAAGTTAAGCGTGTGATGCAAAAAAGTGATGCTACAGCACCACATGAAGTGATGTTGGTTGTAGATGCAGGTACTGGGCAAAATGCAATTAATCAAGTTGAAATGTTTGATGAAGCAGTTGGCTTAACAGGTATTACGATTACTAAGTTGGATGGTACGGCAAAAGGTGGTGTATTATTTAATATCGCAAGTCGTACACATGTGCCTATTCGCTTTATTGGAGTGGGTGAAAAGATTGATGATTTACGTCCATTTTCAGCTAAATCATTTGTGGCAGCACTATTTGAAACAGATAAATAAAAAATATTTATTTTTAAATAGATTGTTGGTTACATCACATAAACTCCGCTAAATGCGGAGTTTATTGTTTTTGAGCTAAGTAACTGTTTTAAAAAACATCAGTCGCAAGTTTTATAGATAAGTAATTGAAAATAAAGTTATTACAATAAAGATTATATTCATGCCGATTTTTGGGGAAAAGAAGGTAATGGCATTATTAGATAAAATTGGTCATGTTTTAACGTCGGATATTACAAAAGACTTTAAGTTGAAGAAGAAAAACAATGAGTCTGAAGATACGCTTACGTTTATTGATCAGCTTAAAAAGCGACGGAATGTTAATCGACTAGGTAATAAGATTCGCTTTAGCCAAACTTATATTACTGAACTTATTCAAGAGTCTGTGCGTAGCTGTCCTTCGGCACATAACTCACAAAGTACTCGTGTTGTGGTTTTGTATGGGAAATCACATTCTAAATTTTGGGGTATTGTGAAAGATATGCAACGCAAAATAGTTCCAGATCATATATTTGCAGGTATTGCAGTTAAAATTGATCAGAGTTTAAAGGCGTATGGGACTGTTTTATTTTATGAGGATCAGTCTGTAATTAAGAAATTACAAAAGAAACGTCCTTTTGATGCGGATGAATTTCCAATCTGGTCTGAACAAACCTCTGGAATGGCACAATTCGCCGTATGGACAGCATTGGCAGATTCAGACATGGGTGCTTCCATATTGCATTACAATCCAATTATTGATGAGGATGTTGCGCAGGCTTTTGATATTGATACCAATTGGAAGTTGCGAGCTCAACTTGTATTTGGTTCTATTGAGCAAGAAGTGGATGAAAAACTACATATAGACTATCAACAACAATTTAAGATTTTTTATTAATTTGAATGAGTAATCGAGGTGCATATAATTGATATTTTATGTGCCTCATTATCATAGTTAAATGTTTAAATATTGATAGATTGTTCTATTAATAAAACACAATGTAATGAAATTGGGTATTTATCTAAAAATTAAAAACAATAAGATATGTTTAACGAATAAAGCTTGATCTTAAGATCAAAGAGGAACTTTAATGTCATTTTTAAAACATATAGAAAAACGCCGTACAATTTATGCAATTGGAAAAAATTTAGAACAAACAGATGTAGAAATTGAAGAAATAATTCAACAAGCAGTACGCTTAAGTCCATCATCATTTAACTCACAAACTTCACGTGTGGTGACATTGTTTGGTGAGTCGCATGCTAAATTTTGGAATATTACGTTAGAAACTTTACGTAAAATTGTACCTGTTGATGCATTTGCACCAACAGAAGCTAAAATTCAAAGCTTTGCTGCAGGTAAGGGTACGGTCTTATTTTATGAAGATCAGGCTGTAGTTAAAGGTTTACAAGAAAACTTTGTAGCGTATGCAGATAACTTCCCAATTTGGTCTGAACATTCGACAGCAATTGCACAGTTTGCTGTATGGACAGCGTTAGCAGAACAAAATATTGGTGCATCATTGCAACATTACAATCCAATTGTTGATGCGGAAGTTGCAGAAACATTTGATATTCCAGCGCATTGGAAGTTACGTGCCCAGCTTGTATTTGGTTCTATCGAAGCGCCTGCAGGTGAAAAAGCATTTATGGATGATGCAGAACGTTTTAAATCATTTAAGTAGTATTACTTAATCGGAAAAGAGTGCTAAGGCACTCTTTTTTTTATTTAAAAATAAAGTGATTCATCATTGTAATGAAAGTGTCATTAAGCTCATTCATAGTTTCGACAAACTTAAAATGATGAGATATGTATTAATGAAAAAAAGATGGTCTGTTTTTGCAACTTTACTCATGATGAATATACCTGCATTTGCTGCAATTACATTAACTACACCAGAAGAAATTAAAGTTGCGGCGATTAATGGGCAGGAAGTGAATAGTGGTATCTTTAGCTCTAAGAAAAATTCACATCAATTAAAAGTAGGTGAAAATGTAATCTCTGTAAGATACACCCAATATTTTGAAGAAAATAAAAATATGGGAACTCATGAAATTATTCGATCAAATATCGTAAATATTAAAACGCCATTATTAGATGATAATCAGAATTACGTTTTATCACTTATAGATAATCCACAAAATGTAGATGCAGCTCGAGATTATGCAAAGCAACCAATATTTGGTTTGTATAATAGTAAGAATCAATTATTGGTAAAACAACAAGGTGCTAAGTCATCAAATTTGGGAATTGTGAGTAATTTATTTGTTGAAGGTGAATTAGCAGGTAGAAATCAAGTAATTTCACAACCATCACCTGAATACACAGCTCAAGCGAATCTGAGTTTTTCAAAAAATGAAGAACAGTCAAATTTAAATATACAAAATGGACAAGATCAACGCTTAATTCAGATTTGGAAAAAATCTACAAAAGCAGAAAAACAAAAGTTTATGACTTGGCTTGCAGAGCAATAAAGAATAACGATATGAAAAGCCACAGATGATGTGGTTTTTTTATATAAAGACATTGGTGTTGGTGTTTTTTTTGGTCGGTTTCAACTGTGATTTTGCCTTAATTTGGATATTTTTGTATGAAAAGTAATCACATGAATGATTTTTTATGATTTTCTTTGAAAAATGGGTTGCTCTTGTTTTGAAACTGTATAGAATACGCAGCACACCAACGCAATGCATTAAACGAAACGTTAAATGGTTGGGTTGGTCTTAAGGCTGACGAAGCTTTAAGAAGATCATTAAGAGATTATGAAGAACAACTTGTGTGGATTTTTACTGGTTGATCAATCGAAATTATTTTCATTGATTTAATGGTAGAAATTACTCGAAGTTTATTTGAGAAATATTTGTCAGAAAATTGATGAGCCAAGATTGGTACCCTTTAAAGGTACTACTGATTTTAAACTGAAGAGTTTGATCATGGCTCAGATTGAACGCTGGCGGCAGGCTTAACACATGCAAGTCGAGCGGGAATAGGTAGCTTGCTACTGATTTCTAGCGGCGGACGGGTGAGTAATGCTTAGGAATCTGCCTATTAGTGGGGGACAACAGTTGGAAACGGCTGCTAATACCGCATACGCCCTACGGGGGAAAGCAGGGGATCTTCGGACCTTGCGCTAATAGATGAGCCTAAGTCAGATTAGCTAGTTGGTGGGGTAAAGGCCTACCAAGGCGACGATCTGTAGCGGGTCTGAGAGGATGATCCGCCACACTGGGACTGAGACACGGCCCAGACTCCTACGGGAGGCAGCAGTGGGGAATATTGGACAATGGGGGGAACCCTGATCCAGCCATGCCGCGTGTGTGAAGAAGGCCTTTTGGTTGTAAAGCACTTTAAGCGAGGAGGAGGAGCTCTAGATTAATACTCTAGATGCTTGGACGTTACTCGCAGAATAAGCACCGGCTAACTCTGTGCCAGCAGCCGCGGTAATACAGAGGGTGCGAGCGTTAATCGGATTTACTGGGCGTAAAGCGTACGTAGGCGGCTTTTTAAGTCGGATGTGAAATCCCTGAGCTTAACTTAGGAATTGCATTCGATACTGGGAAGCTAGAGTATGGGAGAGGATGGTAGAATTCCAGGTGTAGCGGTGAAATGCGTAGAGATCTGGAGGAATACCGATGGCGAAGGCAGCCATCTGGCCTAATACTGACGCTGAGGTACGAAAGCATGGGGAGCAAACAGGATTAGATACCCTGGTAGTCCATGCCGTAAACGATGTCTACTAGCCGTTGGGGCCTTTGAGGCTTTAGTGGCGCAGCTAACGCGATAAGTAGACCGCCTGGGGAGTACGGTCGCAAGACTAAAACTCAAATGAATTGACGGGGGCCCGCACAAGCGGTGGAGCATGTGGTTTAATTCGATGCAACGCGAAGAACCTTACCTGGTCTTGACATAGTAAGAACTTTCCAGAGATGGATTGGTGCCTTCGGGAGCTTACATACAGGTGCTGCATGGCTGTCGTCAGCTCGTGTCGTGAGATGTTGGGTTAAGTCCCGCAACGAGCGCAACCCTTTTCCTTATTTGCCAGCACTTCGGGTGGGAACTTTAAGGATACTGCCAGTGACAAACTGGAGGAAGGCGGGGACGACGTCAAGTCATCATGGCCCTTACGACCAGGGCTACACACGTGCTACAATGGTCGGTACAAAGGGTTGCTACCTCGCGAGAGGATGCTAATCTCAAAAAGCCGATCGTAGTCCGGATCGCAGTCTGCAACTCGACTGCGTGAAGTCGGAATCGCTAGTAATCGCGGATCAGAATGCCGCGGTGAATACGTTCCCGGGCCTTGTACACACCGCCCGTCACACCATGGGAGTTTGTTGCACCAGAAGTAGGTAGTCTAACCGCAAGGAGGACGCTTACCACGGTGTGGCCGACGACTGGGGTGAAGTCGTAACAAGGTAGCCGTAGGGGAACCTGCGGCTGGATCACCTCCTTAACGAAAGATTGACGATTGGTAAGAATCCACAACAAGTTGTTCTTCATGAAGATGTATCTGAGGGTCTGTAGCTCAGTTGGTTAGAGCACACGCTTGATAAGCGTGGGGTCACAAGTTCAAGTCTTGTCAGACCCACCAAATCTGATTACCTAAGCAATTAGTACAGAACACAGAGACATCGAATCTATATGATAAGCTGGGGACTTAGCTTAGTTGGTAGAGCGCCTGCTTTGCACGCAGGAGGTCAGGAGTTCGACTCTCCTAGTCTCCACCATACATTAAGATAAGTTGCTAGATTATAGAATTTAGTAAAAGAGATCGAAGATCTTGTTTATTAAGTTCTGTGATTTATCACAGCGTCTAGACCTGACGAAGGCTAGATTAATCATTAACAGAATATATTTGAGTTGAAATAATTTGTTCATGCTCATTCAATCGAAAGAAAGAATGAGTACTAGCGAAATTAACTGAATCAAGCGTTTTGGTATATGAATCTAATTGAAGCTGTACGGTGCTTAAATGCACAAGACGCCAACTGTATGAGCAAGTCGTAAGACAAGCTCTGTTGCTAACCTAACTTGTAAGGGTTAACGACTGTTTGGGGTTGTATAGTCAAGTAATTAAGTGCATGTGGTGGATGCCTTGGCAGTCAGAGGCGATGAAAGACGTAATAGCCTGCGATAAGCTCCGGGGAGGCGGCAAATATCCTGTGATCCGGAGATTTCTGAATGGGGAAACCCACTTACCATAAGGTAGGTATCATAAACTGAATACATAGGTTTATGAGGCGAACGAGGGGAAGTGAAACATCTCAGTACCCTTAGGAAAAGAAATCAATTGAGATTCCCTCAGTAGCGGCGAGCGAACGGGGAACAGCCCATTAAGTCATATAAGTTCTAGTGGAATGCTCTGGGAAGTGCAACCATAGTGGGTGATAGTCCTGTACACGAAAGGGCTTATATGATGATGTCGAGTAGGGCGAGGCACGTGAAACCTTGTCTGAATATGGGGGGACCATCCTCCAAGGCTAAATACTCCTGACTGACCGATAGTGAACCAGTACCGTGAGGGAAAGGCGAAAAGAACCCCTGTGAGGGGAGTGAAATAGATCCTGAAACCGCATGCATACAAGCAGTGGGAGCCGACTTGTTCGGTGACTGCGTACCTTTTGTATAATGGGTCAGCGACTTATATTCAGTAGCGAGGTTAACCGTATAGGGGAGCCGTAGAGAAATCGAGTCTTAATAGGGCGTTTAGTTGCTGGGTATAGACCCGAAACCGGGTGATCTATCCATGAGCAGGTTGAAGGTTGGGTAACACTAACTGGAGGACCGAACCCACTGTCGTTGAAAAGCCAGGGGATGACTTGTGGATAGGGGTGAAAGGCTAATCAAACTCGGTGATAGCTGGTTCTCCCCGAAAGCTATTTAGGTAGCGCCTCGGACGAATACCATTGGGGGTAGAGCACTGTTTCGGCTAGGGGGTCATCCCGACTTACCAAACCGATGCAAACTCCGAATACCAATGAGTACTATCCGGGAGACAGACTGCGGGTGCTAACGTCCGTAGTCAAGAGGAAAACAATCCAGACCGCCAGCTAAGGCCCCAAAATTATAGTTAAGTGGGAAACGATGTGGGAAGGCATAGACAGCTAGGAGGTTGGCTTAGAAGCAGCCACCCTTTAAAGAAAGCGTAATAGCTCACTAGTCGAGTCGGCCTGCGCGGAAGATGTAACGGGGCTAAAACTATATGCCGAAGCTGCGGATTTGCAATTTATTGCAAGTGGTAGGGGAGCGTTCTGTAAGCCGATGAAGGTGTGTTGAGAAGCATGCTGGAGGTATCAGAAGTGCGAATGCTGACGTGAGTAACGACAATGCGAGTGAAAAACTCGCACGCTGAAAGACCAAGGGTTCCAGTCCAACGTTAATCGGGGCTGGGTGAGTCGACCCCTAAGGCGAGGCCGAGAGGCGTAGTCGATGGGAAATTGGTTAATATTCCAATACTTCAGTGTAATGCGATGAGAGGACGGAGAAGGTTAAGTCAGCCTGGCGTTGGTTGTCCAGGTGGAAGGAAGTAGGCATGCATCTTAGGCAAATCCGGGGTGCTCTATGCTGAGATCTGATAGCAAGCTAGTTTACTAGCGAAGTGGCTGATACCATACTTCCAGGAAAAGTCTCTAAGCTTCAGTTACACTGGAATCGTACCCGAAACCGACACAGGTGGTCAGGTCGAGTAGACCAAAGCGCTTGAGAGAACTCTGCTGAAGGAACTAGGCAAAATGGTACCGTAACTTCGGGAGAAGGTACGCTGTTGACGGTGATGGAACTTGCTTCCTGAGCTATTGACAGCCACAGAAACCAGGCCCCTGCAACTGTTTATTAAAAACATAGCACTCTGCAAACACGAAAGTGGACGTATAGGGTGTGATGCCTGCCCGGTGCTGGAAGGTTAATTGATGGGGTTAGCGTAAGCGAAGCTCTTGATCGAAGCCCCAGTAAACGGCGGCCGTAACTATAACGGTCCTAAGGTAGCGAAATTCCTTGTCGGGTAAGTTCCGACCTGCACGAATGGCATAATGATGGGGGCGCTGTCTCCAGCAGAGACTCAGTGAAATCGAATTCGCCGTGAAGATGCGGTGTACCCGCGGCTAGACGGAAAGACCCCGTGAACCTTTACTGCAGCTTGACATTGAACTTTGATCTTACTTGTGTAGGATAGGTGGGAGGCTTTGAAACCGAGACGCTAGTTTCGGTGGAGCCAATCTTGAAATACCACCCTGGTAATATTGAGGTTCTAACTCTGCTCCATAATCTGGAGCGAGGACCATGTCTGGTGGGTAGTTTGACTGGGGCGGTCTCCTCCTAAAGAGTAACGGAGGAGTACGAAGGTGCGCTCAGCGTGGTCGGAAATCACGCGTAGAGTATAAAGGCAAAAGCGCGCTTAACTGCGAGACCCACAAGTCGAGCAGGTACGAAAGTAGGTCTTAGTGATCCGGTGGTTCTGTATGGAAGGGCCATCGCTCAACGGATAAAAGGTACTCTGGGGATAACAGGCTGATACCGCCCAAGAGTTCATATCGACGGCGGTGTTTGGCACCTCGATGTCGGCTCATCTCATCCTGGGGCTGAAGCAGGTCCCAAGGGTATGGCTGTTCGCCATTTAAAGAGGTACGCGAGCTGGGTTTAGAACGTCGTGAGACAGTTCGGTCCCTATCTACCGTGGGCGTTGGAAATTTGAGAGGATCTGCTCCTAGTACGAGAGGACCAGAGTGGACGAACCTCTGGTGTACCGGTTGTGACGCCAGTCGCATCGCCGGGTAGCTATGTTCGGAAGGGATAACCGCTGAAAGCATCTAAGCGGGAAGCCTACCTCAAGATAAGATTTCCCTAGGAATTTATTCCTCTAAAGAGCCGTTGAAGACTACGACGTTGATAGGTTGGATGTGGAAGCATAGTGATATGTGAAGCTGACCAATACTAATTGCTCGTGAGGCTTGACTATACAACACCCAAACAGTTGTTGTATAAAGCTGAAATCGATTCAAAACCAAACAGTCAACACTGACTGATCTTGATTCAGAATACGCTAGAACTTATACTTTAACTCAAATAATCTGTTAATGAATTCTATTTGGTACGAAGTAAGGCATACATCATTTGATGTAAATAAGACCCGAATAAGTCCATAAACAGTTGTGCTGGCGACAATAGCAAGAGTGAACCACCTGATCCCTTCCCGAACTCAGAAGTGAAACCTCTTAGCGCTGATGGTAGTGTGGGGTTACCCATGTGAGAGTAAGTCATCGCCAGCTCATTAATTC